>CAZFRR010000101.1:0-14852 GCA_964521405.1 uncultured Streptomycetaceae bacterium | reverse complement strand
ATCACCAGGTGCACGGGCATCGCCGCCAGCAGGTCGCTGAAGCGGCCCTTCTGCACGAATGAGCGCAGGAACGTGCCGTCCTTCAGCGTGGGGGCAATCCTCGGCGCAATACCGCCGGCGACGTAAACCCCGCCCCGCGCGAGCGTGGTGAGCGCAAGGTTGCCGGCAAATGCACCGTAGATCGAGATGAAGAGGTCGAGCGCGCGCACCGCCAGTGGATCGAGCCTGCCCATGGCAAACTCCGCGATAACCTCCGCCGTGTCCGCGCGCTGCTTCAATGCTTCCTGCAACTGCCTTGAAGGTATGCCCGCGCCGGTCTCCTGGAGGAAGCTGAAGATGCGCATCAAGCCCGGCCCCGACACCACCCGCTCGTAGGATACCCGCCCGAAGCTGCGGCGCAGGTGCGTGAGCAAACGATCCTGCAACTCATCCACTGGCGCGAAATCGGCGTGCCCCGCTTCCGACGGATGCACCGAGTAGCCGTCGTCCTGCCAGGTCAGCAACCCCACGCCGAGTCCGGTGCCGGCACCGATGATGAGTCGGCCCGCCTTCGCCATCGGGCTCCCGGCCTGCAGCGTTTCTATCTCGCCGGGGGCGAGCCGGCTGATGCCGCGGCCAGCCGCGGAAAAATCGTTCATCAACCGCACTTCCGGCAACCGCAGCTCGACGGCCAGCGCATTGCCATTGATTATCCAGCCCAGATTGGTCAGCGTCGTGCTATTGGAGGCAACCGGCCCGGCTACCGCAAAGCAGGCGGCAGCGATCGCCCCGCGATGCTCCGCCACCACCGGTTGTTGCAGGAAATCCGCCAGTATCGGCTGCAGCCCGTCGAACTCGCGGCAGGCATAGACGTGCTGGGCGACGACCTCCGGCCGGGCCGCCGCGCCGGCCACCGCGAGCGCCAGCGCCGCTTTGGTGCCACCGACATCCGCCGCGAGCAGGTACTGCCTGTTCATTGCGCGTGCCGGCTCATGCAAACAGCGCGGCCTGAAGTGCAGGCTTGCTGTCCAGTGCCTCGGGTTCGGCGACGAAATAGCCCTGGGCGTAGTCAATTCCCAGCTCGGTGATGCGGCTCAATATCGCCACATCCTCCACCGATTCCGCCACCGTTCGCATCCCCAGGATGTGGCTGATGCGGTTGATGGACTCCACGATCGCGTTATCCATCGGGTCGTCGATCATGTCCTTGATGAACACGCCCGCGATCTTGATGAAGTCCACCGGCAGGTACTTGAGATAGGCGAACGAGGACATGCCGGTGCCGAAATCATCAAGCGCAAAGCGGCAACCCATGCCCTTCAGCTCGTGCATCAGCTCCGCCGCCTTCGACAGGTTCGAGATGGCGGTGGTCTCGGTGATCTCGAAGCACAGCAGGCCGCTCGGCAGCTGGTAGCGCGTCAGCAGGTTGCGTATGAAATCGGGGAAGCTCTTGTCGTTGATGCTCGCCCCCGAAATGTTGACCGAGTAGAAGCCGCGCTCGCCCCGGCCCTGCGGCTCGCGCGGGATCAACCCCGTCGACCACTGCTGGTGCAGGAATTCCACCAGCGAGCTCACCACCCAGCGCTCGATCGACGTCAGCAGGTTGTAGCGCTCGGCGGCCGGCATGAAGCCGGTAGCCGGTATCACGTTGCCGGCACGGTCCACCATGCGTATCAGCACCTCGTAATGCGGCTCGTGGTGCGACACGCCGTCGAGCGGCGCGATGCGCTGGCGGTACAAGCGGAACTGGCCGAGCTCGAACGCGCGGTTGATCTGCGACACGATCTGCAGCTCCTCGTGCTTGCCGCCGGGAGCCGGATCGGCCGGGTGGTAGACCTGCACCCGGTCGCGTCCCCGGTTCTTGGCTTCGTAGCAGCACGCGTCGGCCGCTGCCAGCACCTGGTTGATGTCTCTGCTCGAGGCGTCGAGCGGCATCAGGCCAATGCTGACCCCGACGTTGAAGGTCTTCCCCTCCCACACGAAGCGGAACTCGCGCACCGTCTCGCGCAGCCCATTGGCGATGCGCAGCGCCTGGTCGAGCGGGCACGACTCCAGCAGCGCGCCGAACTCGTCTCCCCCCAGGCGCGCCAGCGTGTCACTGCCGCGCATCCGCGTCATCATGATGGTGGTCAACTGGCGCAGCAGTTCGTCGCCCGCGCTGTGGCCGCAGGTATCGTTCACCGCCTTGAAGTTGTCGAGATCCATGAATAGCAGCGCGTGCTCGCGGTGCTGCGACCTGGCGGTCTCGATCAGGTCGACCAGGCGCCGCTCGAATTCGCGGCGGTTAACGAGCCCGGTGAGCGCGTCGTGGCTCGCCTGCCAGATCAACTGCTGGGCCATGGCGCGGACCTGGCTCACGTCGTGGAACACCACGATCTTGCCGTGCACGGTGCCGTCGCGGCCGCGAATCGGCGCGTGCGAGTAGCGCACCGGGCACTCGCGCCCGTTGCGGTCCACCAGCCGCACCGCAATCTGCTCCGCCTCCCCCGCCGCCGCAGCGTGGCTGAATGGCAGCGGCTCGATCGGCTTGCCGCTGCGTTCGTCGAGCACGCGGTAGACCTGGGCGAGCGGCTTGCCCTCCGCCTGCGCGCTGCTCCAGCCGAGGTACTGCTCGGCCACCGGGTTCAGGTACTCGACGCGGCCTGCCGCGTCGGTAGTCACCACCCCGTCCACGATCGAGTGCAGGGTGACTTCCGCCAGCTCCTTCTCGCGCTCGAGCTTGGCTTCAGTGCTGGCAACGATACGGATCACCAGCAGCGCGATCACGATGCCCACCAGCAGCACCAGGAAGCCGCCCGCGCCGATCAGCAGAAAGCCATGGCGCATGCCCTGGTTCGCGCCCGCGATCGACTGCGCGGTCTGCGCGTGGCTCGCTTCCAGCAACAGGTACAGCGTCTCCTGCAGGCGGCTGTCGATGAGCACCGCCTGCGTCAGGTTGATTTCCGATGCGGGCGCGATCTCGCCTTGCATCAGGAGGGCGACGGTTTTCTCCCCCAGCGCCAGGGCCGCCCCGGCCGCGGCGATCGCTTCGTCGCGCGCCGCCGGCGCAACTTGCAACGAGCGCAGCTTGTCCACCGCGCGCTCGTAGCGGCCGACCGCCGCCCGGTACTCGACGTGCACGGCCTCCCGTGCCGCCGCCGCTTCGGTCGTGAACAACTTGTCGATCAGCGCCGCGCGCTGGCCGTTGCCGAGGAACAGCTCGGACACCGTGCCGATCTTGCGCCCCTGGGCCTCGGTAAGCGCGTTGATCCGGCTATTGAATGATTCGCTGCGCTCGAGACCGAGCGCGATCAGCGTGGTGAGCGCCCCGATCAGCAGCCCGAAGCCGCCAAACAGCAGTGTTTTCGACTTGGTGTTGGCGAGCGATGAACTAAAGGAAATCATTTTGAATGCTGAATGTTAAATGTTGAATTAAACAAGAGAGGCTGCGCGCAATTCAAAATTCAACCTTTAAAACTCAAAATTTCCCTTGAGGTGGCGCCCAATTCAAAATTCAACATTTAAAACTCAAAATTTTCCTTCAGGCCGGGCCGCCAGGTCCTGGCGATAGAAGGCGGCGAGCTGGCGATAGACCCCGGGGTATTCCACCAGCACCGCGCCGGGCGTCTCGAAAAACGCCTCGCTCAGCACCGCGAAGAATTCGGCCGGGTTTTCCGCCGCGTAGGGGTCGATGCCGGTGGATTCCCGGCGCTCCACGCGGCCGCGGAAATCATCAAAGGCGGCGCCGAAAGCAGCGGACCACGCCCGGTGGTCCATGCCGGGATGCAACGGCGGGTAGCCGTTGGCGTCCCCGTTCAGCATGTCGAGCTTGTGCGCGAACTCGTGGATCACCACGTTGTAGGCGGGCTCGTCGTCGCGCAGCTCGGCATCGGCCCACGACAGGATCACCGGCCCGGCGAGCCAGGACTCCCCGCTCATCGGTTCCTCGACCCGGTGCGCAACGCCGTCCTCATCCACGTATTCGTATTGGGCGACGAATTCGCCCGGGTAAACGATCACCTCCACCCAGCCGCGGTAACAGTCGCCATCGAGGTTGAGCGCCAGCATGCAGGCCTGGGCTGCGATGCACAGGCGCATCTCGTCGCGCACTTCCAGCCCGCCCGCGCCGGATATCGACTTTTCGTGCAAAAACAGCACCACCTTGTCGCGCAGCCGGGCGCGCTCGTCCGCGGACAGCGCGCGGGTGAAGGGATAGCGCTCGAGCACCGCGCGCCACTGCGCTGCGTCGAGAGTGGACCGTTTGAGTATTCTTTCCCGGCGCCAGGTTTTCAGAGCGCCTAACATAATGTAACGCGCGTGCGTTGCGAGCCAGAATTCATGACGGGAGGGGTCACTTCGCCTTGCTGTCGTCCCGCAGCTCGACGACCTTGAGCCGCGCGCCTTCCGGCGGTTCCAGCTCCGCCGCTTCGATGCGCTGGAACTGCTGCGCGATCTTGCCCCCGGTGATCTGGATCCGCTCCGCGTCCTCGTGCGCCTGGCGGATGTGGTCGGCGAGCTTCTTCAAGCGGTCGTCGAATCTGCCGAACTCCACGGCCAGGCGCGCCAGCGCTTCCTTGATGACGTGAATCTGCTTGCGCGTCTCGACGTCCTTCAGCACCGCGCGCGCGGTGTTGAGCAGCGCCATCAGCGTGGTCGGCGACACGATCCACACCCGCTTGCCGATGGCGTAGTCCACCACCTCGGAATGATAGGCGTGGATCTCGGCGAACACCGCCTCCGCCGGCACGAACATCACCGCGCCGTCCGAGGTCTCGTTGTCGATGATGTATTTCGAGGCGATCGCATCGACGTGCTTCCGTACGTCGAGGCGAAACGCCTTCTGCGCCAGCGCCCGATCGGCTTCGTTGGCCTTCGGGTCGAGCATCAGCTTGTAGTTCTCGAGGGGAAATTTCGAGTCCACGCACACCAGGCCCGTCGGCGCGGGCAGCCTCAGCGCGCAGTCCACGCGCATGCCGTTGGACAGCGTGTACTGCATTTCGAAGGCCTGGTTCGGCAGCACGTTGCGCACCAGCGCCTCCAGCTGCACTTCGCCGAATGCCCCGCGCGAGCGTTTGTCCCCGAGCAGCTCCTGCAGGCTCACCACGCTGCCGGTGAGAGTCTCGATCTTCTTTTGCGCCTCGTCGATCGTGGCCAGGCGCTGCATCACGTTGACGAAGGTCTCGTTGGTCTTCTTGAAGCCCTCCTCCAACCGCTCGTTCACCTTCCCGGAGATCTGCTCCAGCCGCTGGTCGATCTTGGCGCCGAGCTTCTCGGTGGTATCGCCCAGGCTGGCGCCCAGCGACAGCTGAAGACGGTGCAGGGAGTCGCGCGTCTGGTTGAGCTCGTCGGAGAGGCGCGTGGTAAGGCGGTCGGACTGCTGCGCGAGGCCGCCGTGGAGGTCCGTCAGCATGGCCCGGTGCTTTTCCCCGAGCAGTTCCGCCAGCTCCCCCGCGCGCGCGCGCTCGAGCGAGGATATTTTGAGGTAGAGGGCAACCATCAGCCCCAGTAAGGCCAGCAGGCTGACGACGACGATGCTCAACACGGATTCCACGTGCCCCCATTATACTAGGAATTCGCCGGAACCAACCCCGGCGAATTCCTACTCCGTTTCGCGCAGGGCCGCGATCGGCGGTTGCGACAGCGCGGCGCGCGTTCCCGCCAACGCGTTGATGGCCACGCAGGCCGCGCCCAGCGCCGGCCCCAGCAGCCACAGCAACGGATTCACCGTGTAATCGAGTTGCAACACCCTGTCGGCGATGAGCGCGCCGATCCCGGTCGCCCCCACGGCTGCGAGCGTGCCCGCGACGAGTCCGATCGTGACAAATTCCACGCGCTGGGCCGCGGCGACTTGCTTCCGGCTCGCGCCGAGCGCCCGCATCAGCGCCGCCTCCCGCACCCGCTCGTCCTCGGTCGCCAGCAGCGCCGCGTAGAGCACCAGCAGCCCGGCGGCGAGCGCGAACAGGAAGACCAGTTGCACGGCCTGCACCACCCTCTCCATCACGGCCAGCGCCTGGCGCAGCACCAGGCTCATGTCCACGATCGTCAGGTTGGGAAAAGCCTGCGTCAGCTGATTCATGACCGGGCCATGCGAGCCGGAAAGGTGGAAGCTCGAGATATAGCTCGTCGGGTAGCGTTCCAGCAGCGGCGGGGTCGTGATGACGAAAAAATTGACTTGCATCGAATCCCAGTCGAGGCGCCGAATGCTGGTCACTGGCGCCGTAAACTGCTGCCCGCCCACCGACCAGGTCAGGCGGTCTCCGAGCTTGATGCCCAAGGTGCGCGCGATGCCCTCCTCCACGGAAAGGGCGCCGCTCGCGCGGTCGGAGGAAGAGAACCAGCGCCCCACGCTCACCCGGTTGTGCGCCGGCAACTCGTCCATGTACGACAGGTTGAATTCGCGCTCGACCAGGCGCTGGGTACGATTTTCCGAGTAGTTCTCCGAGCTGACCTCGGTCGAGTTGATGGCCATCAGGCGCCCGCGCACCATCGGGTAGCCCGCCACGGGCGGCAGGCCGTGCTCGCGCAGGAAGCCAGCGAGCGGCTCGCGCTGGTCGGGCTGGATATTCAGGATGAAACGGTTCGGGGCGTCGGCCGGGGTCCTGGCGCGCCAGGTCTTCAGCAGGTCGCCGTGGGTGACGGTGAGCAGCAGAATGGCCGTCAAGCCGAGCGCCAGCGCCAGTATCTGCACCGTGCTCTGGCGCGCGCGGCGCCGCAGGTTGGCGAGCCCGTAGCGCCAGGCAACCCCGCCCAGGCTGCTCGCGGCCACGGCGAGCCGCAATGCCCCGTAACTCACGGCTGCGAACGCGAGTCCCGCTGCCGTGAACCCACCGAGCACGTAGGCACCGAGCTTCGCGCTGCCGGCCTGCCACAGGATGAGGCTCGCCAGGACGGCCATGGCGGCACCGTAGGACAGGACCTGGGATTCCTGCGGCCCGCCCAGGTCGCGTCGCAGCACCCGCAACGCCGGCACCCGCTGCAACCGCATGAGCGGCGGCAGCGCGAATCCGAGCAACAGCACGAAGGCCAGCAGCATCCCTTGCGCGACCGGGAACCCTGACGGTCGGGGCAGCTTGACGGCAATAATTTCGGTCAGGCCCTGGGCCAGCAACTGTTGTATGCCGAAACCGAGCGCGCATCCCAGCACGGCGGCGATGGCCCCCAGCGCGACAAATTCCCAGGCGAAGAGCGCAAACAGCTGGCGCTGGCTCGCGCCGAGACAGCGCATCACGGCGTAGTTGTCGAGGTGACGCCAGGTAAAACGGCGCGTGGCGAGACCGATCGCTACCGCAGCCAGGATCACCGCCAGGAGCGACGTGAGACCCAGGAACTGCTGCGCCCGGTCCAGCCCGGCGCGGATCTCGGGGCGGGCATTATCGAGTCCCTCCACGCCCTCACCCCTGCCGAACCGCGTCTTCGCCCATTGTTCGTAGGCTGCAACGGCCTCCCGGTCGCCGGCCACCATCAACACGTAAGTCACGCGGCTCCCGACCTGGATCAGCCCGGTCTGCGGCAAGTCCGCAGCGTTCATCAGCAGCCTTGGCGCGATATTGAAGAACGTCACGCCACGGTCCGGCTCCAGGGTGAGTATTGCCGCCACCTTGAGACGCGCGCTCCCAAGTTCCAGCGCCGCGCCGACTTCCGCGCCGATGGCGCTGGCGAGCCGCTCGTCCACCCACACGTGACCGGGCGGCGGCACCCCGGAGGCTTCCTGGTCGGGCGCGTTCAGCGTCGGCGCAATCCGGAGCCTCCCGCGCAACGGATAACCTTCGCTCACGGCCTTCACGCCGGTGATGTTTGCTGTCTCCGCCTGGCGCGCCATGCTGATCAGGCGTGTGCTGCTGGCGGTAGCGAGCCCCCGCGTCCGCGCCTCACGCTCGAAAACCGGGTCGAGCGAATGGTCGGAATTGATGAGGAGATCGGCGCCCAGCAGCTGATGCGCATCTCGCGTCAGCGCCTGGTGCACCCGGTCGCCGAAGAACGTGACGCTGCTGACGCTCGTTACGGCCACGACGAGCGCCAGCGCCAGGAGCTTCAGCTCGCCCGCGCGCCAGTCACGCGCCAGCATGCGTAGCGCCAGCCTGACAACGCCCATCAACGGGCTCCGTTCACGGTGCGGCCGGCGGCGAGCCGGATCTGGCGCGTGCAACGGCGCGCGACCATTTCATCGTGCGTCACCAGCATGAGGGTGGTGCCGCGCTCGGCATTCAGCTCGAACAGCAGATCGATGACCCCGGCGCCGGTGGCGGCATCCAGGTTGCCGGTCGGCTCGTCGGCAAACAAGACCCGGGGCTCAACCACGAACGCGCGCGCGAGCGCCACGCGCTGCTGCTCGCCGCCCGAGAGGTACTTCGGATAATGGCCCAGGCGTTCCCCGAGCCCCACCCGCGCCAGCATGGCACGCGCGTGCGCCTGCGCGTCTTCGCGCTCCGCCAGCTCGAGCGGGAGCATCACGTTCTCGAGCGCGGTGAGCGGAGCGAGCAGCTGGAATGACTGGAACACGAACCCGACCAGGCGCTTGCGCAGGTCCGCCCGGCCGTCCTCGTCCAGCGCGAACAGGTCCACACCGTCCAGGTGAACGGTCCCCGCGGTCGGTGTGTCCAGCCCGGCGAGCAATCCCAGCAGGGTGGACTTGCCCGAGCCCGAGGCGCCCACTACGGCTATCGCCTCTCCCGGCATGACCTTGAGCTCGATATCCTGCAAAATTGCAAGTGTCGCCTCGCCGTTCGGGACCACCTTGGACAGTCCCACGGCACGAACCACCGGCTGAGTCGGATTTTCCGTCATGATCAAGCTCTTCGTTACCGCCCTGTTACTTGCGTTCTCTGCCGCCGCACCGGCGGCGACACTGCTGGTTTTCGGGGACAGCCTGTCTTCCGCCTACGGCATCGGGCCCAGGGAAGGCTGGGTCACCCTCATGGAAGAGCGGCTGAAGCAAAAGAAGTTCGATTATAGCGTCGTCAACGCCAGCATTTCAGGCGAAACCACCAGCGGCGGCGCGACCCGTATCGAGGAAGCCCTCACCCGCACCCGGCCTCACCTCGTGATCGTGGCCCTCGGCGGCAACGACGGCCTGCGCGGACTCCCCGTCAGCCAGGTCCAGGCCAACCTGACGCGCATCGTGGAAGCCGCAAAGCGCCGCGGCGCCCGCGTGCTGCTGCTGGGCATACGGATGCCGCCCAATTACGGCCCGCAGTATATGCGGGAGTTCGAGGCGGCCTTCACGACAGTCGCCCGGCGCCACCAGGTGCCGCTCGTGCCCTTCATGCTGAAAGGGGTCACAGAGCATCGCGACCTCATGCAGCCGGACAACATCCACCCCACCGCGGCCGCGCAACCGGTGATACTCGAGACGGTGTGGAAGGAATTGCTGCCGCTGCTTAAACGCCAGTAATTTAGTGATTAAGTGATTGGGTAAGTGAGTAATCGTGTTTTAACTGTCATCACTCAATCACTGAATCACTAAATCACTTGGTCACCACTACTCGCGGCTCACCGCTCTGCAGCGTGCCGATTCTCGCCGCGTACTGGAACCCTTCCTGCTTAAAGACGTCCAGCACGACGGGAGCGGTCGCAGTATCGCAGGCCACCAGCAGCCCGCCGCTGGTCTGAGGGTCGGTGAGAATTTTCGAGCGCCAGGCCGGCCCGTCCTGTGATAACTCGACCGCTGCGCCATAACTCGCCCAGTTGCGCTCGGACGCGCCGGTAACGTAGCCCGCCTCGACCAGGTGCCGTGCCGCGGAGAGTATCGGGATTTTCGAGAAATCCAGTGTTGCCGAGAGCTTCGAGCCGCGGCAAATCTCGAGCAGGTGGCCGAGCAGACCAAAGCCAGTGACGTCGGTCAACGCATGCACCCCCGCCATTTCCGCGAACCGGATGCCGGGCGTGTTGAGCTGGGTCGCCGACTCCAGCATCTGCTGATAGGACTTGTCCTTCAACTCGCCTTTCTTGAGGGCCGCGCTCATGATGCCGATCCCCAGGCCCTTGCCGAGAATCAGCACGTCTCCCGGCTGCGCCCGGTCGTTTCGCTTCACCTTCGCCGGATCGATCAGCCCCAGCGCAACCAGCCCGTAGATCGGTTCCGGCGAATCGATGGAGTGCCCTCCCGCCACCGGCACTCCCGCTTGCGCGCACACATCGTGACCGCCAGCGACGATGCGCTGCATCGCTTCGACCGGCAGCTTGCCCAGCGGAACGCCGAGCAGCGCCAGCGCCATGAACGGCCTGGCGCCCATCGCGTAGATGTCCGAGATCGCGTTCGTCGCGGCAATGCGCCCGAAATCGTACGGGTCGTCCACGATGGGCGTGAAAAAGTCCGTCGTTGCGACCACGGCCTGGCGGTCATTCAAGCGGTAGACCGCGGCGTCGTCGCTCGACTCGTTGCCGACCAGCAGGTCAGGATAGCTCCTGCCCGCCGGCAAGCCCGCAAGCACCTCGCTCAGCAACGCTGGCGTGAGCTTGCAGCCTCAGCCGCCGCCGTGCGAGAGCTGGGTGAGCCGGATGCGCGTAGCCGAAGGTGTGCTCATGATTTACCGTAAAATAACTGCCGATGCACGCAACCCATAACCCGGACCAGGTCGAAAAAGTTCGCGTTGCGACAGGATTTGCCGTGCGTGGACCCGCGCTTGTTAACGTAACACAACTCTCCGAGTTTGACGAGATTATCGACGCCCGTTCCGAAGGCGAGTTCGCCGAGGATCACATTCCCGGCGCGATCAACTGCCCCGTGCTCGACAACGACGAGCGCGCGCGGGTCGGCACGATCTACAAGCAGCGCTCCGCGTTCGAGGCCAAGAAGGTCGGCGCGGCGCTGGTCAGCTCCAACATCGCGCGCCACCTCCAGGAACGCTTCCTCGAGCGGCCGCGCGAGTGGCGGCCCCTGGTGTACTGCTGGCGCGGCGGCAGCCGCAGCGATGCGCTTGCGCACGTGCTGCACCAGGTCGGATGGCGCGCGGGCCGCATCGACGGCGGCTACCGCGCCTACCGCCGCGCCGTGGTCGCGCAACTGGCCGAACTGCCCGGGCGCTTTCACTGGCGCGTGATGTGCGGGCTGACCGGGACCGGAAAGAGCCGCCTGCTGCGTTCATTGCAGGATGCCGGCGCCCAGGTGCTCGATCTCGAGGCGCTGGCCGCGCACCGCGGCTCGGTGCTGGGCGAGCTGCCCGATGCCCTGCAGCCCACGCAGAAGCTGTTTGAAAGCCGGGTGTGGAAGGCGCTCGCGGGTTTCGATGCTTCGCGCCCGGTTTACGTCGAGGCTGAGAGCAGGAGAATCGGCGCGCTGCGCGTGCCCGAGGCGTTGATCGAGGCCATGTGGGCAGCCGAGTGCATCGTGCTAGAAGCGCCGGCCGCGGCGAGGGTGCAGCTTCTCAAGCACGAGTACGCGCATTTTCTTGACCAGACGGATGTGCTGACCCGAAGACTGGAACGCCTGCTGCCCCTGCACGGCCACGCGATCATAGGGAAATGGAAGGAACTGGCGCTTGCGCGGCGCTGGGACAAACTCATCGTGGACCTGCTGGTGCGGCATTATGATCCGGCCTACACGCGCGCCACCGGCAAGCATTACGCCGCGCTTCCGCACGCGCTAAAGCTTGCTCTGGGCAGCGTGGATGACGCGGCGTTCGCTGCACTCGCCCGGCGCTGCCTCGAAACCGAAAAAGCACCGCAACCGGTGCGCGTATGAAGTTTACGAGCCGCCTCGCCCTTCACTCATCACTCATCATTCATCATTCATCATTGTGAAACTGGCCCTGCGCATCGAGGTGGCGACGCTGCGCGGCACGCGCGAGGCCGCACCGCGCCTCGCGGCCGTTCTCAAGGAGTTCCGCGCCGGCGCCACCTTCCTCTTTAATCTCGGACCCGACTGCACCGGGCTCGTCCTGGGCAGCCTGCCCGCTGTGCCAAAGCTGAAATGTTACGGCCCCGTGGCGTTGCTGTCGGGCACGCTGCTGCCGGCCGCGGACCTCGGCCTGCGCTGCGCGGAAGCGATGCGCTCCGTGCGCTCGGAAGGATTCGAAGCCGGCATCCTGGCATTCAATCGAGCGGACTGGATTCGCCGCGCGGCGCGGGCGGACGAATCCTGGACCCGGGCGGCGATGCAGCGCGCCCGCGACCGCTTTGAAGAGATCTTCGGCGCGCCCGCCCTTACCCAGGGAGCGCCTGGCTGGCAGATGAACCGCTATGCCTACCGCCACACCCAGCGGCTGGGATTCCGCCATTGCTCGGATACCCGCGGGACCGGCCCGTTCATTCCGGTGGTAAACGGCGAGATCGTCGCCTGCCCGCAGCTGCCGACCACGCTGCCCACGCTCGACGAACTCCTCGCCGGGGGCTTCAACCCGGACGAAGCGGTGCGCCGCCTGCTCGAGCTCGCCCGCAAGCCCCCGGCCGACGGCCACGTGCACACGGTGCGCGCCGAAATCGAGGGCACGATGTTCGAGCCGGTGCTGCGCGCCCTACTTGCCGGCTGGCGCAGTCTCGGGCTCGACATCGTATCGCTGCGGGATTACGCGGCCGTCCTCGATCTTGCCCACCTGCCGCGCCGGGTCATTGTCGAGCAACCGGTCCCGGGGATGCGCGGTGCTGCCTCGGCGCAGGGCAAAGAGTTTCTGACGTAGCAATTGACAGGATTTACAAGATTCACAAGATTACTGCCTGAACGCTGTTTGTTTATCCTGTAAATCCTGTCTATTGCTTTCCCGGCTTGCACCCGGAACCGGTTTCGTTCAACATTGTTTCCAGATCATAGCCAGACGGGAATTTCTCTCACCGAATGCTAGACAAGCCAGCACCCGACTTCGAGCTTCCCGCCACCGGCGGCAAGACCTTCCGACTCTCCCGCGCCAAAGGCTCTCCCCTCGTTCTTTATTTCTACCCCAAGGACAACACCCCCGGCTGCACGGCCGAGGGCCAGCAGTTCCGCGACCTCTATCCGGAATTCCAGAGCCACGGCTGCGGCATCTACGGGGTGTCGCGCGACAGCCTCAAGTCGCACGAGAGCTTCAAGGCCAAGATGAAATTCCCGTTCGAGCTCTTGTCCGACGCCGAGGAATCCGCCTGCAAGCTCTACGACGTCATCAAGATGAAAAACATGTATGGCAAAAAGGTGCGCGGCATCGTGCGCAGCACGTTCGCGATTGACGCGAAGGGCGTCGTGCGCGGCGAGTGGCGCGGCGTGAAGGTGCCCGGCCACGTCCAGGAGGTGCTGGAATTCGTCAAAACCCTCAAATAGCTAGTGTTGAGTGTTGAGTGTTGAGTGCTTAGTTGAAGGCGCGGCAGCCAGACTCTTTATGCCAACTCAAAACTAAACACTCAACACTCATAACTAAGCACTGAAGGAGCCCATGACCCAGCGCAAGACCGCAGCTTCGCCGTCCTCCGTGATTGCCCGCTTCCCCGCCGCCACCAAGCTCTTCGTGCTCGATACCAACGTGCTGATGCACGACCCCACGAGCCTGTTCCGCTTCGAAGAGCACGACCTCTACATCCCGATGGCCACGCTCGAGGAGCTCGACAACAACAAGAAAGGCATGTCGGAAGTCTCGCGCAACGCGCGCCAGACGAGCCGCTATCTCGAGGAAATGATCGCCCGCTGGGAGGACAGCATCTCCGAGGGCATCGAGTTGAAGATCCACGGCGACAAGACCGCCACCGGCCGGCTCTTCCTGCAGACCGAGGCCATCAACGGAGAGCTTCCAGCCCGACTCGCCAGCGGCAAATCGGACAACCAGATCCTCGCGGTGGTGAAGCATCTGCAGGAGCAGCACCCCAAGCGCCAGGTCATCCTGGTGTCGAAAGACATCAACATGCGCATCAAGTCGCGCGCGCTGGGTCTCGCGGCCGAGGACTATTTCAACGACAAGGTGCTGGAGGATACCGACCTCCTCTATACCGGCGCCCGCGCGCTGCCGGAGGACTTCTGGGATACCCACGGGAAAGAGATGGAGTCCTGGCAGCAGCAAGGCCTCACTTATTACCGCGTGCGCGGGCCGCTCTGCTCGCAACTGCTGGTGAATGAATTCGTCTACCTCGAGGCCGACCGCCCGTTCTACGCCCAGGTGAAGGAGGCGAGCGGCAAGACCGCCATCCTGGTGACGCTGCGCGACCACGCCGGCCAGCGCCACAATATCTGGGGCATCACGGCGCGCAACCGCGAGCAGAATTTCGCCCTCAATATCCTGATGAACCCGCAGCTCGACTTCGTGACGCTGCTCGGCCAGGCCGGCACCGGCAAGACGCTCTTGACGCTCGCCGCCGGCCTGATGCAGACGCTCGAGCACAAGACTTACACCGAAATCATCATGACGCGGGTCACGGTGCCGGTGGGCGAGGACATCGGCTTCCTGCCCGGCACCGAGGAGGAAAAGATGAATCCGTGGATGGGGGCGCTCGAGGACAACCTCGACGTCCTCAACAAGACCGACGACGAGGCCGGCGAATGGGGGCGCGCCGCGACGCGCGATCTCATCCGCTCGCGCATCAAGGTGAAATCGCTCAACTTCATGCGCGGGCGCACCTTCATCAACAAGTACCTGATCATCGACGAAGCGCAGAACCTGACGCCCAAGCAGATGAAAACCCTGATCACCCGCGCCGGCCCCGGCACCAAGGTGGTCTGCCTGGGCAACATCTCCCAGATCGACACGCCCTATCTTACCGAGGGCAGCTCGGGGCTCACCTACGTGGTGGATCGCATGAAAGGCTGGCAGCACAGCGGGCACATCACGCTAACTCGCGGCGAGCGCTCGCGGCTCGCCGACTACGCCGCCGAAGCGCTATAGCGCCGTTCCGGGTTCCGGGTTCCGGGTTCCGGCTTCCGGGTTCCGGGTTCCGGGTTCCGGGTTCCGGGTTCCAGGTTGGACGACATTCGAGTACGCAGTTCAACTTCGACCTACGAA
>CAZFRR010000100.1:0-4501 GCA_964521405.1 uncultured Streptomycetaceae bacterium | reverse complement strand
CAATGCCCCCCGCCACCGTGCCGCCGGCGCTCGGTCGGTTGTCCGCCACGACCTGCTGGCCCCAGCGTTCCGACAGCTTCGGCCCGATCGCCCGTGCCAGAAAGTCGCTCTGGCTCCCCGGAGAGAACGGCACGACGATGCGGATCGGCTTGCTGGGGTACGGCTGCGCCGGCTCGGCAGCGAAGGCGGCGAGCAACGCACCCGTCCCTAAAGCGATCGACACCCGCCAGTTTTTCATTCACCCCGCCTGCCCGGCTCACAGCGTGATTCCTGATTCACGTAGCGTATTGCGTCCGGATCATGAACGCAATTGCAATCGCGCGTTCATGAGGCTAAATTACCGGCGCGCGCTGCCGTCAAAGGGGAGCCATCCATGGCATTAGTCGTCAATGAGAGCACCGTCACCGCCGAGCCCCTCGGGGCCGGGGTCGTGCGCCAGCGCCTGCTGACCGAGGCCAGGGTGAAAGGCGCCCGCATCCTGCTCGACCGCTGGACCCTCGCTCCGGCGGCGTCCGCCGCGCTGGATGTGCCGGCATCCAACCTCGCCTGGTTCCAGGTGCTCGAGGGCGAAGCCACGCTCCGACATGCGGCCGGCGAGGAGCGGCTCACCCGCGCGCACATCGTGTTTCTCCCGCCGCGCTTCAGCGGCACGCTGGCGAGCGACACGGGCGCCGTGCTGCTTCATGCCGAGTTGCCGGACGCCGGCCGTTTCGATCCCGGGCTCTCGTCCAGTTCGCCGAAGCTCAACGTGGTGGACTGGACATGCGAGCCGGTGCTCGACTCCCAGCACGACGCGCGCAAGCGCATCTACATCGCCACGCCGAAGCTCTTCGGCACCAAGGCCATCAAGGGCGAGATGATCATCTACCCGCCGGGCACGGAAGCAGCCAACCACCACCACGAGGGCGCCGAGCATTTCATGTACGTCACCCAGGGCCGCGGCACTGCCTGGGCGAACGAGAAACCCTTCCCGGTAAGAAAAGGCGATCTCATCTACTACGCCGACCACGAGCGGCATTACCTGCGTAGCGAGGGCGGTGAGGACATGGTGTTCGTCGAGTTCTTCGTGCCGGGCGAGTACCAGACCATCTGGGCGCCGGGCGCCTCGGTGTGCACCTGGCTGCCCACCGGGCGCGACATCCAGGGACGGAAGCCCGTGCGCGAGATCCAGGCGCATAGCTCGGCTCCGGCGCAAAGCCCCCGGGATGTCTGAACCTAGAAAAAGCAATTTGCCACAGAGAACACAGAGCTCACAGAGGAAAATCAAGAACGAATGTCATGTTCAAGCCTCACCCATCTGGTGGGTGTGGCGTGCTGACTCAAACCCTTGAATCTCTCAGTGTTCTCTGTGACCTCTGTGGCTGAATTGCAGTTTTTTGGATGAAGCCATGAAGAAAATCGCCCTGACTCTCTTGTTGTCCCTGGTATTTGCCACCAGCGCCGCACAGGAACGTTTCTCGCCTTTCGTCCCGAGCGAGCAGGAAAACGTCGAGCGCATGCTGAAGCTCGCGAACCTGCGCGACAGCGACGTCGTGGTCGACCTGGGCTCGGGCGACGGGCGCATCGTGCTGACCGCCGCGCGCATGAACCGGAAACTGCGCGGCTGGGGCGTGGACATCGACGAGAAGCTCGTGCGGGAATCCAATGCCGCCGCCAAAGCGCAGGGCGTCGCTGACCGCGTGCAGTTCTTTCACCGCAACGCGTTCGACGCCGACCTGCGCGAGGCGACGGTCATCGCCATGTGGCTGTGGCCGGAATTTCAGCGCCTGCTGCGTCCGGTCATCATGGCCCAGGCGCGCCCCGGCACGCGCGTCATCACCAACCTGTGGGACCTCGGCGACTGGTGGCCGCCCGACGCGGAAAATCTCGACGGCCCGCGGGTGGCGATGTGGGTCGTGCCGGCGCGCGTGGAGGGCTACTGGAACTGGGAGCTCACGATCAACGCGCAGCGCGTGTCCTACGCCGTGATCGCGGAGCAGCGCTTCCAGCGGGTCGAGGGCGTGGCGCGGACCGGCAACCGCCGCGAGCTGCTGAACGACATGAAGCTGCAGGGCGAGGACATCTCGTTCACGCTCGGCATCACGCTCGACGGCGTCGGTTTCGTCCGCCACGTGTTCCGCGGGCGGGTGCAGGGCGACGCCATCGTCGGCACGGTAAACGTAACGCTGCCGCCGAACCACGACAAATTCATGGAGCTGCCCTGGCGCGCGACACGGTCGGCGACGTCGGCCTACTTCGCGCCGACGGGCACCAACATCCAGTGACGGCGGGCGAGGTACAACCGTAAAGCTTCACCGCCAAGCACGCCACGGACGCGAAGTAACAGAAAAGCCTCAACGCGAAGGCCGCCAAGGACGCAAAGAACCATTATCGAGAACCAACCCAAGGACGCGAAGACAACGCCAAGTTGGAATCTGGATACAGGTCGCCATGATGCGGCAACTTGCGTCCTTCAGCGGACCGGTTGAGCGCGGTCCACGGGCGCGCCGCGCAGGATCACCGCCGAGATGCGCCGCGTGTTGGCGATATCGTCGAGCGGGTTGGCGTCGAGCACGATGAAGTCGGCGCTCTTGCCGGCTTGCAGCGTGCCCGCGTCGGCGATCCGCAGGAACTCGGCCGAGTTGCGCGTCGCCGCCACGATGACCTGCATCGGCGTCATCCCGGCGACCACCATGTCCAGCATCTCGTCGTGCGGGCCCCACGGCCGGTTGCCGTCGGTGCCGAGCGTGATGCGCGCGCCCGCCGCATTGAGCTTCGCCAGGTTGCGCGCCTGTATCCCGTAAAAGTGCTGCGCCGTCGGCCGGTCGAAATTGACCGACTCCAGCCTCGCGTACTCCTCGGGGGATAAGCCCGGCTTCAACCACCCGAGGTCCACCTTCACGCCGCGATCCGGCAGGTTCGGCGTGAGAATCAGGTTCGGCCGCTCCCTGAACATGGCCACCGTTTCGTCGTCGATGTCCTTGTCGCGAACGCCGTGCGCGAGCGCGTCCACCCCGGCGCGCATGAGCCCCTTCCCGTCCTCGAGATCGAAAATGTGGGCGCTGACCCGCAGCCCCCGCTTGTGCGCCTCGTCGATGATGGCGGCATAGATCTCGGGGGTCAGCTTCTTGTACTTGCCGTCCCTCGTGTCGACCCAGATCTTGACCATGTCGACCTTGTGCCCCGCGAGTTCTTCCACCACCTTGCGGCCTTCCGCCTCGGTCGTGATCCAGTGAGGCGCCGTGGAACGCCCCGGCTCGGGCATCGTGATCCCGCGCCCCGCGCTGAGATACCGCGCCGCTCCGGGTAGCGCCTGGCCGCGGATATCGAGCAACTCGTAGGGATCGGTGCCCATGCTCAACGCCGCGCTCACGCCGAAGTAGGCCCGCGCCCTGAGGTCCCGTATCAACCCGTCGCGGGTCTGGGTGAGATGGACGTGGGTGTCGATGATCATCGGCATCACGGTCTTGCCGGCGAGATTCACGCGCCTGGCGTCGGCTGGCACGCGAACGTCGGCGGCCGAACCTGCCTGGACGATCTTCGTGCCGTCCACGACCAAGGTCCCCTTCTCGATCACTTTGCCATCGCCCACGATCAGGCGCGCCCCTTCATACGCCGTGACGGACTGTGCGAGCGCCGGAACCGGGAATCCGGTAAGAACACCGAGCATGACGATTGCGGCAGCAGCGACCCCATTTATCCGGCCCATCGAAACCTCCAGAGTTTTCGTTCCAGGTGAACTTCCGAAATGCAGCTTACCCATAATCATGGCATCATGGGAAGCGACTGATCGAAAGCGGTGAAGCCCCGCCCGACAGCCGCCCATCAGCGGTTCAGCGATTTCCAGGTCGAAGTCGCAAACGCCACCAGGTCGCCGCTCTCGTCCGTCAGCTCCGAGCGCAGGTAGGAAATGCTCCGCCCCTGGCGCAGGAACCGCCCGGTGGCGGTCAGCCGGCCCGCCCTGGCGACCTTGGCGTACTGAACCTTGATCTCCAGCGTGGTGCCCGCGCCGCCCTTTTTCCACAGGAGATGCCCCATGGAGATGTCGAGCGCGAAGGCAATCACGCCGCCGTGCAGGCCGCCCTGGGGATTCAGCATGAAATCCTTCACCTCGAAGGACACCCTGCACGCGTCGCCGGAATACTCGAACTCCATCCCCAACAGGCGCGCCAGGAAGAACGTCTCGAAACCCTGGTTGTGCGTCTCGAGCGCCTGCTCGAACGCAGCCCGCGCCGTTTTCTCGGTTATGGTTTTTCTAGTCACCCGTCACCTTTCACCCTAAAAACTGTAATTCAGCCACAGAGATCACAGAGAACACAGAGAACACAGAGAACACAGAGAGATTCAAGGGGTTAATTCAGCGCGTCATACTCACCAGATGGGTGGAACTTGCAATCGGCATACGTACTTGATGTGCCTCTGTGAACTCTGTGTTCTCTGTGGCAAACAACTTCTTCTAGGATCACTCATCATTCGCCGCAGGCGTCAGGCGAGCGCCTCGACGATGCGGATCTCGCGCTCC
>CAZFRR010000099.1:0-3045 GCA_964521405.1 uncultured Streptomycetaceae bacterium | reverse complement strand
TGGTCACCGAGATCGGCCGGCAGCCATGGCTCGTCACAGGCGTGCTGCTGACGGCCGATGCGGCGGGGCCGGTGAGCGGCGCGCAGCTCGGGGCGAGCCTGACCGGCTACATACTGACCTACGGAGTGTTGCTGCTCGCCTACATGCGGGTGCTCACGCACCTCGCCGGCAAAGGCAGCGGTCTTGAGCCGCGGCCGGCCACAGCAATGGCCCTGAGCGCTGCCCCATGACGCTCGATCTCCCGCTCATCTTCGCGGTCCTCATGGGCGTGGCGGTTCTTGCCTACGTCGTGCTCGACGGCTACGACCTCGGCGTCGGGATGCTGATGCCGGCAGCCGATGCGCGCGAACAAGACGTGATGGTCTCTTCGATCGGTCCGTTCTGGGATGCCAACGAAACCTGGCTCGTGCTCGGGGTGGGGCTCCTGATGGTCGCGTTCCCCGCTGCGCACGGCGTGGTGCTGACCGCCCTCTACCTGCCGGTGGTGGTGATGCTGATCGGGCTCATGCTGCGCGGCGTCGCCTTCGAGTTGCGCGTGAAGGCCGAGGGCTGGCGCCGCGAGCTGTGGAACTGGCTGTTCTGGTTCGGCTCGTTCGTCGCGTCGCTCGCGCAGGGGTTGATGCTGGGTGCCTACATCACCGGATTCGAGCCCGGTTTCGGCTATTTCCTGTTCTCGCTCGTGGTCGCCGGCGGCGTCTGCGGCGGCTACGTGATGCTCGGCGCGACCTGGCTCATCTGGCGCACCGAGGGGGCGTTGCAAAAGAAAGCGATCGGCTGGACGCACTGGGGCCTGCTGTGGGTCGCGCTCGGCGTGGCGCTGGTGAGCCTTGCGACGCCGCTTGCGAGTGAAACGGTGCGCGACAAGTGGTTCGATTTCCCGCGCACGCTCGGGCTCATGCTGCTGCCGCTGGCGAGCGCCGCGGCGTGGCTTTGGGTCTGGCGCGTGTCCGGCCGCATCCGGAAGGGAGAATCCGTTCCCGACTGGGCACCGTTCGCCGGCGCGGTCGCGATCTACACGCTCGCCTTCCTCGGCCTCGCTTACAGCATCTTCCCCTACGTTGTAATGGACCGGATCACCATCTGGGAAGCGGCAGCGCACCCGTCCTCACTTAAGGTCGTGCTCATCGGTGCGCTCATCGTGCTGCCGTTCATCATCGGCTGGACAATTTACGTATACTGGGTCTTCCGCGGCAAAGCGACCGGGAAGCTATACGAATAATGTCGCGCCCGCCTATCAGAGAATGCAATCCTTGCATCGAAAATGCTTATGCGGGTCCTGCCGGAAGGAGACGCGAAGGACATCGGCGCCCCATCCGGCGCCCTTACTTGACTTAATTGCAGGATCGCTTAAGACTGCATGCATTCGCCCTGTGCGCGCGTGGTCCCCGCCGTTGATGCGGAGCTCAAAAGAAGAAAACCACGCAACCACCGCGCGCTTGAGCCAATAAGTCGCTGCAGTCACGGCGCGACGCAGCGGATCGAGAGCATTAAAGCCACGAGGGAGGAGAACCCATGGTTTACACGCAGCGCACGGTCTGGCCGCTCATCATCGGCATCATCATGGTGGGCTACGCCTATCTGGTCCAGAGCGGCCAGATGGAGCCCATCATCAAGTTACTCGGCACCAGCCGCTACGCCGGCGAAATGCTGACGCTCGGCTATGCCTTCGGCGGCGTCGCGATCGCGGCGGGCCTCTGGCACCTCATCGCCGCTCCGCGCGAAGGGCACGCCGACTACTACTTCTCCACCATCGCGGGCGTCATGTTCATCATGCTGGTGGCCTTCGTCGTCAAGTGGGGCCTGGACCCGCTGATGGCGAACTGGGGGCGCGACGCGCAACCCGCGCTCGGCTTCAACTTCGCCAGCGTGATGAATCTCAACTACGTGGTGATGGGCATCCTCGCCGGCATCATCGTGGTCAACGTCTTCAAGGTCCCGGCCTGGGCCGAGAACGGCGTTCGCCTGTCCCGGCTGGGTCTCAAGACCGGCGTCATCCTGCTGGGCGCGCTCTACAGTTTCGCCGAGCTCGCCCAGCTCGGGAAGCTCTCGGTGCTCCTCATCGGCGTCTTCGTCCTGGGCTCCGTCTGGCTCGTGCTGATGATCGGCACGCGGCGCAACCTGCCCAACTCGATGACCGGCGTGCTGTCGGCCGGCGTCGGCGTGTGCGGCGTGTCCGCCGCGGTGGCGGCTGCCCCGGTGGTGCAGGCAAAGTCGCTCGAAATCGCCTACACCATAGGCACGATCCTGCTGTTCGGCGTGCTGTGCATGTTCCTGTTCCCGATCGTGGGCAAGGCGCTCGGGATGGGTTACATACAGTTCGGCGCGTGGGCCGGCACCGGCATCCTCAATTCCGCGCAGGTCGCGGGCGCCGCCCTCGCATTCCAGCCTGGAGGCATCGAAACGTTGAAGGTCGCGGAGATCTTCAACATCACGCGCGTGCTGTTCCTCCCGATCATCGTGGTGTGGCTGGCGATCTGGTACGTCCGGCGCGAACAGGCGGCGCAACGCGACGTCCAGAAAGTCGACGCCATGCAGGTCGTCATCAGCAAGTTCCCGATCTTCGTGCTCGGGTTCATCCTGATGTTCCTGCTGTCCTCGACCGGCATCTTCGCGCCCGCGCGCCACTACCAAGGCGCCTACTTCGACAATAGCGACAAGATCATGAAGCGGGTCGACAAGCGCTCCGGCAAGGAGATTAACAATTTTCTGAAGGACACCGACGTCGCGACTTTGACGAAGGAACTCGGGAAGGTGAAACGCGAAGACCAGCGCTCGGCGCTGCAGCGCTTGATCGAAGGCAAGAAAGTCATCTCCGAGGCCGATGACGACACGTTGCGCGGCATCGTCAACGCCAAGATACTGTCGAAGGAAGGCAACGCGATCCTGACCCGGGCGCATCGCGCTGTGCGGCATACCGCCCAGAAGATCGCCATGTTCCGCGACCTGATCGCATGGTTCTTCACCTTCGGTCTCGTCGGGCTCGGGATGCAGATCACCATTTCGTCGATCCGGCAGGCCGGCGGCCAGCCGCTGGTCATTGGTTCG
>CAZFRR010000098.1:0-2984 GCA_964521405.1 uncultured Streptomycetaceae bacterium | reverse complement strand
TTTCTTGGCGCCTTGGCGTCATGGCGGTTAATTCAATCTTGCCTTTCCTGGCGGTTCTGGCGACATGGCGGTTGAATTGCAGACCAGATGCTGGACCGCGCGCATTCCCGCCACGGTTCTCGCCTGATAGAATTTCTCATTCCCGCCCGATAATCACTACTCCCCGCAGCGTAGCCTTCCATGTTCACCGTCAATCGCATCGGCAAGCACCTGGGCGCCGAGATCGCCGACATCGACCTGGCCCAGCCCATGGACGACGACCTGTTCGCGAAGATCTCCCGGGCTTTCTTCGACAACGAGGTCGTCGTCTTCCGCAACCAGAAAATCACCCCCGAGCAGCAGATCGCCTTTACCCGCCGCTTCGGCGTGCTCGAGCAGCATGTGCGCAAGGAACACCGGCTGGAGGGCTACCCGGAGATTCTGATCGTTTCCAACGTGCTCAACGGCCAGGGCAAGGCGATCGGGGTCGAGGACGCCGGCCGCTTCTGGCACAGCGATCTCTCCTACAAGCAGGTGCCGAGCCTGCTTTCGGCGCTCTACGCCATCGAGGTCCCGATCAAGGACGGCAAGGTCCTCGGCCACACCAACTTCGCCAGCACCACCGCCGCCTACGACGCGCTGCCCGAAGACATGAAAAAGCGCCTGCAAACGCTCAAGAACGTGCACAGCTACGTCTATTACCGCGGCAAGAACATCCAGGCGCAGAAGGAAGAGCAGGCGCGCGGCGACCGCGTCGTGCAGGAACACGTGCTGACCGAGGAGCACCTGAAGCAGGTTCCCGATGCCGAGATGCCGATCGTGCGCACGCACCCGGTCACCGGCCGCAAGGGATTGTTCTTCAACGAGGCCCACACCTCGCACATCGCCGGCCTGCCCAAGGCCGAAGGCGACGCCCTGCTCAAGCAGATCTGCGCGCACATCATCAAGCCGGAGTTCCAGTACGAACACCACTGGCAGGCGGGCGACCTCCTGATGTGGGACAACTGCGCCGCCCAGCACAAGGCAAACTTTAACTACCAGCTGCCATTGCGCCGATTGATGTATCGGACCACCGTGCGCGGCACCGCGCCATTCTGATCTTCGGTCCGCAGGCATGAGCAGCTCGCAGGCGCCGCTGCTGGAAAATGCGACGCGCGATCTCGCGGCGTACGCATCGCAGCTCAAATTTGAGGACATCCCACGGGCGGTGGTCGCGCGCATGAATGACTGCGTGCTCGACAGCATCGGCTGTTGCCTGCACGGCGTGACGCTGCCGTGGACGCGCAAGGTGCAGGAAATGGTGCTTGCCGAGGGCGGCGCCCCGGTGGCGTCGATATTCGGCGGCGGCGGCAGGACCTCCGTGTCGCAGGCCGTGCTCGTCAACGGCACGGCGGGTCACGCGTTCGAACTCGACGACATCCACAAGGAGTCCATCGTCCACCCCGGCTCGCTCGCCATGCCCGTGGCGGTGGCGCTGGCCGAGGCCGCCGGCGGCGCCAGCGGCCGCGACCTTATCACCGCCATGGTGGCCGGCTACGAAGTCGGCACACGGGTCGGGAATGCGGCGACGATGAGCCTCTTTCTCCGCGGCTTCCACCCCCAGGGAACCTCCGGCGCATTTGTTGCCGCGGCCACGGCGGGCAGGATGCTGGCCCTCGACCCGGTGCAGATGCAACACACGCTCGGCATCGTCGGCTCTCAGGCAGGCGGACTGATGGCGGCGCAGGAAGGCGCGATGGTGAAACGCTTCCATTGCGGGCGCGCCGCCCAGAGCGGTGTTTACTCGGCGCTGCTCGCCAGGCGCGGGTTCACCGGCATCACCAACGTCCTGGAAGCGCCCTACGGCGGCTACCTCAGCTCGCTCTCCGACAAGCCCGCGCCCGCCCGGCTCACCGCCGGGCTGGGCACCGTGTGGGAAACCGCCAACGTCGGCTACAAGCCGCACGCCTCGGTCACCAGCATCCATACCGCGCTCGACGCGCTCGCCGATCTCATGCGCGAGAACGGCCTCACCGCGGACGACATCGCGAGTGTTGACGCCGGCCTGAGCCACATGACTCATGTCCATTGCGCGTGGAAATACGAGGCGCAGGGCGTCACCGCGGCGCAGATGAACCTGTACTACGGCCTGGCGGTGATCGCATTCGACGGCGCCGCATTCGTCGAGCAGTACCGCGAGGATCGTCTCCGCGACCCGCGCATCTTCGATTTCATCGGGCGCATCCACGCCCGTGTCGACCCCGGGATCGAGGCCATGGGTCCCGCCTTCCGCCACGCCGCCCGGATCCAGGTCGAGACCCGCGACCGCCGCGTGTTCGCGCGCGAGATTCTGCACCGCCGCGGCAGCCCGGAGAACCCGTTGAAGCCCGCAGACATCGAATACAAGTTCCGCAACGTCGCGCGCGGCTGCCTGGCGCCGCGCCGCCTGGAGCGCGTGATCGAGCTCTGCAAGACGCTCGACCGGCTGGCAGACACCCGCGAGCTGATCGCCATCCTCGCCGCTCCGGCCGGAGAACAATAAGTGAGTCGTGAATCGTGATTCGTGATTCGACCCTGAACCCGCTGGTTGTCATGCGCCTGGAGGTGCGGGAGGCGGGGCATGTCGCGTACGTGACCGTCAACAACCCGGAGCGGCGCAACGTTCTCGGCATTGCCGGAAAAAAAGCCCTGGCGCAGGCATTCAATGACCTCGCCAGGGACAAGCTGCTGCGCGCCGCGGTCCTGACCGGCGCCGGCGAGCGGTCATTCATCGCCGGCGCGGACCTCGCCGAGATGAAAGACTTGAAGCCGAAGGGCGCGAAGGAAGAGCACACCTGGACTCACCGCGCCTGCGAATCCATCCGCACCCTGCCCGTCCCGGTAATCGCGCGCATTAACGGCTACTGCTTCGGCGCCGGCATGGAGCTGGCCGCCTCCTGCGACATGCGCATCGGCGTCACCACGGCGCTATTCGGCATGCCCGAGGTGCGCTTCGGCATCCCCTCGGGCATGGAAGCGTGCCTGCT
>CAZFRR010000097.1:0-3291 GCA_964521405.1 uncultured Streptomycetaceae bacterium | reverse complement strand
CACCGTGCGGCAATGCGACATGACGGCATCCGATGCGGTCAAAGCCGCGGTCGCTGCCTGCGTCGAGCGTTACGGGCGCATCGACATCCTGGTGAATGCACACGCCGCTCGTCGAAGCGCGCCTGATGAAGCAATTGGGCGCGAAGGAGGCCGCCGATCTCGTCGCGAAGCGGCACGCCGCGGTGCCGATCGGGCGCATGGGCGACGCGTGGGACGTCGCGAACGCGGTGGTGTTCCTTGCTTCGGATGAAGCGCGCTACATCACCGCGACCCACCTCACGGTCGATGGCGGCCTGACCGCCGCCCGGCCCGGCTAGCCGACTCAGCCGAAGGGCGTCTGTCGCGGATCGTTACTGTTTTCTTGGCGGCCTTGTCGTCTTGGCGATTCGGATCCGGGTTCGCCATTCAAGACTCAACACTCAACACTCAGCACTCAGCACTCAGCACTCAGCACTCAACACTCAACACTGGGGCGACGTCAGTCGACCCGGGCGCCGGTCGCCTTGATGACCTTCGCCCACTTGGCGTTTTCGTCCCGGATGAACTGGGTGAACTGGGCCGGCGTCGTGCCGTAGAGCTCGAGGCCCATGCCGCGCATGCGCGCGGCGAATTCCGGGTCCTTGAGCGATTTGACCAGTTCAGCGTTCAGCCGGTCGATGATCTCCTTCGGCGTGCCGGCCGGCGCGACGAGACCCTGCCAGGTCACCATCTCGTAGCCGGGGACTGCTACCGCGATCGGCGGCAGATCAGGCAGAGCGGAAATCGGCTTGGGCGTCGAGGTCGCGAGCCCGCGCAGTCGCCCGGCATTGATGAAGGGCGCCGGTTCCGGCATCGGGTTCAGCATGAAGTGCAACCGCCCGGCCACCAGGTCGAGGACGCCGGGACCCGAACCCTTGTAGGGCACGTGCACGGACTTGATTCCGGCCATCATGTTGAAAAGCTCGCTGCCCAGGTGCATGGAGGTGCCGTTGCCCGCGGACGGGAAATTGAGCTCGCCCGGCTGCTTTTTCGCCAGCGCAATCAATTCCTTTGTGCTCCTGGCCGGCAACGACGGGTGCACGCACAAGATCAGGGGCGAAGCCGTCACCATCGAGATCGGCGCGAAATCCCGCTGCGGATCCCAGGTAAGCTTGGAGTACAGGCTCGTGTTGGTGGCGAGGAAAAAAGTCCCCATCAGCAACGTGTATCCGTCCGCCGGGGCGCGGGCGACCGTTTCCGCGGCAATGTTGCCGCCGGCGCCGACGCGGGGCTCGACCGTGACTTGCTGTCCCAGGTACTCGGTCAACTTGGCGGCGAAAGCGCGGGCGACCACATCGCTCGCCCCGCCCGGCGCGAAGGCGTTTACCAGGCGGATCGGTTTCGAAGGATAAGGCTGAGCATGGCCTGGAATGCCCGTTACTGCTGCACAGATGCCGATAATCAGAATTCCGCTTCGCACCATGAATACCCCCTCTTTAAATTCGTGAATCGTGAATCGTGAGTCGTGAGTCGTGAGTCGAGATTTCTCGTTGTGCAAACTTGCGCACCTAACGGCCACCCCAGTCACGGGCAACGAGCAACGAGTAACGAGTAACGAGAAGTAAGTGTAGGGCCGTTCGCCGCCGTCTGCCAGCTATCCGGACAAGCGCATGTCGATGGCCAGCGCGAGCATCCAGCCGTCGCGCACCGCGGTCATGAAGTCGCCGATCTGGTTGCAATCGCCAGCGAGCACGTAGGGCGCACCCGAGCGCTCAACTTCGGGCACGATATCGCGGTTGGGCACGGGCCCGATGGCCGAGATGATCAGGTCGCCGGCATCGATCGGCGTGCGCGCGCCTTCTATCATCGCCCAGATCTTGTCGTCCTCGATGGAATCCACGGGGGCGCCGGTGAGCACGCGCGCGCCGCCTTTGGCGAGGCGGTCCAGCACATCGAAGCGATTGTTGCGGGCCATCTCCTTGGCGATCACCTGCAATCCCTCGATTACCGTCGCCTTCACGCCGCGGTAATGGATGAGAGTGTCGGCAGTTTCGATCCCGACCATGCCCCCGCCAATGATGGCAACGCGCGCGCCGCGCGGCACGCGCTCCTGCTCGAGCAGCGCCTCCCAGGCATGCAGCAACGGAACGCGGGTCTTGACCGGAAAGGGGAGCGGGCGCGGCTTGGCGCCGGTGGCGACCACCACCAGGTCGGGCCGGAAATCGCGGATCGCCTTCGCGTTGGCGTTGACACCAGTGTGCACCGGCACCTTGAGAGTCTCGATCTGCTCCCAGCGGTAAGTCCATACGCCGGCGACATCGGCCTTGTCCGGCGCGGCCAGCGCGAGCGGCATCTGGCCGCCCGGCTTTGCCGCCTTTTCCCAGATTTCGACCTGGTGCCCCAGGCCCGCGGCTACCCGCGCGGCCTCGACGCCAGCCACGCCCGCGCCCAGCACCAGGATGCGCTTTCTCACCGATAACGGCGCCGCGTTCTTGCGCAGCTGCGGTTCCGCCGATTCGATCCGCTCGTACTCGAGGCCGACCATCGGGTTGGTCACGCAGGCGACGTCGCGCTCGAGCGTCAGCCGCTCGAAGCATACGTTGCACGAGATGCACTTGCGAATGGGCGTCTTGATCTCGCCGAAGGCCTTGCGCGGCCAGTAGGCGTCGGCCACCAGCGCGCGGCAGACCGCCACGAAGTCGGCGCTGCCGGCCTGGAGGATGCCTTCCGCGTCCTCCGGGTCGATGACGCGCCCGGCCATGATGGTCGGGATGCCGACTGCTTTCGCGATCGGGCGCGCGTAGGGCTCGAGAAAGCGCCGGGCGAAGGAGGGCGGCTGGATGCAATAGCGCGACAGCTCCGGGCTCTCGTTGGTGCCGCCCGACATGTCGATCGCGATGACGCCGGCGCGTTCCAGCGCCTGGCACACCGCGATCATGTCCTGCTCGGTGTAGCCGCCCTCGCAGTACTCGGTGGCGCTGATTCTCACCATGAGCGGGAAATCGGGCAGCTCGTTGCGGATGAGCGCCACCGTTTCCGTGAGGAAGCGCATCCGGTTCTCGATCGATCCGCCGTAGCGGTCTTCGCGCCGGTTGATGCGCGGGGAAAGGAACTGCTGGAAGAGGTAACCGTTGGCCGCATGCAGCTCGACTGCGTCATAGCCGGCGCGATAGAGCCGCCGCGCGGAATCGAGATAGGCGCGCTGGACCGCTTCGATCTCCGGCAGCGTGATGGCGCGGGCCGGCTCCCCGGTGTTGGGGTTGTGCCAGTCGGACGCCGTCACCGGCTCCATTCCCAGGACAGAGCGCTTCAGCATTGCGCCGCGGTGATTGA
>CAZFRR010000096.1:0-1688 GCA_964521405.1 uncultured Streptomycetaceae bacterium | reverse complement strand
AGGTAATCGTTGCTGCAGAAGGCGACGAACTCGCGGCCGTCTGCTGTGACGCGCGCACTTTGCGCGGTCTCCAGCACGCGACGCGCTCGCTTGAGGCCGCGCTCCTCGAGCTCCTCGAGCTCGATTGCGAGCGCCTGCTGGAGCGACGAGTGTCGGGTGACGAGTGTCGGGTCGTTCACTGAAGCGGGCGAAGACCGAGCTTCGCGAACAGCGCGCGATCCTGCTCGACGTCAGGATTTCCGGTAGTGAGTAGCTTCTCGCCGTAGAAGATCGAGTTCGCGCCGGCGAAGAAGCACAGCGCCTGGATCGCTTCCCCCATTTCCTGGCGGCCGGCGGAGAGCCGCACCATGGCCTTCGGCATGGTGATGCGCGCGCAGGCGATGGTGCGGACGAACTCGAGCGGGTCGAGCTTCTCCGCCCCCTCGAGCGGCGTGCCCGGGACCTGCACCAGATTGTTGATCGGCACCGATTCGGGATACGGGCTCATGCCGGCCAGCTGCGCGATGAGCGCGGCGCGGGTGCGGCGCGATTCCCCCATGCCGATGATGCCGCCGCAGCAGACGTTAAGGCCGGCGTGCCGCACGCGCCCTAGCGTCTCCAGCCGGTCGTCCTGCGTGCGAGTTGTGATGATTTCGCCGTAGAACTCGGGCGAGGTATCGATGTTGTGGTTGTAATAGTCGAGGCCGGCGGCCTTCAATTGCTCGGCCTGCCCTTCCTTCAACATCCCGAGCGTGGCGCAGCTCTCTAGCCCTTCCGCGCGCACCGCCTTCACCATCTCGATCACGTGCTCGAGCTCGCGCTGCTTGGGGCCGCGCCAGGCCGCGCCCATGCAGAAGCGCGTGGCGCCGCTCTTCTTCGCCAGCCGCGCGGCCGCCACTACTTCCTCGACGGTGAGCAGCGCCTCGTTGGCGACGCCGGTGTGGTAGCGCGCGGCCTGCGGGCAGTAACCGCAGTCTTCCGGGCAGCCGCCGGTTTTCACCGACAGCAGCGTCGACAGCTGCACCGCGTTGGGATCGAAATGGCTGCGGTGCACGCCGTGCGCGCGGTGGAGGAGATCGTTGAACGGCAACTCGAACAGGGCCTCGACTTGCCGCGCGCTCCAGCGCTCCTCGGCAAGCGCCTTGTCAGCGGCGTTGGCACGAGGCTCGTTAAGGGGGGATGACCGGTTAAGGATGGATGACTGGTTAAGGATGGATGGCTCCATGCGGGCCCTATAGGATGTGATGCGAGGATGTGATGCGAGGATGTGATGCGAGGATGAGATGCGGATGAGATCAGGAAAAATTCAGCGTTTTGAATCACTTGAATCATCGGGCCGGGTGCGCCTGTTGTCAAATTATTTCCCAGGATTACTGAACAACTGCCTCGGCTTTGGGCGCATGCTGCTGCCGCAATCGTGCCTGCTGTGCGGCGCTGTCAGCACGCCCGGTGCGCTGTGCCCGCCGTGCCTCGCGGACCTGCCGTGGCTGCCGGTCAACCGCTGCGAGGTATGCGCCCTGCCGCTCACCAGCGGGCGGGTGTGCGGAGCCTGTCTCGACCGGCCGCCACGCTTCGACCGGGTGGAAGCGGTGTTTGCCTACCGTTTTCCAGCGGACGCCCTGATCCACGCCTTCAAGTACGGGCGGCGGCTGGCGCTGGCGCGCGTTCTGGGCGAATCGCTGGCGGCGCGGGTCGCGCGCGACGTGGAT
>CAZFRR010000095.1:0-11634 GCA_964521405.1 uncultured Streptomycetaceae bacterium | reverse complement strand
TGGCTGGTTCGCACCGGCGCCAACGCCGAAGACATCGAGGCGAAGATGCGCGCGCTGCGCAGGGTGGGCGTTCCCTACCAGGACGCGGAGATCGCCAGCGCCAAGGCCGCGCTGCAGGACAAGACCGAGATGGACGCGCTGGTTGCCTACCTGCAGGTGCTTGGCACCGCCCTCAAGCAGAAGCAATGAACTTGAAACTGCAATGCAGCCACAGAGATCACAGAGAACACAGAGAAATTCCGGGGTTGAGCCAGCACGCCACACCCATCAGATGGCTAAGACTTCAAAGTGATTTCGGATCTTTATTTTCCTCTGTGAACTCTGTGATCTCTGTGGCAAAGAGCTCTTTCTAGGATGAACAGTCTTATGGACATCAACTTCTTGAGAAGTCTCGTCACGGTCGCCTCGCTGGCGGCGTTCCTCGCCATCGTGTGGTGGGCCTACGGCCCGTCGCGCAAGGAGCGCTTCGAGCGCGACGCGCTGTTGCCGTTTGGTGATGATGAGGGATCAGGCGTCGCGACTTTCCGTGGCGACTTTCGGAGCCCCTCACCCCTTCCCCCTCTCCCGAGTGGAGAGGGGAAATGGACGGCGGGAAATGGCCCTTCCGCCATTTCCCGAAATGATGATGGGAAGCGCCCATGAGCCAGTTCACGAGCGGCTTCTGGGACGTTTACATCGGCGTGATCAGCCTGGTCTCGATCCTCGCCTGTGCGGTGTTCCTGAGGCTCCAGAGCGTGCGCAAGACGGTGGAATCGGAAACCTCAGGGCATACCTGGGACGAAGACCTCACCGAGTACAACAATCCCCTGCCGCGCTGGTGGGCGTGGCTGTTCTATCTCACGATCGCGTTCTCCCTCGGCTACCTGGTGCTCTACCCCGGGCTGGGCAGCTTTTCCGGGATGCTCGGGTGGACGCAATTGAAGCAGCTCGAGGAAGAGAACCAGGCCGCGAACGCCCGCTTCGGCCCGATCTATGAAAAGTTCGCCGCGCAGGACGTGGCGAGCCTGGCGCAGGATGCGCAGGCGCTGGCGATCGGCCAGAAGCTCTTCCTGAATCACTGCGCGCAATGCCATGCGTCCGATGGCGGCGGCAGCCGCGGCTTCCCCAGCCTGACCGATGTTGCCTGGGAGTGGGGCGGCACGCCGGAGGCGATCAAGGTTTCGATCACCGAGGGGCGAACAGGCATGATGCCGCCGATGGGCGCCGCGGTTGGCGGCGACGAGGGCGCCAAGGACGTCGCGCATTATGTGTTCTCGCTCTCTGGGCGCACGCACGATTCGCTGCGCGTCTTCCGCGGCAAGGCGCTTTTCCAGAATGCCTGCGTGGCCTGCCACGGGCCGGAGGGCAAGGGCAATCAGCAGCTCGGCGCGCCTAATCTGACCGACGGGATCTGGCTGTACAGCTCGAGTGAGGCCGCTATCATCGAGCAGATAGTCAAGGGGCGCACCAGCCAGATGCCGGCGCACAAGGACACCCTGTCGCCCGCGAAGATCCACCTGTTGACGGCTTATGTGTATGGCCTGTCTCAAAGCGGAAGGCGGCATTGAGTAAAGCAGTGCATTTGCAGTGTATTTTTTATAAGGAGCGTGACATGAAAGCCATAGCAATGGCGGCATGGGTGGCGGTGCTGGTTGCCGCGGTGAGCACTGACGGCCTGGCGCAGGATGCGACCTACCAGAAGGACGTGAAGCCCCTGTTCGAGGCGAAGTGCCAGATGTGCCACGGCGCGGCGTCGCCGTATTTCGGGGAATTCGAGAAGGAGCCGAAGAAATTCGCCGCGGCAATGAAGGGCCCGCGCATGGATTCGTACGCCGACCTGATATTTTTCGTCGGCTGGCCGGACACCGGGGCGCTGATGCGCCGGCTCGACGACGGCAAGAACGCGGGCGGCAAGCCCGGCAACATGTACCAGTTTCTCGGCGCGAGCGACGAGGAGCGGCAGAAGAACCTGCAGACCTTCAAGTCGTGGGTAGGTCCGGAGGGCTGGATACTGAAGCGCTGGAACGCGCGGGGCGATGTTCCCGGGATCACCCGGGAAGAGCTGGACAAGATCCGGGTCAAGTACTGACGGACAGGAATGATGCGACGCAAGATTTCTCACGCCGTGTCGGCCCGCGCCAGCAGCGGTTCCCCGCTTCATGGCAAGGATTCACTGCGCCGCCTCGGAGTGGGTGCCGGTTTTCATGCCGGCGCGCCACCCGGCAACTGACATCCGGAGAGAAGGCATGGCTCAACCTTCCCTCGAGTCGGTCCCTACAACAACAAACGGCGAGGCGGCGGCAACCCCGAGAATCGGAAGCGGGGGCGGCTCCGTCATCGAGACCGAGCTCTACGCGCCCGACCGGAAGATCTATCCGCGCGCGGTGACGGGCTGGTTCGCGACCTGGCGCTGGGCGCTGGTCTGGGCCACGCAGCTCGCGTTCTATGGCGGGCCGTGGTTCACCTGGAACGACCGCCAGGCGGTCCTGTTCGACATTGTCCATCGCAAGTTCTACATCTTCGGGCTGGTGTTCTGGCCGCAGGACATCATCTATCTCACGGTCCTCCTGATCATTTCCGCGCTGTCGCTGTTCCTGTTCACCGCGGTGGCCGGGCGCCTGTGGTGCGGCTACGCGTGCCCGCAGACGGTGTACACCGAGATCTTTCTGTGGATCGAGCGCGTGATCGAAGGCGACCGCGTCCAGCGCAAGAAGCTCGACCACGGCGGCAACAGTCCCCGGAAGTTCGGCCTCAAGGCCGCCAAGCACGCGGTCTGGATCGCGGCTGCGCTCTGGACCGGGTTCACTTTCGTCGGCTACGTCACGCCGATACGCGATCTGTGGACGGAGGTCATGACGCTATCGACGGGGCCGTGGGAAACGTTCTGGATGCTGTTCTACGGCTTCGCCACTTACGGCAACGCCGGCTGGATGCGCGAGCAGGTGTGCATCTACATGTGTCCCTACGCGCGCTTCCAGAGCGCGATGTTCGACCAGGACACGTTGACCATCACCTACGACCCGGAAAGGGGCGAGCCAAGAGGCTCGCGCGCGCGGCTCGCGGACCCGCGCGCGCGAGGCCTGGGCGACTGTGTGGACTGCAGCATCTGCGTCCAGGTGTGCCCGACGGGCATCGACATCCGCAACGGCCTGCAGTACCAGTGCATCGGCTGCGCGGCCTGCGTGGACGGTTGCGACCAGGTGATGGACAAGATGGGCTATCCCCGCGGCCTCATCCGCTACTCGACGCAACACGCGATGGAGAAGAAGCTCACCTACGCGCAGATGCTGGCGCGTGCGTTGCGGCCGCGCGTGCTCGTCTACACGGCGATCCTGTGGGGCATCATCATTGCCGCCGCCGCCGGCTTGTGGGCGCGCGTGCCGCTCAAGGTGGACGTGATCCGCGACCGGGCGGCCATCGCGCGCGAAGTCGAAGGCGGAAAGATCGAGAACGTCTACCGGCTGCAGATCATGAACACCGCCGAGGCGAGGCGCGTCTTCGATATCGGCGTCGAAGGCCCGCCGTCGCTCCATCTGGCGGGCGAATCCCGGGTCGAGCTGGAACCGGCCTCGAGCCGCATGGTTCCCGTGCGGGTGAGGCTCGAGCCGTTGGCGGCGCAACGCGGCACTCACCCGATCGAATTCAGGGTGAACGCCGTGGGCATCGAGGGCGTGGCGGTGCGCGAGAAGTCCGTTTTCATCGTGAGGTAAGACCATGAGCGAAGCGGCGAGCACGAATCACGAATCACGAATCACGAATCACCAGGCGCAGCCGTGGCACCGCGAGCCGTGGCCCTGGATCCTGATGGCCGGGCCGGCTGCCGTGATCGTCGCGGGAGCGGTCACGATCTGGCTGGCCGTGTCCTCGTCCGACGGCCTGGTCGCAGACGACTACTACAAGCGCGGGCTTGCGATCAACCAGGAACTTCGCCGCGATGAAGCGGCTTTGAGCCTTGGCATCACGGCGGGCGTCGAGGCGCGCGACGGCGTGCTGCGGGTGCGGTTGACGGCCCGCGGCGCGGCGCCGGAAGTGCTCTTCGCGCAACTCGTGCATCCGACGCGCGCGGGGCACGATCAGCGGCTGCGCCTGCCGCGCGTCGCGCCGGGCGTTTACGAAACCAGGCTGCCGGTGTTGCCCGCCGGACACTGGCGGATTGTCCTCGAGGACCCGCGCGGCGAGTGGCGGTTGACCCCCACCCTGACCCTTCCCCTTGCCAAGGGGGAGGGCAAGGGAGAGGGTAAGGAGGGGTTATGAGGCAAGCGATTCTCATCCTGTGGCCGTCGTTCATCGTCGGCGGCATCGGGGAAGTGCTGTTCTTCACCGTTTTCGACCCGAGGGAGCTTTACCTTTTTGGTGAGCCCACGAGCCTGAGCCGGCTCGCGGTGTACTCCATCGGGTTTTTTTTATGCTGGGCCTTCGCCGCCTCGTCGAGCGCCCTCACGTGCTTCCTGCAACGCAACGCCGACGAAGTGAACCGTTGATGGACGCGCTGCTGCAGATCTCACTGGCCGCCGCGTTTCTCGCCGGGCTCTCGGGCGGCGTGCACTGCGCGGCCATGTGCGGCCCCCTGATCGGCATCGCGTGCGGGCCCTGCAACCGCGCCCGAAGCGGGCAATGGCTGCGCCACGCGCTCGCCTACAACGCGGGGCGGATTGCGACCTACATGATCGCCGGCATGGTGACGGGCGCCATCGGGGGCGCGGGACTTTCGCTTCGCGGCGCGCCGGTGACGCAGCAGGCGGTGCTTGTCGTCATGAGTTTCTCGCTCATCCTGCTCGCGGCTTACATCGCGGGCTTTGCCCCGTTCGTCCGCGGGTTCGAGCGGGCGGGCGCCGCGATCTGGCGCCAGGTGGGCCCCAGCGCCGGGCGGTTCCTGCCGGTCAACACGCCAGGGCGTGCCTTCGGGCTGGGACTGGTTTTCGGGTGGCTGCCTTGCGGCATGGTGTACCTGGTGCTGATCGCCGCGTTAACCACCGCCGATCCGCTGAAAGGCGCGATGGTGATGGCGGCTTTCGGACTCGGCACGCTTCCCAACGTGCTGGCAATATCGGCCTGGTTCAAGTATGTCGTCACGGCCGCGAAAGGGCGGTGGTTGCGCGCGCTCGTCGCCGCGGTCATCGCTGCAGCGGGTGTCGCGGGCCTGCTCAAGGCAACCCACCCGATGGCCGTATCGGTTCTCGGCCAGTGCCTCGACATCCCGGGCGTCGCCGCGATCTTCGGCGGTCATTGATCGGCATGAACCCGTCACTCGTCACTCGGCACTCGTCACCCGGCACGGTCAGCGCAGCGCCGTGCGCCTGTTTTCATTGCGGCGAGCCGGTGCCCGCCGGCGGCCGGTTTGATGCCGTGATCAACGGTGCGATGCGGCCGATGTGCTGCGCCGGCTGCCTGGCCGTGGCGCAAATCATCGCCGACAACGGCCTTGCCGCGTACTACGAGAGTCGCAGCGCGCTGCCACAACGGGAAGTGGCGGTTTCGGACATGCCGCGCGAGCTCGCGGTCTACGACCTGGCCGACGTGCAGAAGCCGTTCGTGCGGCAGAAGGAAGGCAGCGTCAGGCAGGCGACCCTCCTCCTCGAGGGCATTACCTGCGGCGCCTGCGCCTGGCTGATCGAGAGCAGGCTCCAGCGCTGCAATGGCGTGATCAGTGCGGCGGTCAATTTCTCCGCGCGCCGGGCGCAGGTGGAGTGGGACGACTCGCGCATACGCTTGAGCGCGATCCTGCGGGCGGTCAACGAGCTCGGTTACCGCACCCAGGGGTTCGATGCCGCTGCGGGCGAATCCGCGGCGCTGCGCGAGCGGCGCGCCATGATGTGGCGGCTGTTTGTGGCCGGCTTCGCCATGATGCAGGTGATGATGTACGCAGTGCCGGCCTACTTCGCCGAGGGCGATATGACCCGCGACGTCGAGCAACTGATGCGCTGGGCGAGCTTCACCCTCACGGTGCCGGTCATCCTGTGGTCGGCCGGGCCGTTCTTCACGAACGCGTGGCGCGAACTGCGCGCGCTGCGGGTGGGCATGGATACGCCGGTGGCGCTGGGCATCGCCGTTGCCTTCACGGCGAGCGCGTGGGCCACCGTGAGCGGCCGCGGCGAGGTCTACTTCGACTCGATCACCATGTTCGTGTTTCTGCTGCTCGGCGCGCGCTATCTCGAGACGCTCGCGCGGGCGCGGGCGGCGGAATCGCAGCAGCGGCTGGTGCGGCACACGCCGGCGGTTGCCGACCGCGTCGTAGCGGGCGCCGGGCCGGCCGTGACCGAACGGGTCGCCGTGGCACGGCTTGCCCCGGGGGATCTCGTTCAAGTCGCACCGGGCGGCATTATCCCCGCCGACGGCAAGGTGACGGCGGGGAGTAGCGCGGCCGATGAATCCCTGCTGACCGGCGAGGCGCGTCCCGTCGCCAAGCGCGCTGGCGACGCCGTGATCGGCGGCAGCGTCAATCTTGCGAGCCCGCTCACCGTAATAGTGACGCGTGTCGGCCCGGAAGCGCTGCTGGCCGGCATCGTCCGGCTGATGGACCGCGCGCAGGCCGGCAGGCCGCGCATTGCGCAGTTCGCGGACCGGGTGGCACGCTGGTTCGTGACCGCGTTGATCGTGGTGGCTTTCGCGACCGCGGCTGCATGGTACTGGATCGACCCGCAGCGCGCCCTGTGGGTCATGGTCGCGGTGCTGGTGGTGAGCTGCCCGTGCGCGCTGTCCCTGGCAACGCCCGCGGCGCTCGCCGCCGCAACCGGCGCGCTCCACCGGCTGGGCATCCTGATCACGCGCGGCCATGCGCTGGAGACGCTCGACCAGGCCACGCATGTCGTGTTCGACAAGACCGGCACGCTGACCCAGGGCCGCCCGTCGCTGATCGGCGTCATGCCGCTGGGCGCTCTCGATCGTGACGCGTGCCTCGCGCTGGCGGCGGCGCTCGAGCGCGGTTCCGAACACCCGCTATCCCGCCCGCTCGTGGCGGCGGCAACGCATCTGGCTCCACTCACGGCGGAGGACATCCGGAACGAACCGGGGCGGGGGATCGAGGCGCGCGTCAACGGGCGGCGCGTACGGATCGGCAGCCCCGCATTCGTCTCCGAGCTGGCGCGGCGGCCCTTGCCTGACGAGCTGGTTTTCACGGTCGACGACGTTACCGTCGTGGCGCTCGCCGACGAGCGGGGCTATATCGCGCTCTTTACCCTGGGCGATGCGTTGAGGCCGGGCGCGCGCCAGTTGACGCGCGAGCTCGAGGCGCGCGGCAAGATCGTTTGCCTGCTGTCGGGCGATCGCCGCGAGACGGCGGCGCACGTCGCGCGCGAACTCGGCATCGGCACCGTGGTGGGCGAGGCGGGACCGGAAGCAAAACTCGCTTTCGTGCGCGATCTGCAGGCACGGGGCGCGGTGGTGGCGATGGTGGGCGACGGCGTCAACGACGCCCCGGTGCTGGGGCAGGCGCAGGTCTCGATCGCGATGGGCGGCGGGACCGACCTCGCGCACACCAGCGCTGACATGGTGCTCCTCGCCGACGACCTCGGCCGGTTGTCGGCGGCGTTCGACACGGCGCGCGAAACGATGCGCATCATACGGCAGAACCTGGCCTGGGCCGCGGCCTACAACTCCCTGGCGATACCGCTGGCGGTCGCGGGCTGGGTGACGCCGCTTCTGGCCGGCATTGGCATGGCTCTCTCATCGCTCGCCGTGGTGATGAACGCGCTGCGGCTGCATGGCAAGAGCGCGGGCAGCGCGTTCCCGTCTTCCACGCGGCGGGGCGATTCCCCGGCCCTGGTGCTGCGGCGGGAATAGCTATGGACATCCTCTACCTGCTGATTCCGCTCTCGATCGTGCTGGTGTTCGCGGCCGGCGCGGCATTCTGGTGGGCGCTGGGCAGCGGGCAATTTGAGGACCTCGAGGGGCCCGCCCACCGGATCCTGACGGACGACGACACCGATTGATGTAGATCAAAACACGGGCGAGCGGCTGGACTAGCATTAGCTATGTGCGGGGATTTCGCCCGCGCCAGGGTGCCCGGGGTGGGCGACTAATCGTAAATATCAGGAGTCAGCCATGGCAAACATCACGTTGCCCGTGAAGTCTAAGGCGGCCAGCCGCAAGGTCGTCATCAACTGAGAGGAGTGGGCGATGGCCCTGGATCGCGCGCGCAGGCGCAGCCAAGCGGCATCCGCCGCCGGTTCCGGGCGCACGCCGGTCCCGGCGGTGAGCGTCGACGAAGAGCAGCGCCGGCGCTTGATCGAGTGCTGTGCGTTCTTCCGCGCCCTGCGGTTTCGCGAGGTCGCGCCCGGGCGCTACCGGGATGAGGATGTGCGCGCCGCCGCCAACGCCATCGATTCAGTGATCAAGCCGGCCCGCAAGCGGAAAAAACGATGAAAGCGAGCCAGGCCTGGCAAGGCTTGGTAAGCAGTGTATTGCTCGGAATGTCGCCGGCTGCGGCGGGCCAGGATGTTCCCAGCCTGGAGCGCGGCCGGGCGCTCTATCAGAACCACTGCGTGGTGTGCCACACGGCCAAGGTGCATCGCCGCGTGCCACCGCTACCGATCGGCACGGACGACCTGCGCTTCATCGTGACGGTCTGGACGACCCAGCAGGGGTTGCGCTGGAGCCGGGAGGAAGTCGAAGACGTCGTTTACTATCTCGACCGCGTGTATTACCGGTTTGAAAAATAGGCGCGGCCCGGGCGGGGGCAATGGCTCGATCCGCTGCGCGGGACCGGCGGAGCGGGGCAATACCGCGCAGCTATACTAGGACATGCCTGAGGATCCTCTCGCGCGGCATTATTTCGCGCCGCTGTTCGAACCGGCATCGGTTGCCGTCATTGGTGCGAGCGCGCGCGCGGGCGCGGTGGGCGCGGTCCTGATCGAGAACATGCTCGAGGCCGGCTATCGCGGCGCGCTGTACGCGGTCAACCCGAAACACCGCGAGATACGCGGCGTGTCCTGCTTCCCTTCGATCGGCGAGGTGCCGCGGCGCGTGGATCTCGCGGTCGTCGCGACACCGGCGCCGACGGTTCCGGAGATCATCAATGCCTGCGGAGAGGCGGGCGTGCGCGCGGCGGTCGTCATCAGCGCCGGCTTTTCTGAATCCGGTCCAGCCGGAGCAAAACTGGAGCGCGCGCTGATCGAGAACGCGCGCCGTCACCGGTTGCGCGTGCTCGGCCCCAATTGCCTCGGCATCATGCGGCCCGGGGTCGGTCTCAACGCCACGTTCGCGCGCGGACACGCTACCCCGGGCACGCTCGGGTTGATCTCGCAATCGGGCGCGGTCTGCACGGCGATGCTCGACTGGGCGGCGGCGCACGGCGTGGGTTTTTCCTGCGTGGTGTCGCTGGGGGGCTCGACCGACGTGGATTTCGGCGAAATCGTGGACTATCTCCTGCACGACCCGAAGACCGAGCACATCCTGCTCTACATCGAGGGCGTGCGCGACGCGCGGCGCTTCATGAGCGCGCTGCGGGCCGCCGCGCGGGTGAAGCCGGTGATCCTGATGAAGGTCGGGCGCCATCCGGCCGGCTCGCGCGCCGCGGTATCCCATACCGGCGCGCTGGTCGGCGCCGACGACGTGTTCGAGGCGGTGGTGCGGCGGGCGGGCGCCGTGCGGGTGCGTACCATCGGCCAGCTCGTCGCGGCGGCCCAGGCGCTGTCCTCGCGGGTGCGTCCGCGCGGCGACCGGCTCGCGGTGATCACCAACGGCGGCGGGCCCGGCGTCATGGCCGCGGACCACGCCTCCGATCTCGGCATCACGCTGGCGCAGCTATCTGACACGACCATCGAGGCGCTGCAGAAATCGCTGCCGGCTAACTGGTCGCACGGCAACCCGGTGGACCTGATCGGGGATGCGGACGCCGCGCGCTATGCCGCGGCACTCTCGGCCTGCCTGTTCGATCCCGGCGTGGACGGCGCGCTCGTGATACTTACGCCGCAGGCGATGACCGCGCCGCTGGAGGTGGCGCGGGTGGTAGCGGCGTGCGCAAAAGAGACCGACAAGCCGCTGCTCACCTGCTGGATGGGCGAGCAGCAGGTCGCGGAGAGCCGGCGGTTCTTCGCCGAGCGCGGCATACCTACCTTCCGCACGCCGGAGCCCGCCATCGATATGTTCGCGCACGTGTCGGCGTTCTACCGGAACCAGAAGATGCTGCTGCAGGCGCCGGGGCCGCTGTCGCACCACCCCGAGCCGGACATCGCCGGCGCGCGGCTCGTCATCGAGGGCGCGCTCGCGAAGCATCGCACGGTGCTCTCCGAGATGGAGGCGAAAGCGGTGCTCGCCGCGTTCCGCGTGCCGATTGCAAGGGCCGTGCGCGTGCATTCGGCGAACGAGGCGATGCTCGTTGCCGAGGAAACGGGATTCCCGGTGGTCATGAAAATCGACTCTCCCGATATCACGCACAAGTCCGATGTGGGCGGGGTGCGTCTCAACATCGCGAACGCGCAGGGCGCGCGGGACGCCTATCGGGAGCTGGCGGCAGGCCTGGAGCGGGCGCGGCCCGCCGCGCGCCTCGAGGGCATCGTCATCGAGCCCATGGTGGCCCGGCTGAACGGCCGCGAGCTGCTGGTGGGCGTGGTGCGCGATCCCGTGTTCGGCCCGGCGATCACCTTCGGCACCGGCGGCACCGCGGTCGAGGTGCACGCCGACCGCGCGGTGGCGCTGCCCCCGTTGAATGCCGTTCTCGCCGACGAGCTCGTGCGGGGCACCCGCGCAAGCCGCCTGCTGGACGCCTTCCGCAACCTGCCGCCCGTGGACCGCTCTGCGCTCGAGGAGGTGCTGTTGCGCGTCTCGGAAATGGTGTGCGAACTGCCCGAGATTCATGAAATGGACATCAATCCGCTGCTGGCCGATGAATCCGGCGCGGTCGCACTCGATGCGCGCATCGTGCTCGGCCGCACGGAGCCGGCGCTGCCACGCTACGGCCATATGGCGATCCATCCCTATCCCGTCCAGCTCGTCACGGCATGGACGGCGCCGGACGGAGAGCGCGTCACGGTACGTCCGATTCGACCGGAGGACGCGGAAATCGAGCGGGATTTCGTGAAACAGCTTTCTCCTGAAGCGAAATACTTCCGGTTCATGAACTCGTTACGGGAGCTCACGCCGCAGATGCTGGCGCGCTTCACGCAGATCGACTACGACCGCGAGATGGCGCTGGTCGCCACGACCGCGCGGGACGGCCGCGAAGCGGAGATCGGCGTCGCGCGCTACATCACCAATCCCGACGGCTCGTCCTGTGAGTACGCGATCGTGGTGGGCGATGCGTGGCGCAGGCGGGGCCTCGGGCGCTACCTGATGGCGCAGTTGATCGGGATCGCGCGTTCGCGAGGCCTGGCGCGGATGAGCGGCGACATACTTGCCGCCAACCGGCCGATGCTGGCGCTCGTGGCGAGCCTCGGTTTCGTGATCGACGAGTCCCCCAGCGAGCCGGGGGTGCGGCGCGGGACGCTGGTGCTTAAAAGCGCCTGACAAAATGAAACTCACTTTTCTCGGCGCGGCAGGGGAGGTGACCGGTTCGTGCTATCTCGTGGATGCCGGCGAGGTGAAATTTCTCATCGAGTGCGGGATGTTCCAGGGCGGGCGGGCGGCCGGCCGCAGGAACCGTCGATTCGCGTTCGATCCGCGCGAGATCGCCTTCGTGCTGTTGTCGCACGCCCATATCGACCACTCGGGGCTGCTGCC
>CAZFRR010000094.1:0-6193 GCA_964521405.1 uncultured Streptomycetaceae bacterium | reverse complement strand
CATCATTCATCATTCATCATTCATCATTCATCATTCATCATTCATCATTCATCATTCATCATTCATCATTCATCATTAGAGCCTGAGCAGCTTCGCCGCATTGTCGCCAATGATGCGGTCGCGCTCGGCTTGCGACAACTCCCCCAGGCGCTCCACCACGGCGACCGGCTGCGTGTAGCCCATGTCGGCCGGGCAGTCGCTGCCCATCACCACGCGGTCGGCGCCGACCTGGCGGATCAGGTTCATGAGTATCAGGTCGCTGTGGGCAATCGTGTCGTAGTGGAAGCGGCGCAGGTAGTCCGAGGGCGGCTTTTGCATGTGCTTGCACTCGGCCCGCACTGTCGTCCCGTGGTCCATGCGCCCGATCAGCGCAGGGAAGGTGCCGCCGGCGTGGGGCAGCATCACGTCGAGCTTCGGAAACGCGTCCATCACGCCGCCGAACACGAGCGAGGCGGCTGCAATGCCCGATTCGTACGGGTTGCCGAGGAAGTTGCCGAGATGGTACTTGCGCATGCGCTCGGCTCCGACCGGGGCAACGGGATGCAGGAATATCGGCAGCGCGAGCGCCTCACAGCGCTCGTAGACCGGCCAGAACTCTTTTTCGTCGAGGTTCTTGCCGTTCACGTGCGTTGCCATGTACACGCCGCGTATTCCCGGCAGCCTGGACGCGCGATTCACTTCCTGGACAGCGAGTGCGGGCGCCTGCATCGGCACCATCGCCATGCCGACGAAGCGGTTGGGGTACTTGAGATGCGCCGCGGCGCAGGCGTCGTTGAAGACCTGCGAGAGCTTCAGCCCGAATTCCGCCGGCGCCCAGTACACCATCGGGCTGGTGAGCGACAGCGCGTGGATGTCCACCCGGCCCTCGTCCATCAGCTGCAGGCGGGTCGGGATATCGACGTAGGTTGCCTTGAATTGCGGCTTGAGACCGATCCCCGGCGCGACCATTGTCACCTGGCCCTGGTCATTTCTGCCGACCTGCGCGCCGTTGGCCGCACCTTCCCTCGCGATCAGCTCCACCCATTCCGGCGGGTACCAGTGGGCGTGCGTATCAATTTTTAGCTTTGCCAATGCATATCTCCTGTTACTTGATTGGTTTCTTGCTTAAGTGCTTCTCTTACTACAGTCCCCTCGCGGGGCCTGGTGCTTTCTTTTTGCTCGCCCAATAAAGAAAGCACCAAAGAAAAAGGGCGCCCCGGTGCGCTGCCGCTACCTCGTGAACTCGTAGCGGTCCCCTGCGTTGCTCGACCAGCCCGGCGGCCTGCGCAACTCGCGCACCACCTCCATTCTTGCAAGCTTGATCTACGCGTACAGTCCCAGCCTATGGCCAACACATCTCGGCTCGACAGTGCTCGACCGAAACCCCGGTCTGGTCTGCGCTACTCGGCAGCGCACAGGGGCCCCAACGTCAAACCCGTCACTTCGTCGCTCGTCAGTCGTCACTTCCTCGCTACTCGAGCGGCATTCCCGATTCCACGATCAGCTTCCTGAACTTCTCGACCTCGCGCTTGACCTTGTCGGAAAACTGCTCCGGCGTGCTGTTGATCACCTGGTGCCCCGTCGCTACCAGGCGCTCGCGGGTCTCGGGCAGGCTGACGATGCGCGACACTTCCCGGTAGAGGGCCTGCACCACGGCAGCGGGCGTCTTCGCGGGCACGAACATCCCGTACCAGAGCTGGTGGTCGTAGCCGGCCAGCCCGTTTTCGGCGACCGTCGGAACATCGGGAAGCTGCGCGCTGCGGTAAGAGCTGGTGACGCCGAGCGCCCGCAGCTTGCCGGCCTCGATCTGCTTCCCGACCGCAACGTAGTTGGTGAGCGTCAGGTCGGTCTCGCCGGAGATGACGGAGATCGTGGCCGGCACGCCGCCCTTGAAGGGAATGTTCTTCATGTCGACGCCGCCGGCGAGCTTGATGGCGTTGCCGGCGAGTTCCCCCGTCGCGCCGGCGACCGCGATGTTCAGCCTGCCTGGCTGGCGCTTCGCTAGCGCGATCAACTCCTTGACCGATTTCGCTGGGACCGAGGGATGAGCGACGATCACCAGCGGCGCCGAGGCGACCTCGGTGATCGCGGCGAAATCCCGCACCGGATCGTAGGGGAGCTTGCGGTAGAGCGTGGCGTTGATCGCGTGGGTGCCGGCGTTGCCCATGGCGATGACCGAGCCGTCGGCGGCGGCCCGCGCGGCGAATTCCGTACCGACAATGCCGTTCGCGCTGGCGCGGTTTTCCACGATCACGCTCTGGCGCAGCGCCTCGCCGAGCCGCGGCGCCACCAGGCGCGCGATCAGGTCCGGCCCGCCCCCGGGCGCATTCGGCACGATGATCAGCACCGTCTTGCCCGGAAGGTTTTGTGCGATCGCTTCTTTCCATCCCGTCATGGAAACCGCGAGCGCAAGGGATGCTGCAATCGCTAACCCGCGCAAGACCTCAAATTTCGTTACCATTGATCGTCACCTGTCACTCATCATTCATCATTCATCATTCAAGTTTGAGTCCCATCGCCTTGATCACCTTAGCCCACTTCTCGGTCTCGGCCTTGATATGGGCGGCGAACGCCTCGGGCGTGCCGGTAACGATGTCCATGCCTTCGCCGCCCAGCCGTTCCTTTATGACCGGCGCCTGCATGATGCGGACGATCTCCTGGTTCAGCCGCTCGATGATCGGGCGAGGAGTTCCCGCCGGCGCGAGGATTCCGAACCATTGTGTGGATTCGTAGCCCGCCAGCCCCGCCTCCGCGATGCTCGGGACCTCCGGCAACGCCGGTGTGCGCTTCGCAGTGGTGACGCCCAGCGGGATGATGCGTTTGGCCTTGATGGACGACATCGCGGTCGGCGTCGTCGGGAACATGACGCCGATTTCCCCGGAAAGCAAGCCGACCAGCGCCAGCCCGGCGCCCTTGTACTGGACCTGCACCATCTTCACCCCGGCCATGGCGTTGAACAGCTCCGCCGACAGGTGCGGACTGGTCCCCTGCCCCGGCGAGCCGATCACGAGACTGTCGGGCTTCGCCTTCGCCAGCGCGATGAGTTGCTTGACGCTGCGCGCCGGCACCGAAGGATGCACCACCAGCACGTTCGGGCCGTCGACGATCTGCGTGATCGGCGCGAGATCGCGCAGCGCGTTGTACGGCATCTTGGTGAAGATGCTGGGGTTGATCGCGAGCGAGGTCTGCGAGATCAGGATCGTGTAGCCATCCGGCGGGGATTTCGCCGCCACTTCCACGCCGATGATGCCGCTCGCGCCGGCGCGGTTCTCGACCACCACCTGCTGGCCGAGCGACTCGGTCAACCGTTGCGCCAGCAGCCGCCCGAGAATGTCGCTGCTGCCCCCAGGCGACGAATGCACGATCAGCCGGATCGTCCGCGCCGGGTACTGCTGCGCCTGCGCCGGAATAGCCGCCGCCAGCGAAACTGCAGCCAGCCAAAAGCATGCAATAGTTTTCATGGATCTTCCTCGTTAAAAGCTTTCAACGCGAAGGACGCGGAGGCCGCCAAGGCAAATAACAGCCTCAACGCAAAGGACGCGAAGGCCGCCAAGGATTCAAATAAAAACCCAAGGTCGCCAAGAATACGCCAAGAGTGGCATACGGGGGAGCCTTCTGGACACATTGCCGATGGAAGAACGTCGAAGCTGATTCCAAAATACAGTTTCCAGCATTGATATGTAGTAGTTCTGATCTATTCGGACACCGACTGTCGAATCAGATGCCGACAATCACACTACACATCATGATTCCGACGGTGTCTCCTATTCCGTGCTTGGCGTTGTCTTCGCGTCCTTGGGTTGGTTTTCGATATGGAATTCCTTTGCGGCCTTGGCGGCCTTTGCGTTGAGGCTATTGTTTTCCTTCGCGGACTTGGCGGACTTGGCGGTGAAGCTTTTCTGCCTCCGTCACTAGTAGGACGTAAGGCCGCCATCCGGCACCAGCGTCTGGCCGGTGATGTAAGCCGCCTGCGGGCTCGCAAGATAGCGCACCGCCGCGGCCACTTCGCCGGGCGTGCCGAAACGGTGGAACGGCACGCGATCGGTCATGGCCTTCTTCGCATCGGGATTGGCTGAAAAATACTCGGCGCGCGACGGCGTGTAGATGGTGCCGGGCGCAACGGCGTTGACGCGTATGCCGTGCTCCGCCCACTCGATCGCCAGCATCCGCGTCATCTGCAGGATCCCCGCTTTGGCGATACCGTAGGCGGAACGCTGGGCGAACCCGACCAGCCCATGCGTCGAGGCCAGGCTCACGATGCAGCCCGGCTGCCGTTTCGCGACGAGGTGCCTTCCCATCTGCTGGCTCATGAAAAACACGCCCTTGAGGTTGACGGACATGAGTTCGTCCCATTCCTCGCGCGTCATCTCGAGCGCGGTGCGGCGCAGCGTGACCGCGGCGTTATTGACCAGCGTATCCACGTGGCCGAATGCGCCGGCAACCTCGGACATCGCGCGCGCCATGCTCTGTTCGGACCTGACATCCAGCTCCACCGGCACGCCGCGCCCGCCCGCCGCCTCAATGCGCCCGAGCGTGTCGGACAGCCGTTCCACGCGCCGCGACGAGACGGCGACGTCGCAGCCATCCTGCGCGAGCGCCACCGCGATCTCCGCGCCCAGCCCCTGGCTCGCCCCAGTCACCAACGCCGTTCGCTTTTCCGTCACTCGTCATCTCCTACCGGAAGCAGGTGATTCGTGAGTCATGATTCGTGATTCGCCCACTTCTGCCTTCTGCCTTCTGCCTTCTGCCTTCTGCCTTCTGCCTTCTGCCTTTTGCCTTCAGCTTTACTCCGCCGTCGCGCCGACGGCCTTGACGATCTTCGTCCAGAACTCGGTCTGTTCCTTCAGGAACGCCGCAAACTCGTCGGGCGAGCTGCTGGTCACGATGTCGGCGCCGCCGGCCGCGAGGCGCTTCGCGGTTTCCGGGTCCTCCACCGTCTTGATCAACACGCCATAGAGCTTGCTCACGATCGGCCGCGGCGTGCCTCTGGGCACGTACATCGCCTGCCAGGAGCCGAGCTTGAGTTCGGGAAACCCCGATTCCACCATCGTCGGCACCTGGGGCAGTGCGGGGCTGCGCTTGGGCGACATGACGGCGAGCACCCTGGCCTTGCCGCTTTTCGCGTGGCCGACGAACGACGCGACCGTCAGCATGGTAGCGCTGACCTCCCCCGCCAGGACCGCTATGGTGGCGGCGCCGGCGCCGCCCTTGTACGGGATGTGCACGAGCTTGATGCCGGCCTTCTGCATGAAAAACTCGAAAGCGAGGCGTTGCGCGCTGCCGGATCCCGACGAGCCGTAATTCAACTGGCCGGGACGCGCCTTGGCGTAGTCGATGAATTCCTTAACGGTGTTCGCCGGCACCGACGGATGCACCGCGAACGCGCCCGGCACGTCCACCAGCAGCGTCAAGCCGACGAGGTCGCGCACCGGGCGGACCGGGAAGTCGGGAAAGATGCTGGGGTTGATCGCCGTGCTGCCGACGTTGCCGAGAAACAGCGTGTAGCCGTCGGCGGCGGAACGCGCGGCGATCTCGACGCCGACGTTGCCGGAGGCGCCGGCGCGGTTGTCCAGCACCAGAGTCTGGCCCAGCAGCTCCATCATCTTCGGCTGGATCGCGCGCGCCACGAAATCCGACGAGCCGCCGGGCCCGAACGGGATGATCATGCGCACCGGGCGGCTGGGATAGTCCTGAGCCGCAGCGGCCGAGGACAAAACACCAACGAGTAGAATTAAAAAGCCCTGCGAAACGCGTCCCATCGCCCTCCTCCCACGGCCGTGACCTGGATCGATGCTTCGTATCATAACCGCGCGTTGAACGGCGTGATACTTCCGTTACGACGTGCGGATCTGGATCAACGAAGTGATGCCGCGCGTCAACCGGGCGATCGGGGACTCTGCGGGCACGCGCGCGCGCCAAGCCAAGCGCTGAAGAATACTAGCCACGGAAACACACGGAATCACACGGAAATTCTTAAAAGCTTTTTGCAACGTTAACCGGGTCGGGTTATTGTCCGTGTGATTCCGTGGCTAAGTCCTACTACTTCCTCGACATGTCGATGAACCCGTCGCGATTCGGCATCTTCACCTGCGGCAGCGTCTGCGCGTTCATTTGCGCGCTTTCCCCGATGATGCCGTTCAGGTACAGCACGTACGCCGTCACCGCGTAAACGTCGTCATTGGTGAGCGACAGCGGATTGTTCAGCGGCATCGCG
>CAZFRR010000093.1:0-52305 GCA_964521405.1 uncultured Streptomycetaceae bacterium | reverse complement strand
TTTTTGGCCGGATGGAATGGCGATTTACAATCGCCTGTCGTGACGAGTGGAATCGGAGATATTGCGAGCAACTCCAATTCCGTCACAACCCGCGGCAACGTTTTTTTTGAGGCAGGGCGTGACATCCGTCTAGTCAGCAGTGTGGCAGGGGCGGGCAGCGGTGCCTTGTCCGGTAACAGAATCGCGCAGCTCGTGGCCGGCGGCAGCATCTCCCTGGACGGGGCCAACATCCAGGCCGATGGCGGCGGAACCGCGTCAGTCAACGGTGATGCGGCTGGGGTCACGCTCAACGCCGGCAGTGGCATCACGTTGTTGAACAGCAGCACCGTCAGCGCCATCGGCGCCGGGGGAATCAGTGGTGGCAGCGGCACAGCCACGCTCGTCGCTGGCAGCGGAATCACGATATCCGGCAGCACCGTGAGCGCCAGGGGCGGAGGGGCGTCCAATGGTGCCGGCGGCAACGCGACCGTATCGCTCAGCGCGGGTGGGGACATTGCGCTTGCCAGCTTGGTCAATGCCAGCAGCGGAACCGGCACGACAGCCAATGGCACAGCGCGGATTTTTCTTACTTTCCTGACTCCTGCTGGCAACTTCTCCGTCAACGGCGTGCCGGGCGCGATCGTCGATCTGGGGCGAGTCGGCGAGGGCTTCTACGTCGACAGCAAGCCCGCGGTCCCGGGCCTCAACTTCTTCGTGACTCGCTCCGGCGACGCGCCGGCATTTAATGACGTTCTCGTGGCGACGATGAACCAGCAGGCGGACGTGCTGGCCGATCAACTGAGGGCAGGGGAGATCGGTGTGACCGACCAGAACGGCGAGAAGAAGCTGTCGGTCTGCAGTTAGTAAACCAGCCCTCCGGCAATGCGTCAAAGTGAATACCCGGCCCGTGATACCCTTCGCGTGGGAATTACGAGCCGTTGCTATTATTTGAGCGCAGGAGACGCTGGACTGCCGGGGGTTTGAATGAGATTCGGCTTGAGGGGAGTGCGGCGCGCGGGTGGGATGCTGGCGATCATGATTGTCGGCTGCGTTCACGCCGCCTACGCCCAGAAGCCGGGTGCGGATGTCCCCGGCGCCGGCATGGATGTCTCCGCTTATGCACTCGAAGGCCGGATGCTACTCAACGTGCAGGATTTCAGCAGGGTGGTGGCTCCGTTCGTCGGGCCGCAGAAAACCGCGGCCGACATCGAGCGTTCGCGTAGTGCCGTGCAGCGGGCCTACCAGGATCTGGGCTATTGCGGGATACGGGTCGACCTCGCTGCTCCGAGGCCGCAGGATGGTGTAGTGTGGTTCCGTCTGGCTGCGTTGCCAACCAGCAGCGTCAAGGATTGCCCCCCGCGGGTGGTGGACCTGCAGCGGCGCCCAAAACCTGCGGTCATTATCAGCACCCGTATTGCGCCGGTCGCTGCGGCGGCCGCTCCGGCGTCCACGGCGGCCGCGACACCGGCCGTCGTCGCGCAGGCGCCAGCAGTCGCGCCGGTTCCGCCGCTTGCGGCTCCGGCAGTCATCCCCGCGCCGCGCTTCGATATCGAGCGCTTCGAACTCAGCGCCTACACGCTGCTGTCGCCCGCCGAAGTGGGCCGCATCGTCGGGCCCTATACCGGCAAGGACAAGGACTTTCCCGACATCCAGCGCGCGCTGGAAGCGCTGGAGCAGGCTTTCCGTGACCTGGGTTACGGTGTCGTGCAGGTGCTGCTGCCGGAGCAGGACATCACCCGCGGCGTGGTGCAGTTCCGCGTTCTGCAGCCCACAGTGGGCAAGGTGGTGATCGAGGGCAACACGCATTTCGACTCCGCGAACATCCGCCACAGCCTGCCGAGCGTCAAGGAAGGCGAGACGCCCAATTCAAAAGATATCGCGCGCAACCTTCAGATCACGGCCGAGCACCCGGTCAAGCAGACCAGCGTGCTGCTGCGGTCGGGGGCGTCGGAGGAGCAGATTGACGTCAATATCAAGATTACCGACGACAAGCCGTGGCGCGGGTTCCTGACGCTCGATAACACCGGCACCGGCGATACCGGGTATTGGCGGCTGGGCATCGGCTTGCAGCATGCCAACGTTTTCAATAGCGACCACGTCTTTACGGCGCAGTACGTTACTTCACCCACCGAACTGGACCAGGTTTCGGTTTATGGCGTGGGCTACCGCATTCCGTTTTACGGCCTGAACAGCTCGCTCGACCTGGTAGCGGGGTACTCCGACGTGGATTCCGGCACGGTACAGGGGCTCTTCAACGTCAGCGGCAGGGGCACCATCGCCAGCCTGCGCTGGAATTACTATCTGCCCAAGTTGGCGGACTACGAGCACAAGGTCGCGTTCGGGCTCGACTACCGCGCCTTCGAGAACCAGGTCTTGTTCGCGGGAACGAGCATCGTCCCCGACGTGACCGTTCACCCGGCGAGCCTGACCTACAGCGGTTTGGCGCGCGGGACCGCGTCCGAGCTGTCGTTCTACGCCAGCGGGGCGAAAAACATACCCGGGGGCAAGAATGGCGACGACGCGGCGTTTCAGGCTTCCCGCGCCGGCGCGAGTGCCGACTATTCAGTGTTCCGATATGGTTTCAATTATGTGCGCCAGTTCCAGAACAATTGGCAGACCCGGCTGGGATTCAACGGCCAGCACACCAAGGATCCGCTGGTGTCGGGCGAGCAGTTCGGAATCGGTGGGCCGGACTCGGTGCGCGGATACGAGCTGCGCGAGCTCTCGAATGACCGCGGCATGGCGGCACAGCTCGAGCTGTATACGCCGGATGTTGCGAGCAGCGTGGGTCTCGGCGACAGCTACAAGCTGCGCCTGCTCGGCTTCTTTGACTACGGCTCGGTGAGCCGTGTCGACCCGCTGCCGGGCGAGACGGCGGATGCTTTTATCAAGAGCGCCGGCATAGGCCTGCGCGTTGGCTACCGTAAGTCGATCGTCCTGCGCCTTGACCTGGCGCAGATCCTGAAGGAAACCGCCAACCGCGAAACCGACAGCCAGCGCCTCACCGGCGCGATCGCTCTGATCTTCTAGCAGCGTGTCGGACCTGGGGTTCCGCACGGGGTCCCGCAGGCCGCGACCTACATGATCTGCCGAACCAGCGGGCGACACGCTGCACCATGGGAAACCCCTTGATTTTCAAGCGCCCTTCGGTATAATCCCGCCCTTCGCCTTGGCCACGCCGAGGCGCGCTTCCTTGCCTCACCGCTTGCACATGGTGGGAGGCTATAACCCATAAGGAGCATACTGATGCGGCATTACGAGGTCGTTTTCATCGTCCATCCGGACCAGAGCGAGCAGGTCCCGGGCATGGTCGAGCGCTACCGCCAGATGGTCACCGGGGGCGGCGGAATAATCCACCGGCTGGAAGACTGGGGCCGGCGCCAGCTCACCTATCCCATCCAGAAGGTCCACAAGGCGCACTACGTGCTGATGAACGTCGAGTGCGGTAACGAGACGCTGAACGAGATGGAGCACGCCTTCAAGTTCAACGATGCGGTGCTGCGGCACCTGGTGGTCCAGATGAGCGGCCCGGTAACGGCGCCATCACCGATGATGAAGGAAGAGAAGTCGAGAACACTGACGCCGGCGTCGGATGAAGGCGCCAAGCCCGCGCCTGCGGCGCAAGAGGTGGCTGCGTAGGTGGAAGCTAACGAGGTTGCGTTGAGCGGAGAGATCACCAGCATCGAGCCGCTGCGCTACACGCCCGCCGGCATCGCGCTCCTCAATTTCAAGCTGCAGCACCGGTCGCTGCAGACGGAAGCCGGGCTGAAACGCCAGGTCGAGTGCGACCTCCACGGGGTGGCGATGGCGGAAGTGGCGGTGGCGATGTCCCGGTTGAAGCCGGGGCAGGCGGCGAGAGTGAGGGGATTTCTCAATCGCAAGAACCGGATGAGCGCGCAACTGATACTGCATGCAACGGAAGCACAGGCGATAAAGGACTGACATCATGGCGATGGGAAGACAGGGCATGTCCCGCGGCGGCGGCCGCGGCAAGGGCAAGGGCAAGTTCGCAAAGGGCAAGGGCAAGGACACCCGCGGTCGCGGGCAGTTGTTCCGGCGCCGCAAGTTCTGCCGCTTCACGGCCGAGAAGATCAAGGAGGTCGACTACAAGGACGTCGGCCTGCTCAAGGATTTCATCAACGAGAACGGCAAGATCATCCCGGCGCGCATCACCGGGACTAAATCGCGCTTCCAGCGCCAGCTGGGCATTGCGATCAAGCGCGCGCGCTTTCTCGCGCTGCTGCCGTATACCGATCTTCACTGAAGAAGTTTGCAGTTTGCAGTGGGCAGTTTGCAGAAGGTTGCGACTGGAAACCGACGACTGCCAACTGCCAACTGACGGCTGCCAACTGTTCCAAAGGAACTGATATGCAAGTGATCCTGCTCGAAAAAATCGTGAACCTGGGCAGCCTCGGCGAAGTCGTCAAGGTGCGGGACGGGTTTGCGCGCAACTACCTGATCCCGAACGGAAAAGCCAAGCGCGCCACGCCCGCGAACGTGGCCGAGTTCGAACAGCGCCGCACCGAGCTGGAAAAGGCGCAGGCGGAGGCGCTGGTGGTGGCGCAGGAGAAGGCGGCGAAGCTCGACGGCCTCATGGTCCAGATCGCGCAGAAGGCCGGCGTGGACGGCAAGCTGTTCGGCTCCGTCACCAACGTGGATATCTCCGCGGCATTGAAGGCTCAGGGCTATGACGTGCCGAAGGCCTCGATCCGCATGCCGCAAGGGCCCCTGAAGACCGTCGGCGATCATCCGCTCAAGTTGTCGCTGCATACCGACGTCCTGGTAACGGTGACGATCTCGGTGCTGGGAGAGCAGTGATCGGTGACCGGAGAACGGCGGCCAAAAAAATCATCATGATTAACCGCTAGTTACAAAAAAGTTTTTCGCGTTGGAAAAAAAGGCTGGCGACAGCCTTTTTTTTATGTAAACTGGTTTCCCGTCGCGCGTGTATCCAGCGCGCGATGATTTCCAGTCCGGCCATACCCCATCAACAGCGAGACCGCGACAGCGCGCCCATGGCCCAGGTCACCTCGATCGTCAAGGACGCCCAGTTCGAGGCCACGCGGGTCCCGCCGCAGTCCATCGAAGCCGAGCAGTCGGTTCTGGGCGGGCTGCTGCTCGACAATACGGCGTGGGACAAGGTGGCGGATCTCGTCACCGAGCACGATTTCTACCGGGCGGACCATCGCCTGATCTTCCAGCACACCGGGGGACTCATCGAGCACGGCAAGCCGGCCGATGCGCTGACCGTGGCCGAGAGCCTGGAGCGCAGCGGCAAGCTGGCCGAGATGGGCGGGCATGCCTACCTGGGGTCGCTGGCGCTGAATACTCCGAGTGCCGCCAATATCCGCCGCTACGCGGAGATCGTGCGCGAGCGGTCCATCATGCGCAACCTCGCCGTGGTGGGGACGGAAATCGCGGATTCCGCCTACAGTCCGAGCGGGCGCGACGCCAAGGCGCTGGTGGACGAGGCCGAGTCCAAGGTGTTCCAGATCGCGGAGGCGGGCTCGAAGTCGAAGCAGGGTTTCGTCAAGATCGACCCGCTGCTGACCGAGACGGTGGAGCGGATCGACATGCTCTACAACCGCGAGAACAAGAACGACGTCATCGGCCTGGCCACCGGCTTCATCGACCTCGACCGCATGACCTCGGGCCTGCAGGGCGGCGAGCTCATCATCATCGCGGCGCGCCCATCCATGGGCAAGACCTCGCTCGCCATGAATATCGTGGAGCACGCAGTGCTGGAGCTGAAGAAGGCGGTCGCGGTTTTCAGCATGGAAATGTCGGGGACGCAACTCGCCATGCGCATGATCGGCTCGGTGGGCCGCTTCGACCAGCACGAGCTGCGCACCGGCACCTTCAAGGACGACGACTGGTCGCGGATGATCGAGTCGGTCGGCAAGCTGAACGAGGCGCAGCTCTACATAGACGATAGCGCGGGGCTGAATGCGCTCGAAGTGCGCTCGCGCGCGCGGCGCCTGCACCGGCAATGCGGCGGGCTGTCGCTGATCGTGGTGGACTACCTGCAGCTGATGTCGGCGACTGGAGGCGGCAGGGAAGAGAACCGCGCCACCGAGATCGCCGAGATCTCGCGCTCGCTGAAGGGCCTCTCCAAAGAGCTGAAAATTCCGGTGGTCGCGTTGTCGCAGTTGAACCGCAGCGTGGAATCGCGCCAGGACAAGCGGCCGATGATGTCGGACCTGCGCGAATCGGGGGCGATCGAGCAGGACGCCGACGTGATCCTCTTCATCTACCGCGACGAAGTCTACAACCCGGGCAATACCGAGAAGCAGGGCGAGGCCGAGATCCTCATCGCCAAGCAGCGCAACGGCCCGACCGGGATGATCAAGTTGACCTTCCTCGGCAAGCACATCCGCTTCGAAAACCGCGCGGACCCCGGCCGCTACTAACGAATCCGTTCCAAGTTTCAAGTTCCAAGTTCAAAGTTCAGGATTAATCCTGGAACCTGGAACCTTGAACCTTGAACCTGGAACGGCGCTATAGCGCCTCAGCAGCGTAATCGGCAAGGCGCGAGCGCTCGCCACGCATCAACGTGATGTGCCCGCTGTGCGACCAACCCTTCATGCGGTCGACCACGTAGGTGAGGCCGGAACTGCCCTCGGTCAGGTACGGCGTGTCGATCTGCGCGATGTTGCCGAGGCACACCACCTTGGTGCCGGGTCCGGCGCGCGTGATCAGGGTCTTCATCTGCTTGGGCGTCAGGTTCTGTGCCTCGTCGATGATCAGGTACTTGTTGAGGAAGGTACGCCCGCGCATGAAGTTGAGCGACTTGACCTTGATGCGCGAGCGGATCAGGTCGCGGGTGGCGGCGCGACCCCACTCGCCGGCATCTTCGTCGGTGCGGTTCAACACGTCGAGGTTGTCCTCCAGCGCGCCCATCCACGGGTTCATCTTTTCCTCTTCCGTGCCCGGCAGGAAGCCGATGTCCTCGCCCACCGGCACAGTGACCCGCGTCATGATGATCTCGTTGTAGGTCTTGTGCTCCAGCGTCTGCATCAATCCCGCGGCGAGCGTCAGCAGCGTCTTGCCGGTGCCGGCCTGCCCGAGCAGCGTGACGAAATCGATGTGCGGGTTCATCAGGGCATTGAGCGCGAAGTTCTGCTCGCGGTTGCGCGCGATAATGCCCCACACGTTTTGGCGCTGGCTGGCGTAATCACGCAGCGTCGTCAGCACTGCCGTCTTGCCGCTGACTTCACGCACCTGCGCGTAGAACGGCTTGTCCGCCTCGAGATAAGCGAACTCATTGACCAGCAGGCTTGAGCACAGCGGTCCGCGCACGCGGTAGTAGGTATGTCCGGACTGCTGCCACGACTCCATGTCCTTGCCGTGGCTGTTCCAGAAATCCTCCGGCAGGGCGCGCGCGCCGGTATAGAGGAGGTCGGTGTCTTCCAGCACCTTGTCGTTGAAGTAGTCCTCGGCCGCCAGTCCCAGCGCGCGCGCCTTGATGCGCATGTTGATGTCTTTCGACACCAGGATTACGCGGCGCTTGGCGTGCAGTTCCTGCAGGTGCTTGACCACGGCCAGCACCTGGTTGTCGGCCTTGCCGCTGGCGAGGCGGGCGGGAACTTCGCCGTTGATGGCCTCGGTCTGCAGGAACAGGCGCCCGCTGGCGGTCCGGTCGCCGTGGACTGCGAGCGGCATGCCCTCGGCAATGGCCGCGTCGCTGCCGGTGACCATCTCGTCGAGGTAGCGGCTGGTCTGGCGCGCGTTGCGCGCGACCTCGGACATCCCTTTCTTGTTGTTGTCGAGCTCCTCCAGCGTCGCCATTGGGATGAAGATGTCGTGCTCTTCGAAGCGGAACAGGCTGGTGGGGTCGTGCATCAGCACGTTGGTGTCGAGCACGAACAGCTTGGTAACGGCGGGGAAACGGGCAACTACGGACGACGGCGCAGACGCGGACTTGCGTTGGATCATATTTCTCCTACGTCGAGTTCAAAGTTTCAAGTTCCAGGTTCAAAGTCGGAACCCGCGAATTGCAGTCCACTCCAACCTTGAACCTTGAACGGTTCATCACTTCAATGTCTTTACAAACTCCAGCACCTCCTGCACGTGGCCCGGCACCTTGACCCCGCGCCATTCGCGGCGCAGGACCCCTTTGCCGTCAATGACAAAGGTGCTGCGCTCGATGCCGCGCACCTTTCTGCCATACATGTTTTTCATCTTGATGACGCTATAGAGCTTGCAGGCGGTCTCCTCGCTGTCGGACAGCAGGTTGAAGGGGAACTTCATCTTGGCCTTGAAGTTCTCGTGCGACTTGATGCTGTCGCGCGACACGCCGTAGATCTCGCACTCGTGCTTCTGGAATTCCGCGTAGAGGTCGCGGAAATGCTGGCCCTCGGTGGTGCAGCCCGGGGTGTTGTCTTTGGGGTAGAAATAAAGGACGAGAGGAGAGCCCTTGGCTCGGGACAGGCGGAAGGTCTTGCCGCCGGTGGCGGGTAGCTCAAAGTCGGGTGCCGGCAGGTCTAGCATTCGGTGGTTCGGTTCCTCGTCGCGTTACGCTATGAAACCTATGGTGAACGAAACCCGCGCCCGAGGCAAGCACCAGGAGTTTGTCGGGCTTAGCTCCGATAAACTCCTTAGAGCGCCTAACAAAATGACCGGCCCTGCTTTACTCCCCTCCATTGCAAGGAGGGGTGGATGCGAAAAGCCACAACTCGCGCCTTCCAGGCGCGGTAAACCCGGGGTGGTTACGTGGGCACCTCTTGCTCCCACCACCCCGCCCGCTAGCGCGGGCACCCCTCCTCTGGCAGGAGGGGAATTTATTTTGTTAGGCGCACTTAGGTCAGGAACTCCTTGCCTTCCATGGCGACGGTTCCGCGCGCGCCCGGTACTGCTTGCTCGTCGACCACCCGGCGCGGCAGACGCGCCAGGCTGAGACCTGCCGCGTAATCCTTCAATGACACCACCTGGTAGCCCAGCGCGCGCCAGCCGGTGAGCAGGACGCCCAGCTGCGGCGCGAACAGCGTGCCCTCGACTTCGGCGTGGAGCGTGCAGACATGGCCGGTCGGCGCCGGATCGCGACTCGCTTCCAGCAGGCGCAGCGCCGCGTCATCCGGAGTCGTGCCGGCGGCAAACAGTTCGGCCAGCGTTGGCAGCGTGGTGGGCAGCTGCGGACAGGCGACGATTTCGCCCCTGACGACAGGGATGAAGGGGGCCGTGCCGCGCGTATCGGAACAGTGCCGGAACCCAAGGCGCTGCGTATGGCGGTAGGCGAACCGATTCATCCGCCAGCCGGGAGCTCCATGCACCAGGGCGGGGCTGCCGATAATTCTCTCGTAGCGCTCGCAGGCCCGCCGCATTTCGGCGGCGGTCCACGCCTCGCCCGCGCCGGCCACGCGATTCACCCAGTGCGCCCGGTTATAAGCCAGGATGCCGGTGTCGAAGCCCTCGCTCTGCACGGAGCGCATCGCGTCCGCGCCGCGCGAGCCGATGTCGGCCGCTGGCAGCAGCGTTCCTGACAACAGAGCGACGAGGCCATAGCACTTGAGCTTCGGCACTGGCGGCAGGCTGCCCAGCGCGAAGCCGGTGCAGTCGGGGCCAAGACTGAACAGAAAGGTTGCTCCGGCGTCGTGCCTCCTCAGGATCGCCGCCAGGCGCGGCGCAGCCTCGCGGGTGCCGCGCAGGGTTGCCACTTCGATGCGCAACGCAAGCTTCACGAATGCCGTGAATGGTGAATGGTGAATGGTGAATGGATGAGGCGCATGGCTAACGCACGAATCACGCGGCTACACTGTTCTTGCCGCTGGCCGTCGCACTAGACTCCAATTCGAGGCAGCGGCGGGCGAGGGCGGCGAAGGCGCTCTCGTCCGCGCGGTTGAGGCTGAGCTTTGCCGCGTGCGGCAGCGCGGGGTAGTGATTGTCAATGGCACGGGTGTACGCGGGGTCGTAGTGCCTGACCAGCAGATCCGCCGTCAACTCGTCCCACTGGCGCGCGGCGATCAGCTCTTTCCAGTTCTCGATGACCGCGTGCCCGTGCAGCGGGGTCAGGCATTCCAGTTTCTCGACCAGACTTGCCGGCTGTTCGAGGAAGTGCAGGTATTCCTGCTTGAGCAGCCCGACCCGCACCTCGATGGGCGACTCGAGCACCACGCACTCGCTCTTCCACATTGTGTCTATCAGGGCCGGAGGCACCTGCAGTACTCCGATCTTCTTGCTTTCCGCTTCGACGTAAACCGCGCGGGCAGGATCGAGCCTGCCGAGCGCGCTCCAGACCAGGCTGTCGAACTTTTTCTGCCCCGGCTGCGGCACATCCGGCAGGTTGCCGAGCACCGAACCGCGATGTGCCGCCAGCGCTTCGAGGTCGAGCACCTGGCCGCCGGCGTCGCGCAGGGCGCGCAGCAGCCGGCTCTTGCCAGTGCCGGTCAAGCCGCAGACGACGCGCAGATGGAACACGCGCGGCAGGTGTTCGAGATCCGCGATCACCGCCCGGCGGTAGGTCCGGTAGCCGCCTTCGAGCCGGGACACCTGCCAGCCGACTCTCGACAGCACCTGCGCGAAAGCGCCGCTGCGTTCGCCGCCGCGCCAGCAATACACCAGCGGGCGCCATTCGCGCGGCCGCTGCAGGAAGCGCTCGTTGAGGTGCCGCGCAATATTGGCGCTGGCGAGCGCGGCGCCGATCTTTCTCGCCTCGAACGGGGAGCGCTGCTGGTAAATGGTACCGACGCGGGCGCGCTCGGCGTTGTCGAGCACCGGACAGTTGATGGCGCCGGGTACGTGGTCCTCGGCGAATTCGCCTTCGGAACGAACGTCGATAACCTCGTCAAAGCCGGATAGTTGTGCTACGGTTGCTGTGGCCGGTTCTCGCACGGAATTTCCTGTTGTGCTGCGGGCATCGGTGCCTAGTTTACGGTAAATCATGAACCAGACCACGAAACCCCCCGCGATCCGGCTGACCCAGCTCGCGCACGGCGGCGGCTGAGGCTGCAAGCTCGCGCCAGCGTTGCTGGGCGAAATACTGGCCGGGACGCCGCTCGGGCGTACCTGGCCGGACCTGTTGGTCGGCCACGACACGAGCGACGATGCTGCGGTGTATCGCCTGAGCGAGTCACAGGCGCTGGTCGCGACCACCGATTTCTTCACGCCGGTGGTGGACGATCCCTACGATTTCGGCCGCATTGCCGCGACCAACGCCATCTCCGATGTCTATGCGATGGGCGCGCGCCCGATCATGGCGCTGGCACTGCTCGGCTTCCCGCTGGGCAAACTGCCGACCGAAGTCGTGCAGCGCATCATCGCCGGCGGGCGCGACGTGTGCGAAAAGGCGGGAATCCCGATCGGCGGCGGCCATTCGATCGACTCGCCGGAGCCGCTCTACGGACTGGTGGCGCTGGGGCTCGTCGACCCGGCCAAGGTCAAGCGCAACGACCGGGCGCAGGCGGGCGACGTGCTGATCCTCGGCAAGGCGCTGGGCGTGGGCATCATGGGCGCCGCGCTGAAGAAGGGAGAGTTGAAGGACAAGGCCTACCAGCAGATGCTGGAATCGATGACCCAGCTCAACACGCCGGGCATTCCGCTCGCGGAGATGCCGGGAGTGCATGCGCTGACCGACGTCACCGGCTATGGCCTGCTCGGGCACTTGCTCGAAATCTGCCGGGGCTCGAAGCTGGCGGCGCGAGTCAACTTCGATGCCGTGCCGATACTCCCGGCCGCGCGGCATCTGCTGGAAGCAGGCTACGGCACGGGCGCGTCGGACCGGAATTGGGCGAGCTACGGCCCGGCGGTGGAATTGCCGGCGGGCAAGCCGGCGTGGTGCGCGAAAATCCTGACCGACCCGCAGACCAGCGGCGGCCTGCTGGTGGCATGCGATGCCGCCACGGCGCCTGCCGTGCTGGATGTTTTCAAGCAGCAGGGATTCAAGTATGCGATTCAGATCGGCACGCTTGGAAGCGGTGAGCCTCGTGTTGTCGTTGCCTGAGAGCGGTGAATCGTGAATCGTAAATGGTAAATCGCAGGAACAGCCGTGATGTCGTGCGCCCTCCGTCTACGATTCACGATTTACCATTCACTATTCACGGCCGTTTGAGCAGTGGCAGCAATTCCTTCCACACGGTCTCGAGTATCACCGGTTGCGCAGCCGCGGTGGGGTGGATGCTGTCCGGCTGCATGAGGTCGCGATGCTCCGTGACCCCCTTCAGCATGAAGGGCACGAGCGGCACTTTGTGGCGCCTGGCGACTGCCGTGAAGACCGCCTCGAACTCCCGCACGTACTGCGGTCCATAATTGGGCGGCATGCGCATGCCCAGCAGCAACACGCGGGCGCCGCGGCGCTGCGCAGCTTCCACGATGCGCGTCAGGTTGGCCTGGATCTGGCTGACGGGGAGTCCGCGCAGGCCGTCGTTGCCGCCGAGGGCCACGATCACGAGGAGAGGCCGGGTGCGGGCGAGCGCCTCGTCGATGCGGGTCGCGCCGCCGCTGGTGGTTTCGCCCGAAATGCTCGCGTTGACGACGCTATAATCGAACTTTTTTTGCTGCAGCCGCTCTTCCATGAGAGTGACCCAGCCTTCCCTGGGCCCGATACCGTAGGCGGAAGACAGGCTGTCCCCGAAAACGAGCAGTGTCGCTGCCTGTGCGGCGGCGGTGACCACAAATAACAGGGCTGTATAGAAAAGTTTGATCATGACGAAAAACCCGAGTGAGCCGGTGGTTCGTGCCGTGGGATTGTCCAAGGTAGTCCCGAACGGCGGTGCAACCCTTGCAATTTTGCAGGATATCGAGCTGGCGGTCATGCCGAGGGAGGCGATAGCGGTGGTGGGCGCCTCCGGCTCGGGCAAGTCCACCCTGCTCGGATTGCTCGCCGGGTTGGACACGCCGACCGCCGGTGCCGTTCACCTGGACGGTGTGGACCTGTCCGCGCTGGACGAGGACGGCCGGGCGGACTTGCGCAAGCGCCTGGTCGGGTTCGTGTTCCAGTCGTTCCAACTGCTCGCCCCGCTCACCGCGCTCGAGAACGTGATGCTCCCGCTCGAGCTCGCGGGGCGCGATGACGCGCAGGCGCGCGCGCGCGCCATGCTGGCGCGGGTGGGGCTCGGGGAGCGGTTGGGCCATTATCCGAAGTACCTCTCGGGTGGCGAGCAGCAGCGCGTTGCGCTCGCGCGCGCGTTCGTGGTCGAGCCCAGGGTGCTGTTTGCCGACGAGCCGACCGGCAACCTGGATGCCGCTACCGGCGCCGGGATCATCAACCTGCTGTTCGAGTTAAATGCCGAGCGCGGCGCCACCCTCATGCTGGTGACGCACGACGAGATGGTCGCGCGCCGCTGCACCCGCCAGATCCGGCTCGCCGGCGGCCGTCTGCAAAACGGCAATCAATAGCCGCCAAGACGCCAAGACGCCAAGAAAAACGAAACGGACAAAACTAGTATGAACCGTCAAGATCGCCAAGCACGCCAGGAAAGATAGGATAAGAGTGGTTTATGTCATGAATTTCAAGCGCGAAATTCATCTCGCGTTGCGCATGCTGGCGCGCGACTGGCGCGCGGGCGAGCTGAAGCTCCTGGCGCTGGCGCTCGTTGTCGCCGTGACGAGCGTCAGCAGTGTCACGTTCTTCGGCGACCGGGTGCACCAGGCGCTGACGCGCGACGCGCACCAGCTGCTGGGCGCCGATCTCCTCCTCACCGCGGATCATCCACTCGATCAGGAGTTTGTAAAAGAGGCGCAGGCGCGGGGCCTCTCGACCGCGACCAGCACGCGCCTGATCAGCATGTCGCGCCAGGCCGGGGCGGCGCACATCGCTGGCGTCAAGGCGGTGAGCGAAGGTTATCCGTTGCGCGGGAAACTCCGGATCGCACCGGCGCCGAACACGCCCGACCAGGAAGCATCCGGGGTGCCGCCGCCCGGCCACGTGTGGGTGGACGAGCGGCTCGCCAGCGCCATTGGCGCGGAGGTCGGCGCGTCGTTGGAGCTTGGAAATGCGCGCCTGAAGGTCGCGGCGATCCTCACCTTCGAGCCGGACCGCGGAGTGACGTTCTTCAATATCGCGCCAAGACTGCTGATGAACGCCGCAGATCTGCCGCAGACCGGGTTGATCCAGGTCGGGAGCCGCGTCACTTATGCGCTGCTGGTGGCCGGCGACCGGGCCGCCATCGAAGCCTACGAACAATGGGCGAAAACCCGGCTCGGCAGGGGTGAAGGCGTGGAGGGGCTCGATAACGCCCGCCCGGAAATCCGGGCCGGGCTGGATCGGGCGCAGCAGTTCCTGGGTCTCACCTCCCTCCTGGCCGTGGTCCTGGCGGCGGTAGCGATCGGACTCGCCACACGGCGTTTTACCTGGCGTCACCTCGACAACTACGCCGTGATGCGCTGTCTCGGGGCGAGCCAGCGCCAGCTGTTTTCCCTGTTCGCATGGGAATTTGTCGCGTTGGGGGCGATTGCCGCCATGCTGGGGTGCGCGCTCGGGTTCGGCATTCAACAGTTGCTGGGCCAGGGCCTGACCGAATTCATCGCTGTGGCGTTGCCGCGGCCGTCATGGCTCCCGGTGGCGCAAGGGCTGCTGCTGGCTTTTGTGCTGCTGCTCGGATTCGCGCTGCCGCCGCTGATGCGGTTGAAAAGAGTGCCGGCGTTGCGAGTACTGCGACGGGACCTCGGCGGGCCGCAGGAATCCCAGGTCCTGTCCTACGGGGCCGCCATGGTTATTCTGGCAAGCCTCATCCTGTGGCAGGCCGGCAGCCTCAAGCTCGGCGCCTACGCGCTCGCAGGGTTCACGGGCGCGGGACTCGCGTTCGCAGCCGTGAGCTACGGGGCATTGCGGCTGGCCGCAGCCGCGAACGGCCTGGGAGGGGTCGCCTGGCGCTATGGGCTCGCCAACCTGCGGCGCCGCGCGCACCAGAGCACGGTGCAGATCCTGGCGCTGGCGCTCGGATTGACGGCGATCCTGCTGCTCACCGTCACCCACGGCGACCTGCTGAAGACCTGGCGCGCCAGGACGCCGGCCGATGCCCCGAACCGTTTCATCCTGAATATTCAGCCCGACCAGCGCGAGCCGCTCGCCGGCTTCTTGCGCGAGCACGGCCTGCCGTCCGTGGCAGGCTATCCGATGGTGCGCGGCCGCCTGATGGCCATCAACTCGGTCGAGGTAAGCTCGGAGAACTACTCGGAAGCGCGCACCCGGCGTCTCGTCGAGCGCGAATTCAACCTGTCGTACATGGACGAGTTGCCCGCGCACAACCGGGTGAGCGCGGGGTACTGGTTCTCTTCCTCCAACCGCGCGAGCGGCGCCGTTTCCGTGGAGGAGGGCATCGCGCGCACCCTGGGCATCAAGCTCGGCGACCGGCTGACCTGGGCGGTGGGCGGGCAGCAGTTCACGGCGCCGGTGACCAGCATCCGGCACCTCGAATGGGACTCGATGCGGGTCAATTTTTTCGTCATTACAACCCCGCCGCTGCTGGAGCGCTTCCCGACGAGCTATGTCGCGAGTTTTCACCTGGCCGGCTCGCATGGCGCGGTCATGAACCGGCTGACGCAGGCTTTTCCCAACCTGACGATCGTCGACATGAGCCTGGTGCTGCGCCAGGCGCTCACCGTCATGGACCGGGTGGTGGAGGCCGTGCAAATGGTGTTCCTGTTCGCGCTCGCCGCCGGCCTGCTCGTGCTCTACGCGGCGCTGCTGGCCACCGAGGATGAGCGGGTGCGAGAGGCGGCGCTGATGCGCGCCCTCGGCGCAAGCCGCAAGCAGGTGGCCTCGGCCCAACGCGTGGAGTTCATCGCGATCGGACTCATCGCGGGCACGCTGGCAGCCGCTGGGGCGACCGGGATCGGCGCGCTCATCGCGGAGCGGGTGCTGCAACTCGATTACACGGTGAATCCGTTGTTGTGGCTGCTGGGCCCGGCGCTGGGTGCCGCCTGCGTGGCCATCAATGCGCTGGCGGGAACGCGCGCGGCGCTGTCGCAACCGCCGATTGCGGCTCTGCGCGAAACGGAATAATCGGGAATTCGCGGCAGCCGGCCGCGCGAATTCCTTGCGGTATACTGGGGCGCGTGGAATCCGTGCTGAGCATCGTCATCGTCATCAGCCTGCTGGCCTTGCTGGGGATGATGGTTGCCCTCTACCTCAGGATTTCCTCGCAGGAGGGGACGCGGGCGGCGCGGCAGGCGGAGCTGCTCGAGGAAAAGCACCGGGCGATGCTGACCGATCTCCATGGCGGCCTCGCGCAGCAATCCGACCGCCTGGCCGCGCGCCTCTCCGAGGAACTCAACCAGACGCGCGATACCCTGCATCGCCTGCAGCTATCGCTCGGCGCGAGCCTCGGTGATACCACCGAGAAGTTGAACGCCAAGATCGACCAGCGGCTGGGAGAGATCTCCGGCAAGGTCAACGAACGGCTGGATGAGGGGTTCAAGAAGACCAACGAGACTTTCGTCAACGTGATGCAGCGCCTGGCCACGATCGACGAGGCGCAGAAGAAGATCGAGACGCTGACCGGCAGCGTGGTGAGCTTGCAGGAGCTGCTCGGCAACAAGCAGTCGCGCGGCGCTTTCGGTGAAGTGCAGCTGGAAGCGCTGGTCCGCAACATGCTGCCGCCGTCGGCGTTCGAGTTGCAGTACACGCTCTCGAACGGCACGCGGGCCGATTGCGTGCTGAAGCTGCCGGACCCCACCGGCCTGGTTTGCGTGGACTCCAAGTTCCCGCTCGAGAACTATCACCGGATGCTCGCCCCCGGGGTGAACGACGTCGAGCGCGCGCTCGGGCAACGCCAGTTCCGCGCCGACGTGAAGAAGCACGTGGACGACATCGCGAAGAAGTACATCCTGCCGAACGAGACCTCGGACGGCGCGGTGATGTTCGTGCCGGCGGAGGCGGTGTTCGCCGAGATCCACGCCTACCATTCGGAGGTGGTGGACCACGCCAACTCGCGGCGGGTTTGGATCGTCTCGCCGACGACGCTGATGGCGGTGTTGAACACCGCGCGCGCTGTCCTGAAGGACGTCGAGACGCGCAAGCAGGTCCACGTTATCAAGGAGGCGCTGTCGCGGCTGGCGCAGGATTTCAGCCGTTTCGACGAGCGCATGAAAAAGCTTGCCGACCACATCCGCCAGGCGCACCAGGATGCGGAGGACGTGCAGGTCTCCAGCCGCAAGATCACCCAGCAGTTCCAGAGGATCGAAGCCGCCGAGCTCGAGCCGCCGGAGACCGCGCCCCTGCGGGTGGTCGAGCGGCGGGACGACGGCAAGGGAAAGTGACCCGCCGCCGGCGACATGTTCGAGACTTTCAAACTCTGGCGCCGGGAGAGAATCCTCAAGCGGTCCGCGTTCGACGAGGCCTTGTGGCGTTCCGTGCTCGAGCGCTACCCGTTCACCCGCGCGCTGTCTCCGGATGAGCGCGCCCGGTTGCGCGAGGACGTGGTTTTATTCCTGCACGAGAAGAATCTGGTCGGTGCAGGCGGGCTCGTGTTGCGTGACGAAATGCGTATCTGCATCGCGGCCCAGGCCTGTATGCTGATCCTGGCCCTCGATCTGGATTATTACCGCGGCTGGCAGGAGGTGATCGTTTACCCCGATGAATTCGTCGCCGAATACGAGCAGGTGGACGAGGACGGCATCGTGCACCAGGTCGAGGAGCCGATGACGGGGGAGTCCTGGCTGGCCGGGCCAGTCGTCCTGTCGTGGGCGGATGCGCAGTTGCGGGGGGACGAGCATGGCTACAACGTGGTGATCCACGAATTTGCCCACAAGCTCGATATGCTGAACGGGGAAGCCAACGGCTTTCCGCCACTGCACGCCGGCATGGATCGGGGCGCCTGGTCGCGGGCCTTCAGCGCCGCCTACGAGGATTGCCGCGCCCGCGTGGAGCGCGGCGAGGCCACTACGATCGACCCCTATGCCGCCGAGTCGCCGGCCGAATTCTTCGCGGTGTTGAGCGAGGCGTTTTTCGAGATTCCGGGCACGGTTCTCGCCGAATATCCCGATGTCTACGGTCAACTGGCGGCGTTCTACCGCCAGGACCCTGCCACGCGGCTGGAATGACAATTTTAAATTTTGAATGTTGAATTTTGAATGGATGCAACCTCATTTGCTTGATTCAAAATTTAACACTCGCCATTCAACATTGATGCCACCGCTCACTGGCGCCGGGTCAAAGACCCTGCTGTTCGTGGCCTTCGGGTTGCTGCTCTCGGTGCTCACGGTGTTGATCGTGCTGGGGTTGAACCGCATCGAGTCGTTCAACCGGCAGATCCACGAGTTGACCGGGGCGCAAGCCCGCAAGATCGGCACGGTCTCGGAACTCTTCCTCGCCAACGGCCAGCGCTCGGCGCTGATCGACCAGATGTTCTCGGCCGAGACCCCGCCAGCCCGGCAGGCTGTGCTGGCCCGGTATCAGGGCGCCATCGCCGCTTATTCCAGCGCGGTGAAGAAATTGCTCGCGCTTCAGGCCGCAGCCGCGGAACACCAGGCGCGCGATGCGGCGATCGCGGCGGCAGGGTCTGCGCGGGCGATCGGGGACAAGACCGTCGCGCTCCTGATGCAGGGTGAGATTTCGCCCGCCTCCGAGTTGAATCTCACGCAGGCGGTGCTGGCGGACAGCCGGTTGCAGGAAACGCTATACCTTTTGCTGGAGGCCAATCATACGCAGACCGCGAGCTCGATTGCGGCGGCGAACGAGGGCATGCGCCATGGTTTCCTGCTGATCGGAGCGGGAGGCCTGCTCGCGCTGCTCGCCGGTATCGTGATCGCCGTCATGGTGATCCGCATCGTGACCCGCACCGAAGCCCGGCTCGAGCGCGAGAAGGAGCTGGCGGAAGTCACGCTGCATTCCATCGTGGACGGGGTCATTACCACGGACGCCGCGGGCTGCATCGAGTACCTGAATCCGGTGGCGGAGCATTACCTGGGCTGGAAGAGCGAGGAGGCCGCCGGCAGGCGGCTCGCTGAGATTTATCGCGTCGTTGACGAGAACACCGGCAAGCCGATCGAGGCGCTGCCGTTCACCGATATCCAGGGCGCTGGCGGCGCGGAACCGGTCGCGGTGCGGCTGGTGGACCGCCAGCAGCGGGAGTGCCCTATACGTTACTCGCATTCCCCGATCCGCGGGCACGACGGCGCCCTCCACGGCATGATCGTGGTGTTCCACGACGTGAGCCAGGTGCGGGCCATGGCCCAGCAGCTCATCTGGCAGGCGAGCCACGATGCGCTGACGGGGCTCGTCAACCGCCGCGAATTCGAGCGCCGGCTGACCGAGTTGATCGAGACCGCCCGGACGCAGCACCGCGAGCACGCCCTCATGTACCTGGATCTCGACAATTTCAAGGCGGTGAACGATACCTGCGGGCACAGCGCCGGGGACGAGCTGCTGCGCCAGCTGACCACCATCATGCTGACCCGCATGCGGGGCAGCGATACGCTCGCCCGTCTGGGCGGCGACGAGTTCGGAGCGCTGCTCGATTCGTGCCCGCCCGAGCAGGCGGTGCGCATCGCCAACGCCACGCGCGAGACGGTGCGCGAGTTCCGCTTCGTATGGGAGGGCAAGACCTTCAACGTGGGGGTGAGCGTCGGGCTGGTGCCGATCAATGCGGATAGCGGCAACATCAACCAGGTGCTGGCCGCCGCCGACTCCTGTTGCTACGAAGCCAAGAAGCAGGGGCGCGACCGGGTCCAGGTCTACCGGCCGGAAGATACCGGCTCCGAGGGCCGGCACCAGGAAATGGAGCTGGTGTCGGAAATCAACCGCGCTTTCGAGCTCGGGCGGTTCCGGCTCTACCGCCAGCTGATCGCCCCGCTCGGCGGCGACCCGCAGCACGAGCCGCACTACGAGATACTGATACGCATGCTGGATCGCGACGGCAACCCGGTGCCGGCCACCGGCTTCATGCCGACCGCGGAACGCTACAACCTGCTGACCTCGATCGAGCGCTGGGTGGTGAGTTCTCTGGTGGAATTCCTGCACCGGCAATGGACCTCCGGGGCCATTCCGCGCGATTCACGCGGCGGCGGCGAGCGCGGCTTCTACTCGGTCAACATTTCAGGCGCGAGCATCAACGACAAGAGCTTCCCGGATTTCCTGAGAAACCTTCTCACCCGCTACCAGCTGCCGAGCGGGCTCCTGTGCTTCGAGATCACGGAGACCACCGCGATATCAAATCTCTCCAAGGCGGCGGAACTGATGCACGAATTGAAAGGCATGGGCTGCCGCTTCGCGCTCGACGATTTCGGCACGGGCATGTCGTCCTTCGCCTATCTCAAGTACCTGCCGGTGGATTTCCTGAAGATTGCCGGCGTGTTCATCAAGGATATCGTGGCCGATCCCATGGACAACGCCATCGTGGACTCCATCAACCGCATCAGCCACATCCTGGGCATGCGCACGGTCGCGGAATCGGTGGAGGATGCCGCCATCCTGGAGCGGATCAGAGAACTCGGGCTCGATTTCGCCCAGGGTTACTTCGTCGCCGAGCCCGAGGAGTTGAGCGACGAGCCGGCCCAGCGGCAGACCGCGCTGTTTGCCTGAAACCATCTGCCCGAGCGGGTGAATCCTGGCCGGTGGGCGCGTTCGGCAGTCAGCAACGAACCTGCTGTTTGCAGTATTGGTCGAGATCCCTGACCACCGCGCGCTCCCTGACCTGCCTGCGCACGCTGTCGGCGCCGTGCTCGAGGGCAAGCTTGAACTCGAACTTGGCGAAAAACGCGTCGAACATTTCCCCTCCGAGCGTGCCCACCGCCGTGAGGCCGTCGTTCCTCGCGTGGTATTCGAGCAGGATGGCCGAGAGCGGCTGCGGCGCCGGGCCGCCCAGCACGCGGGCGCCCGAGGACGGGTCGTACTCGCTGTGCTCCGAGCAGCAGTGAATGGCGTTCGCGCGCGGGGCGGCCGCAGCCGTGGACTCGCCGCGGTAGGCTATGAAGCTGATCTGCGGCGTGGGATAGCTCATGCGGTGCGCGCAGATCGCGGAAAAAGCGACGATCGCCCGCTTCGCGCCAACGCCGCCCGGCCACAGGTAGTTCGACCCGCTCACGGTCTTCAACGGCACGTCGCGCACCGTGGGCTTGCCCAGGTTGAGCAGGAAGCAGGGCGTGGATTCAAAAGGGTAGTGGAAGATGTAGTTGCGCCCGGCGACGAGGTTTGCCGCGCGCAATGGCTGTCCCCGGTCATCCAGGAGTTGCGCGCGGGAATAAAAACGCGGCTTGAGGTCTTTTGCCGACAGCGCGCCGGGCGCGCTGAAGGCGCAGGTGGCGGCGCATGCTTTGATGAATTCCCGTCGCTCCATGGCGCAGCTATCCGGTAAAGGCGGTGCGCCTATTGTTCAGAACCGGCGCACCCGGTGTCAACCCGGCGATGGGCCGCCTTCAAGCGCCCGCAGTTCGGCTTCCGTGTTGACGTTGGAAAACGCGGCCGCCTCGTCGTCAAAGCGCACTTCCGCCACCTTGAGCTTCGAGTGCCAGGCGTCGATCTTGCGGCCGCCGCAGGCGAGGAATTCAGTCAGCCCGGGCAGCACGCGCCTGCGGCACAGGCAGAACACGGGGTGGGGCTGATCGCCGGTCCTGGCGACGGCGAGTTCGGCTTGTTCCCGATCGAGGGCGTCCCGCAGGCGGTCAGTCAGGTCGCGCGGCAGGAACGGCGAATCGCAAGGGACGGTCGCTACCAGTTCATGCGCGGCCACGGAGAGACCCCGGTGCAGGCCCGCGAGCGGGCCGGCGAAGCCGGCTATTTCGTCCGGGATGATCCGGTAGCCGAGGCTGGCGTAGGTTTCGACGTTCTGGTTGGCGTTGATCAGGACCTCGTCGACCTGGGGCGCAAACCGCTCGATGACCCACGCCACCATGGGCTTGCCGCGCAGCAGCTGCAAGCCCTTGTCCACGCCGCCCATGCGGCGGCCTTGCCCGCCGGCCAAAATTACACCAGTAATTTTGGCCGGCGGGCGTTCCAGGTTCCGAGTTCCAGGTTCCGAGTTCATAGTTCAAGCGCTTACGTGATACGGATGTTCAGCCTTGAATTTTGAACTTTGAACTTGGAACTTGGAACGAAGACCGTCATGCCAGTAGGGTCGGCATGACCGTTTTGACGAAGCGGTGGTTGCCGGTAAAGAGCAGGTAGTGCTTGTTCACCGCGCGGCCGATCATGGTGATGCCGACCCGGTTCGCGATCTCGAATCCCATCTGCGTCAGCCCCGAGCGCGACACGAGAAAGGGAATTTTCATCTGCGCCGCCTTGATCACCATCTCGGAAGTGAGGCGGCCGGTGGTGTAGAAGATCTTGTCGGAGCCGTCCACGCGGTCGAGCCACATCTGGCCGGCGATGGCGTCCACGGCGTTGTGGCGGCCCACGTCCTCGACGAAGTTAAGAATCTCCGCGCTGGCGCTGGCGAGCGCGCAGCCGTGCACGGCGCCGGCGCTTTTATAGATCGTCTCGTGGCGGCGCACCGCGTCGAGCAGGGCGTAGAGCGTCTCCTCGGAGAGCCGCACGTCGTTGCTCAGCCTGAGGGAATCGATTTCCTCCATGAGATCACCGAACACGGTGCCCTGGCCGCAGCCGGTGGTGACCGTGCGCTTCTTCATCTTCTCCCGCATTTTCCTGGCCGCGCCCTGATTCGGCTTGCGCGTGGTGACCGCGACCGACCCGGTTTCCCAGTCCACCTGGACTTCGGCGATGTCCTCGATCGAACGCACCAGGCGCTGGTTGCGCAGGTAGCCGATGGCAAGCGCCTCCGGCGCCTGGCCGAGCGTCATCAAGGTGACGACTTCGCGCTTGTCGACGTAGAGCGTGAGGGGGTTCTCGCCGGCGATCGGCGTGGGGAGCCGCTCCCCGCGCTCGTTCACCGCTTCCACTTCGAAGGTCAGCGGGCGGACGGCGCTGGAGAGTTTCGGGCGGGGAGGCTTAGCCATCGAAATGATGAATGATGAATGTTGAATGATGACCCGGGGCGATTCCCGCCCATTCCGCATTCATCATTCCGCATTCCTCATTCAGAGGCGGCGTCAGCCGCCGATGTAGGACATCTCGATCTTCTCGAGCTTGGCGGTTTGAGAAGTCCGGATTTCGGAATAGCGGTCAGCCCGCCGGGTCCAGATCGCGGCGATGGCATCCCGAATCTCGCTGTCAGGGGCGCCGCCGCGCAGCAGCGAGCGCAGGTCGTGTCCCGCGGTCGCGAAGAGGCAGGTGAACAGTTTGCCTTCGGTGGAGAGCCGGATGCGGGTGCAGTCGCGGCAGAACGCCTGAGTGACTGACGCGATCACGCCGATCTCGCCGCTGCCGTCCCGGTAGCGCCAGCGTTCCGCGACTTCGCCGGTGTAGTTGGCGCCGACGGGCTCGAGCGGCGCCTCGCGGCTGATGGTCTCGACGATCTCGCGCGCGGTGACGACATCGTCCATGCACCAGCCGTTGGTATGACCCACGTCCACGTATTCGCTGAAGCGCAGGACGTGCCCGGTGCCGCGGAAGTGGCGCGCCATGGGCAGAATGCCGTTCTCGTTTTCACCGCGCTTGACCACCATGTTGATCTTGACCGGGGTGAGACCGGCGGCGGCGGCGGCCTCGATGCCTTCGAGCACCTTGGCAACGGGAAAATCCGCGTCGTTCATGCGGCGGAACACCGCGTCATCCAGGGAATCGAGGCTGACGGTGATGCGCTTCAATCCGGCATCCTTCAGCGCGCGCGCTTTGCGCTGCAATAACGAGCCGTTGGTGGTCAGCGTGAGGTCGAGACCGGGGATGCGCGCCAGCATTTCGATCAACTGCTCGAGGTTCCGCCGGACCAAAGGCTCGCCGCCGGTCAGGCGGATTTTCTCGACGCCGAGACCGGCGAAGATGCGGGCGGTCCGGGTGATTTCCTCGAAACTGAGCAGCTCCTTGCGTTCGAGGAACGGGTAGCCCTGACCGAAAACTTCCTTCGGCATGCAATAGACGCAGCGGAAGTTGCAGCGGTCGGTGACCGAGATCCTGAGATCGCGCAGCGCCCGTCCCCGCCGGTCACGAGGTCCGGTCTGAGCTTTCTGAAGGTCTTGAGCTGATTCCATACTCAGGCTGGCTGCACAGCGAATGCGGGTGGCGGTGATTATCCCAAAGCAGCCGGCCTGCGGCAAGGAAAACACTGTTTGCAAATCAAGTATTTGAGCGCGTTTCTGTTGCGTGACGCTGGAGCCTGGCGCAGAATGCTTTTCATGCCTGAACGCACTGGCCCGAGCCCGATCGCGCCTTATCCCATTGCCGTCATCATGGAGCGGGTAAAGCTCGCGAATCGGTGGGCGACGGAACGCTGGGAAACCAAGGGGGTGATGCGCGACATTGCGCCGCCAGGCAGTGGCGAGCGCGTTATCCTCAGCGACGAGAACACCACCCAGATGCTGTTTCCCGGGCTGAGGTTGAGACTGCACCTGGATGAGGCGGAGGGCTACTACCTCAATATCACGTCGCCACAGCCGAAAGTCTTCGTCCTGTGGCGCATGCGTGACGAGATCGCGCGCCCCGAACTGCTCACCGTCAGCTACCACGAAGGGGCGCGCTGGATGGACGCGGAAGAGACCGTGGATGGCGTGGCGCTGCCGCCGGATCTCTTGCAGTGGATCGGGGAATTCGTGGCCGAGCATTACCAGCCTGAACCGAGGAAAAAAGTGCGTTATGCCAGCAGCAAGGATAAAGGTGTGGCATCGCGCCGTGGCGGGGCGATATGACGCCCGGGCCTGACAAGATCAAGGCCGGGGAGCCGGAAGGCAAGGAAGGGGAGCCGTTTCTCTCGCGCTGGGCGCGGCGAAAAGAAGAAGCTCGAGTGCAACCGCAGGAGCCGGTGCGGGAAAAAGCGGGGGCTGCCGAGTCGCCGGCCCCGGCATTGCCGCCGATCGACCAGCTCACGCCCGAGTCCGATTTTCGCGCATTCCTTCACCCCAAAGTGGATGAGAACGTGCGCCGGGCGGCGCTGAAGAAGCTCTTCAGCGACCCCCATTTCAACGTGATGGACGGACTCGACACTTACATCGACGATTACAGCAAGACCGAGCCGATCCCGGCGGCGATGATGGCGGGCCTCAGGCAAGCACAGAACATCCTGCAGTGGGCCAAAGAGGACGAGGAAAAGCGCGCACAGGACAAGCTGCAACAGGAGTCGTCGGCGCCAGCACTCGAGCCGCCCGCACCACAGCCTGCGCCAGCCGGTATCCAGACGAATGCGCCGCAGGCTCAACCCGCGACACCTGAAAGCTCAACCGGGCAGGTAAAGTTGTAGCGTCGCGTCGCGCATCTGGCTGCGCTTCGGCATCCTCAAGTATCCTCTCAACTCGACTGAAGGCGGAGCGGGCCGTCAACATGGCCAAGGACAAGCTCATCTGTAATTGCAACCAGACCATGCCGCTCGACGGCAAGGGGCTGGCACGCGCGCTCAAGCTGGGCGCGACTCCCAACGTGAATACCGAATTGTGCCGCCGGCATGTCGCGGCGTTCGAGGCCGCGGTAAAAAGCGGCAACGATCTCGTGGTCGCCTGCACGCAGGAGGCGCCGCTGTTCAGCGAGCTGCACGAGACGTTGAAAGGCAGCGGCACCATTCAGTTCGTCAACATCCGAGAAACGGCGGGATGGTCGGCGGATGCGGCGCGCTCGACGCCGAAGATCGCGGCGCTGCTCGCGCTTGCCGACCTGGCTGAACCGCAGCCGGTGCCGTTGGTGTCGTACCGGTCCGGCGGGAACCTGGTGATCATCGGCCCGGGGGCAACGGCGCTGCAGTGGGCCGATCGCTTGTCGGAGCAGCTCACGGTCAGCGTTCTGGTGACTGATGGCGCGGAGCGCCACGAGCTTCCCGCGGTGCGCCGCTATCCGGTGTTTTCCGGAAAACCGCGAACGGTCACAGGGTATCTCGGCGCATTCCAGGTGGAGTGGGAGCAGGCGAACCCGATCGATCTCGAGACCTGCACGCGCTGCAACGCCTGCATCCGCGTCTGTCCCGAGCAGGCGATCGATTTCTCCTACCAGATCGATCTCGACAAATGCAAAGCACACCGTCAATGCGTGAAAGCCTGCGGCACGATCGGCGCAATCGATTTCGAGCGCAAGGAGACGCTACGCAGCGAAGCCTTTGATATGGTCCTTGATTTGTCCCGCGAGCCGCTGCTCAAGCAGCCGCAGCCGCCGCAGGGATATTTCGCTCCCGGCCGCGATCCGCTGGAGCAGGCGCTCGCCGCGCAACAACTGCTGCAGTTCGTCGGGGAATTCGAGAAACCCAAGTACTTCGAATACCGGGAAAAGCTCTGCGCCCATGGCCGCAACGAAATCACCGGCTGCACGAAATGCCTGGACGTCTGCTCGACGCGGGCGATCACCAGCGAGATCAAGGAAAACCGCATCCGGGTCGAGCCGCACCTGTGCATGGGCTGCGGCGGCTGCGCCACCGTCTGTCCTTCGGGCGCGATGACTTATGCCTATCCGCGGGTCTTCGACCTGGGAACCCGGGTGAAGACCGTCTTGCAGGTCTTTCGCGAAGCGGGAGGTGAGGGTGCCTGCCTGCTGTTTCACAACACAACCGACGGGCGCGAGCTCATTGCGCGCCTGGCGCGGCGCGGTAAAGGCTTGCCTGCTCACGTGATCCCGCTTGAGGTGTTTCACGTCGCCTCGCTCGGTCTCGACCTGATGCTGGGCAGCATGGCGCTGGGGGCGGCCAGGTTCGAAGTGCTCTCGACCGGGTCCGAACCGTCCGGCTACCACGATGCGATCGAGCGTCAGATGAACCTCGCGCAGGCCGTCATGAGCGGATTGGACCTGGGCGAGGGACGGTTTCAATTGATCAAGGCCGCCAATCCAGCCGAACTGGAGAAGGCGGTATGGGCAAAAGCAAGCCCGCGGACGTTAACCCCGGCGACGTTCAACCTGTCGAACGAGAAACGCACCACGCTCGACTTCACCTTCGAGCATTTCCTCAGGCACGCGACGGTCCGCAAGGACGAGATCGCGCTGCCGGCGGATGCGCCCTACGGCGCGGTCGTGGTGGACCGGCAGAAATGCACCCTGTGCCTCGCCTGCGTCGGCGCCTGCCCGGAAGGAGCGTTGATCGACGCCAAGGACCAGCCGCAGTTGAGGTTCATCGAGCGCAACTGCGTGCAATGCGGACTGTGCGAGAAGACCTGTCCGGAAGACGCGATCACGCTCGCGCCCCGGTTGCTGCTGACGGCCGATGCCACGCGGCCGGTGGTGCTGAACGAGGACAAGGTTTTCGACTGCGTGCGCTGCGGCAAGCCGTTTGCCAACCAGCGCATCATCGACAACATGCTGGGAAAGCTTGCCGCCCACCCGATGTTCCGCGATCCCGCCGCGCTGCGCCGCTTGCAGATGTGCCAGGACTGCCGCGTGGTAGACCTGTATGAGAAGGTGGATGGCGGCAACATCTTCGATGAAACTGGGAAAGGGTGAGGGGGATGAGCCATACCGGCCCCGAAAACGCAGCCGCGTCGACACCGGATCCGGAAGAGCTGGCGCGGGCCAACCTCTACGGGCTCATCAGCCGCCTGTTCTACGAGCCGGCGGATCCGAACCTGCTGGCGGAAATCTCACGCAGCGGTCCGGAAGCAGGGCAGGAGAGCGAGAGTGGCCTGGCCGCGGCCTGGCGCGGCCTGCAGGAAGCCTGCCGTAGCGCCTACCCGGCCATCGTGCGGCAGGAGCACGACAGCCTGTTCGTCGGGGTCGGCAGGGCGGCGGTGACTCCCTATCTGTCCGGTTACGCGGAACCGTCGGGGCCGGATCGCTACCTGGTCAGGTTGCGTGAGCAACTTGCCGCCTGGCAGCTTGCGCGCCGGGACAGAGTGTTCGAACTGGAAGACCATATCTCGGGAGTGAGCGATGTCATGCGCTGTCTCATCGAGGGCCAGCATCCGCTGGCGGAGCAGAGGCAGTTCTTCGAAGTATTTGTTTCTCCGGGCGCTATTCTATTTTGTGCTGCAGTGCAAGATGCACCTTCTGCTCACTTCTACAAACCGGTCGCTCGATTAGCCGTGTCTTTTTTCGAGGTCGAGAGTGCCGCCTTCGACATGACTGATATCGCCTGACCGGTCACTTGAGAGTAGTACCTTGATTGAGTACCCACAACAGGTTTATGGCCAATTCTCATTCCTGAAATCGTTCCGTTTGTTCTTGATTTGCACTCCCTTAAAGTGTAACTTTTCACTATTCAAACAGGCTGACTGCTTTATAAAAAAGGAAGGAGGATGAGATGAAATCTTCAGCATCCAGGCTCTCCCGTCGTAATTTCCTGTTGGTTGCCGGTGCCGGTGGTGTTGCCACCGCGGCTGTTGTCGCCGGCAAGAATCCGCCGGCACAGCCCAAGAAAGCCAAGGCCGAGAGCGGATCCAAGGGCTACCAGGTTACCGAGCACGTTCTCAAGTACTACAGCACGACCAAAGTCTGAGAGGGCCGCCATGCTGCTCACCCGAAAATCCATGAGCCATTCCCCGGATGGCGCAACCCACAGCCGGCTCACCCGTTCTGTCTCGGGAATGCTCGGCCGGACCATAGACCGCCGCACCTTCCTCCAGCGTTCGGGCGTGACGCTCGGTGCGGGAGCAGTTGCCTCGCAACTGCCGTTCAATATCGTCGGAAAAGCGGAAGCCGCCCAGGATGCCGGCGGCGGCAAGCCCGAGGTGAAGCGCACGATCTGCACGCATTGTTCCGTCGGTTGTGCGGTCGACGCCGTGGTGCAAAACGGTGTCTGGATCCGCCAGGAGCCGGTGTTCGATTCGCCGATCAACCTCGGCGCGCATTGCGCCAAGGGCGCCTCGATCCGCGAGCACGGCATGACGCATGACTCCCATCGCCTGAAGTCGCCGATGAAACTGGTGGGTGGCAAGTGGCAGAAAGTTTCCTGGGACCAGGCGTTGAAGGAAGTGAGCGACAAGATGCTTGCGATCAGGAAGGAAAGCGGACCTGACGCGACGTTCTGGATCGGCTCCAGCAAGCACAACAACGAACAGGCCTATCTCTTCCGCAAGTTCGTTTCCATGTTCGGCACCAACAACATGGACCACCAGGCGCGCATCTGCCACTCGACGACGGTGGCCGGCGTGGCGAACACCTGGGGCTACGGCGCGATGACCAATTCGTACAACGACGAGCAGAACTCGAAGTGCATCCTGTTCTTCGGCTCGAATGCCGCGGAAGCGCACCCGGTCTCGATGCTGCACACCCTGCACGCCAAGGAAAACGGCGCCAAGGTGATCGTGGTGGACCCGCGTTTCACCCGCACCGCGGCCAGGGCCGATACCTACTATCGCATCCGCTCCGGCACCGATGTCGCGTTCCTGTGGGGCATGCTGCACCACATCTTCAAGAATGGCTGGGAAGACAAGGACTACATCAAGGCCCGCGTCTACGGCATGGACAAGGTGCGCGAGGAAGTCGCGAAATGGACGCCGGAGGAAGTCGAGAAAGTCACCGGTATGAAGGAAGCCGAGGTGCGCGACGTCGCCGAATCGATGGCGAAGAACCGTCCCAGTACCATCGTCTGGGCGATGGGCCAGACCCAGCACACCAACGGCAATGCGATCGTCCGCGCTTCCTGCATCCTGCAGCTCGCGCTGGGCAACGTCGGCACTTCCGGCGGCGGCTGCAACATCTACCGTGGCCACGACAACGTGCAGGGCGCGACCGACGTCGGCCCCAACCCCGATTCGCTGCCGGGTTATTACGGTATCGCGCCGGGTTCCTGGGCGCACTTTGCCCGGGTATGGGGTGTTGACCTCGACTGGCTCAAGAAACAGTTTGCGACGCCGGCGATGATGGAAAAGCCCGGTCTCACGGTATCGCGCTGGATTGATGCCGTGCTGGAGAAGAACGAGATGATCGATCAGGATTCCAACCTCCGCGCCGTGGTGTTCTGGGGCCATGCCCCGAACAGCCAGACGCGTGGCAAGGAAATGGTCGAGGCAATGAAAAAGCTCGACCTGATGGTAGTGATCGACCCCTATCCTTCAGCGACTGCGGCAATGGCGGCGATGGTGCGCCAGGACGGCGTTTACCTGCTTCCGGCTGCCACGCAGATGGAATGCGCCGGTTCGGCCACAGCGTCGAACCGCTCGATCCAGTGGCGCGAGAAGGTAGTCGACCCGTTGTTCGAGTCGCGCACCGATCACATGATCCTGTACCAATTCGCGGAGAAGTTCGGCTACGCCAAGGAGTTCGCAGGAAAGGTCAAGATCGTGAAGGGCAAGGGTGGCATGGACGAGCCCGACATGGAAGACACGCTGCGCGAGATCAACCGCGGTGTCTGGACGATCGGCTATACGGGCTGCTCACCGGAGCGTCTCCAGGCCCATATGCGCAACCTGCACGTCTTTGACGTGAAGACGCTGCGCGCCAAGGGTGGCAAGGATGCCAAGACCGGTTACGTCCTCGACGGTGACTACTACGGCTTGCCGTGGCCGTGCTACGGCACGCCGGCGCTGAAGCACCCGGGTAGCCCCAATCTCTACGATACTTCCAAGCACGTCATGGATGGAGGTGGCAACTTCCGCGCCAATTTCGGTGTCGAGCGCGACGGTGTCAACCTGCTGGCCGAGGACGGCTCGCATTCCAAGGGCGCCGATCTCACGACCGGCTACCCGGAGCTCGATCACGTGCTGCTGAAGAAGCTGGGCTGGTGGGAGGAATTGACCGAGGACGAGAAGAAGGCGGCCGAAGGCAAGAACTGGAAGACCGATCCTTCGGGCGGCATGATCCGCGTGTTCATGAAGGAGCACGGCTGCCATCCGTTCGGCAATGCCAAGGCGCGAGCAGTGGTTTGGAACTTCCCGGATGCGGTGCCGCTGCACCGCGAGGCCCTCTACACGCCGCGGCCGGACCTGATCGAAAAGTACCCGACTCACGCCGACCAGAAGAACCGGTGGCGTGTGCCGGTGCTGTTCAAGACGATCCAGGACGCGAACAAGGACGCGGTAAAGAGCTATCCGCTGATCCTGACCAGCGGGCGGTTGACCGAGTACGAGGGTGGCGGGGATGAGACCCGGTCCAACCCGTGGCTGGCCGAGCTGCAGCAGGAGATGTTTGTCGAGATCAACCCCAGGGACGCCAACGACCGTGGTGTGAAGAACAACGAGTACGTCTGGCTCGAATCCCCGACCAAGGCGCGCCTCAAGTTGAAGACCCTGGTCACCGAGCGTGTGGCATCCGGCACGGTGTTCTGCCCGTTCCACTTCGCCGGGCACTGGCAGGGCAAGGACCTGCTCGACAAATACCCCGAGGGCGCGGCCCCGGTGGTGCGCGGCGAGGCGATTAACACCGCGACCACTTATGGCTACGACATCGTGACCATGATGCAGGAAACCAAGACGACGCTGTGCCAGGTATCCAAGGCCTGACCGGGAACGGAACCAGAGGAGCTGAACCATGGCGAGAATGAAATTTCTGGCGGATGCCGAGCGCTGCATAGAGTGCAACGGCTGTGTGACGGCGTGCAAGCAGGAGCACGAGATCCCCTGGGGCGTCAACCGCCGCCGGGTCGTGACCCTGAACGACGGCGTGCCGGGCGAGAAGTCGATCTCGGTCGCCTGCATGCACTGCTCGGATGCGCCGTGCATGGCGGTGTGCCCGGTGGATTGCTTCTACAAGACTTCCGAAGGCGTGGTGCTGCACGACAAGGACCTCTGCATCGGCTGCGGCTACTGCTTCTACGCCTGCCCGTTCGGCGCGCCGCAGTTCCCGCAGGACGGTGCGTTCGGGCTGCGCGGCAAAATGGACAAGTGCACGTTCTGCGCCGGCGGACCCGAGACGGACTTCTCTGCTGCCGAGTTCAGAAAGTACGGCCGCAACCGCCTGGCGGAAGGGAAGCTTCCCGCCTGCGCCGAGATGTGCGCGACCAAGGCGCTGCTGGGCGGCGATGCCGACGTCATCTCCAACATCTACCGCGACCGCGTATTGAAGCGCGGCAAGGGCCAGGAAGTCTGGGGATGGGGCACGGCCTATGGCAAGCCAGACAAGCAGCCGACCGCCCCGCAGCCCGGAGCCAAGTCATGAAGCGGTTGCTGCCAATTGCTTTCATCACCGTATTCGTCGCCGTCGCGGCGGGCTGCGGCGAGAACACCTCGGTGACGGTCTACAAGCAGGGCCAGTACCAGGGCAAACCTGACAAGCGGCCGTGGGATAACGACCAGTTTAAGGGCGACAAGACGGCCTGGGAAACAGCCATCAAGGCGCGCAACGACGGCCAGAACGAGTACTCGCGGCTGGTTGCCCAGTAGAACGACAGGAGGAGTCATGCACGTCAATCGCGCAGGGCGCTGGCTGGCGCCGCTCGTGTTTCTTCTGGCAGCTCTAGTGTTGCCGCAATTCGCGACGGCTCAAGGCGGCGGCGCCAAGGAGCAGGCGCAACGCCAGCAGGACCAGCCCCTCAACAATGCGCCGGTTTGGACCGACGTGCGCAGGGGCGAGAACCCCTACCAGACCACCCAGGTGCGCGGCGTCGAGACCCATGTGCTGGTCCAGACCCAGGGCGAGATCTGGCGCCAGATCCGCAACGGCCCGCTTACGATTTACGGTGGTTGGCTCATTCTCATTGTTTTGGCTCTCATCGGGCTGTTTTACTGGCTGAAGGGGCCAATCAAGCTCCACGGCAAGCCTACCGGCCGCAAGATCCAGCGCCTCTCCCAATGGGATCGCGCGATCCATTGGACGGTGGCGATCAGTTGGGTGATCCTGGGTATCTCCGGATTGGTCCTGCTGTTCGGGAAATACGTGCTGCTGCCGGTGTTCGGCTACACGCTGTTTTCCTGGCTCGCGATCCTGTCGAAGAACCTGCACAACTTCGTGGGACCTTTGTTCCTGATCTCCGCGGTTCTGATGATCGTTGCCTACATCGGCCGCAATCTACCTCGTGCCTACGACCTGGCCTGGCTCGCCAAGGCTGGGGGCATGCTCACTGGGCAGCATATGCCCTCGGGGTTTTTCAATGCGGGCGAGAAGGTCATGTTCTGGGTCGGCCTCATCCTGTTTACGATCATCGTGGGCGCATCGGGGCTGGTGATGCTGTTCCCGAACTTCGATCAGGGCCGCGAGATCATGCAGTACTCAAACGTGATCCATACGATTGCCGGGGTGCTCTACATCGCGATGATGTGCGGTCACATCTACTTGGGCTGGGTCGGGGTCGAAGGCGCGTACGACTGCATGCGCAATGATGGCATGGTCGATGAGCAGTGGGCCAAGGAGCACCATGAATACTGGTATGACGAGATGATGAAAGGCCAGGGCAAGGCCACCGGCGGCTCTCCCTCGGCGGCACATGCGTCGGCCATGAAGGAGGGGTGGAAGCTATGAAGGCGCCTAGATTCTGGATGGTAGTTCCAGCGCTGCTGGTTGCAGGCGTGGTAGGCATGGCTTATGCCAAGCTGCCTCAGGCGCCCATGGATGACGCAGCCAAGGCGAAGGCGGTCGAAGGCAAGGCCAAGGCGGCGGAAGCGACCAAGAAGGCCCGCGAGCAGGAAGAACAAGCGATGGACCGCGCCGTCGATCGCTACAAGAAGGAAAAAGGCATCAAGACTGCTGGCGCCGCGCCGGTTGCGAAGAAACAATAACGCACAGGGTCCGCGGTAGCAGAAAGCCCGGGCATTCGCCCGGGCTTTTTTGTTGTACGGCGCCTGAAATCAGGCGACGGTGACGGGAATATTGCCGATCCTGGCGCGCCACTCGCGCGGGCCGCTCTCGTGCGCCGCCTCGCCCGTCGAGTCCACTGCAACGGTGACCGGCATGTCTTTCACCTGGAATTCGTGGATCGCCTCCATGCCGAGATCCTGGAAGGCGAGCACGCGCGAGGCGCGGATCGCCTTCGACACCAGGTAGGCCGCGCCGCCCACCGCGATGAGGTGGATGCCCTGGTGGCGCTTGATCGCATCGATCGCCTGCTTGCCGCGCTCCGACTTGCCGATCGACCCGAGCAGCCCAGTCCTGCCCAGCATCGTGTCCATGAACTTGTCCATGCGGCGCGAGGTGGTGGGGCCGGCGGGACCGACCACTTCGTCGCGCACCGCATCCACCGGGCCGACGTAGTAGATGAACCGGTTGGTGAAGTCCACGGGCAGCTTTTCGCCCTTGGCGATGAGGTCCGCCAGGCGCTTGTGGGCGGCGTCGCGCCCCGTCAGGATCTTGCCGGTGAGCAGCAAACGATCGCCCGCCTTCCACGTTGCGGTTTCCTTCTTGGTGAGCGTCTCCAGGTTGATCCGTTTCGCCCCGCTGGCGAGATCGACCGATAGCTTTGGCCAGTGCTCCAGGCCGGGGACATCGATGCGGGCGGGACCGCTGCCATCGAGGTGAAATTCGACGTGACGCGTCGCGGCGCAGTTGGGTATCACGGCGACCGGCAGGGAAGTAGCGTGGGTCGGGTAGTCGAGCACCTTGATGTCGAGGACCGTGGTCAATCCCCCGAGCCCCTGGGCGCCGATGCCGAGCGCGTTGACCTTGTCGAAGATCTCGATCCGCAGCTCCTCGGCGCGTGACTTCGGCCCGCGCGCCTTCAATTCGTGCATGTCGAGCGAGTCCATCAGCGATTCCTTGGCCAGCATCATGGCTTTCTCGGCGGTGCCGCCGATGCCGATGCCCAGCATGCCGGGCGGGCACCAGTCGCCGCCCATGGTCGGCACCTCGCCCAGGATCCAGTCCACCACAGAGTCGCTCGGGTTCAGCACGGCGAAGCGGGCCTTGTTCTCCGATCCGCCGCCCTTGGCCGCGAGGCGGACCTCGACCTTGTCGCCGGGGACGATTTCCATGTGCACCACCGCCGGCGTGTTGTCGCGGGTGTTCTTGCGGGCGCCGGCGGGGTCACTCAGCATCGAGGCGCGCAGGGGATTGTCCTTGTCGGTATAGGCGCGGCGCACGCCTTCGTCGACCATGTCCTGCACGCTCAGTTTTGCTTCCCAGCGCACGTCCATGCCGACTTTCAGGAAGACGACCGCGATGCCGGTGTCCTGGCATACCGGGCGGTGACCCTCGGCCGCCATGCGCGAGTTCATGAGTATCTGGGCGATCGCGTTCTTGGCTGCGGGCGACTCCTCGCGCTCGTAGGCTTCACCCATCGCCTTGATGAAATCCACCGGGTGGTAGATCGCGATGAATTGAAAGCCATCCGCGATGCTCTGGATGAAGTCTTCCTGCTTGATGGTGGTCATGATGGGCTGCTCACGCACTCAGTTCAATGTTCCAAGTTCAAGGTTCAAAGTTGAAACTCCGGAATGTAGCCACCAGGCTAGATAATGCCTTCCATCACCTGCACTTCAACCAGTGTGCCCGGAGCGACGTTGCCCTGCTCAGTGGGGAGGATGATGAAGCAGTCCGCTTCCGACATCGAGCGCAGGATGCCGGAGCCCTGCTCGCCGGTCACGCGCACGCTCCAGGCGCCGTGCGCATCACACTCCAGCACGCCACGCTGAAATTCCGTGCGTCCCGGCGCTTTCTTCAGACTGGAGACGCACGGAACCTTGAATGTGGGAAGGAGCGGGACCGGGTCGCGTCCTGAGAGTTTGAGCAGCGCGTCGCGCACGAACTGGTAGAAGGTGACCATCACCGAGACCGGGTTGCCGGGCAGGCCGAAGAAATGGGCCGAGCCGATCTTGCCGTAGGCGAGGGGGCGCCCCGGCTTCATCGCGATCTTCCAGAACACCACCTCGCCCAGCTTGCCGAGCAGGTCTTTCACGAAATCGGCCTCGCCGACGGAGACGCCGCCGCTGGTGATCACGACGTCCGCCGCGGCCGCCGCGTCCTGAAACGCTTTTTCCAGGAGCGCGGGATCGTCGCGCACCACGCCCATGTCGATGACTTCGCATCCCAGGCGCGTCAACATGCCGTGAATCGTGTAGCGGTTGCTGTCGAAGATCTGGCCTGCCTTCGGCTGCGAGCCGATCGAGACCAGCTCATCCCCGGTGGAGAAGAACGCCACCCGCAGCTTGCGGTAGACGTTGACCTCGCCGATCCCCAGCGAGGAAATGAGGCCGATCTCGGCGGGGCGCAGGGGCAGGCCACGCTTCAACGCCACCTGTCCCGCAGCGAGGTCCTCGCCGGCCTTGCGCAAATGCTGACCCTGCTTGTGCCCCTTGCCGATGGCGACGCGGTCCTTGTCGGTCTTGACCTGCTCCTGCATCACGATGGTGTCCGCACCGGCGGGCATTACGCCGCCGGTCATGATGCGCACGCATTCGCCGGCCTTCACCGCTCCCTGAAACGGAACGCCCGCAAAAGAAGTGCCTGCCATCTTGAGCGCAACTTCCCCATCGCTCTTGAGGTCGGCGAAGCGAACCGCATACCCATCCATCGCCGAGTTGTCGTGTGCGGGCACGTTGAGCGGCGAGACTACGTCCTCGGCCAGCACCCGTCCCAGCGCTGCCCGCACGCCCAACCGCTCGGTGGTGGTGACGGGGGCAAGGAAACGCGCAATCAACTCGCGCGCCTTCCCGACCGGCATCGAGTTCGGGTCGTAATCATCCGCGCAGCTCAGCTCGCGCAGGTTCGGTGCGGGATTATTCATAACGGGGTTCCCATGGGAACCCATTGTACCGGAATGACGTAACATTAGATCATGAACGAGATCTCGCAGGCTTTCGGCGTGGCGGGCGCGATGATTTTCAGTTTCGACCCGAAGCTCGCCGAGATCGTGCTGCTCAGCGTGCGGGTAAGCCTCCTCGCCGTCGTCATCGCCAGTATCATCGGCCTCCCGCTGGGCGCCGCCATTGCCGTCGGTCGCTTCCCGGGACGGCAGGCGTTGATCGTGGTGTTGAATGCCCTGATGGGCTTGCCGCCAGTGGTGGTTGGCCTCGCGGTATATCTGCTGCTGTCGCGCGCCGGGCCGCTCGGCGAATTGGGCATCCTGTTCACGCCTTCCGCCATGGTCGTGGCGCAGACCATCCTGATCGTGCCCATCGTGGCAGCGCTGTCGCGGCAGGTGATCGAGGACGCCTGGCAGGAGTATCGGGAACAGTTGCGCTCGCTCGGCGCGGGGCTGATGTCCTCCGCGCTGACGCTGCTGTGGGACACGCGCTTCTCCCTGGTGACGATCGTGCTGGCGGGGTTCGGCCGCGCCGCGGCAGAAGTGGGGGCGGTGATGATCGTCGGCGGCAACATAGACGGCGTCACGCGCGTCATGACCACCGCCATCGCGCTCGAGACCAGCAAGGGAGACCTGCCGCTCGCGCTCGGGCTGGGCGTCATTCTGCTGGCCCTGGTGCTGATGCTGAACGCCGCGGCCTACTGGGTCAAGGAAGCCGCGCAGCGGCGCTACGGTTGATGAGCGACGAATACATGCTCTTCGTCGCTCATTACGGAATCCCTGAAACCCAATTCACGGCAATGGCGGATAAGGCCTGAATCATGCTGCCGCTGCTCCTGCAGGAGGTCTCGTTCGCCGTGAACGGCAGAACCATCATCGATCGCCTCTCGGTGGAGATCGCTGCCGGTCCACGAACCGTCATTCTCGGGCCAAATGGAGCAGGCAAGAGCGTGCTCATGAGACTTTGCCATGGACTGCTGAAGCCCACGGCAGGCGTTATCGCCTGGCGCGGGCCGACAACAAATAGAGGGCTGCGCCAGGCGATGGTGTTCCAGCGGCCGGTGATGCTGCGCCGCTCGGCGCTGGGTAACGTGATTTACGGAATGCAGTTGGCGGGCATCACGTCACGCGAATGTGAGTTGCGGTCCCGTGACGTGATCGAAGCGGTCGGGCTTTCCCATCTTGCTGACCGTCCGGCGCGCATGCTCTCGGGAGGGGAGCAGCAGAGGGTCGCGCTGGCGCGCGCCTGGTCTCTTAACCCGGAAGTCATGTTTCTCGACGAGCCCACCGCGAATCTCGATCCTGGCGCCGCGCGCAACATCGAGAACATCATCACCCAGATCCATGCCAGCGGCACCAAGATCATCATGTCCACCCACAACCTGGGGCAGGCGCGGCGGCTGGCCGATGAGATCCTGTTTCTCCACGAGGGGCGGCTGGTCGAGCGGGCCGCCGTGCACCACTTCTTCCAGCACCCCGAAACAGCCGAGGCCGCTTCGTTCATACGTGATGAGATGCCTTAAGTATGTATTGCAAGATATTGATATATAGTATCTTTGTGTTGTTGATTTCAGAGGGATTCGAGGCCCTGGGACAGGCTCGTTTCATCACGGTGGCCTCTACCACCTCTACCGAGCAATCGGGGCTGTTCCGCTACATCCTGCCGGTCTTCGGGAAGAAAACCGGCATCCAGGTGCGGGTGGTTGCCCTCGGCACAGGGCAAGCGCTCGACATGGCGCGGCGTGGCGACGCCGACGTGGTGTTCGTTCACGCAAGGCCGGCGGAGGAAAAATTCGTCGCCGAGGGCTACGGCGTGAAGCGCCTGCCGGTGATGTACAACGATTTCGTGCTGATCGGGCCAAAGCCGGATCCCGCAATGATCGCCGGGGGCACGGACATCCTGGAAGCGCTGCGCAAGGTGAAAGCTGCAAGCGCGCCTTTCGTTTCGCGCGGCGACCGAAGCGGCACGCACATGGCCGAGCTCGACCTGTGGCAGCTTGCAGGCATCGACATCGCCGCTGACAAGGGGTCCTGGTACCGCGATACGGGGCAGGGCATGGGCCCGGCCCTCAACACCGCCTCCTCGATGAACGGCTACGTGCTTGCCGACCGCGGCACCTGGCTTGCGTTCAAGAATCGCGGCGATCTCGCGATCCTGGTGGAGGGCGACAAGCGCCTCTTCAACCAGTACGGAGTCATCCTGGTAAACCCGGAGAAGCACAAGTACGTGAAGCGGGAGATGGGCCAGGCGTTCATAGACTGGGTGGTCTCGCCAGAGGGGCAGAAAGCCATCGCCGACTACAAGTTAGACGGCGAGCAGCTGTTCTTTCCCAACGCCGGGCAGGAAGGGAGCTGATGTCCCGCGTTTCGCTGGTGGTGCTGGGCGCGCTTGCCGCGCTCGCACTGTTGGTCGTTATTGCATTCTCGGTCGGGCGCTTCCCGGTATCCTCGAGTGAGCTGGCGAGCCTGCTGTGGGCGAAGCTGACCGGGGCCGGGCACAGTCTCGATCCAACGATCGAAACCGTGATTCTCGATATCCGGGGACCGCGCGTTGCTAGCGCGCTGCTGATCGGAGCAGCGCTCGCCGCCGCCGGCGCCGCCTACCAGAATCTCTTTCGCAATCCGCTGGTTTCACCCGATATTCTGGGAGTGTCCGCAGGCGCAGCGGTGGGGGCGGTGCTGGGAATATTTTTTTCGCTCAGCGTGATCATGATCCAATCGCTGGCTTTCGCTTTCGGACTTGCCGCGGTGGCGCTGGTCTACGTCACGGCCAACGCGGTGCGCGGTCACGATCCGCTCCTCATCCTGGTTCTGGCCGGCGTGGTGGTGGGCTCCCTGCTCGGCGCGTGCGTCGCGCTGATGAAATACCTGGCCGATCCATACAATCAGTTGCCGGCGATTACGTTCTGGCTGTTGGGAAGCCTCGCATCGGCAAGCCCGGAAGATGTCTGGTCCGCGCTGCCGTTCATGCTGCTGGGCCTGCTGCCCCTGTGGCTGCTGCGCTGGCGCATCAACCTGCTGTCCCTCGACGACGAGGAAGCCCGGGCGCTGGGGGTGGAAACCGGCCGCGTACGGCTGATGGTAATCATGGCGGCGACGCTGATGACTTCCGCCGCGGTCGCCATTTCAGGCGTGATCGGCTGGATCGGGCTCGTCATCCCGCATTTCGCGCGCCTGCTCGTGGGCCCCGACTTCAGCCGCCTGCTGCCCGCTTCGATACTGCTCGGCGCGGCTTTTCTGCTCGCCGTGGATACGCTGGCGAGAACGGTGGCGCAAATCGAAATCCCGCTGGGCGTGCTGACCGCGCTCGTCGGCACGCCGCTGTTCTTGTGGCAGCTTGCGACCGCGCGGCGGGGCTGGCAGTAAAGCAAAGCATGAACCGCCAAGACCCCAGGTAACCCCGGAATTGAACCGCCAAGACGCCATGAACTTCTCAACCAAAATACGCGTGACTAGAACATCCAAGTGCTCGGAACTTGTCACTCAAATAACCTTATGATGTATTTACCCTATTGACTCTTGGCGTCATGGCGTCATGGCGGTTCATATGGCTTTTCTCGGCGTCATGGCGGTTCATATGGATTTTTCTCGGCGTCATGGCGGTTCGATGTGAGGTTTCGAATTGAAGCTTGAGGCAAAACATCTCGACTTCGGCTACCCCGGGCATCGCGTCGGCAGCGATGTCTCGCTGTCGCTCGAGGCGGGGGAGGTGCTGTGCCTGCTGGGACCCAACGGCAGCGGCAAGACGACTCTCTTCAAGACGCTGCTTGGGCTGCTGCCGCCGCAGGGCGGGAAAGTCCTGATGGACGGCATGGAGGTGCAGCAACGCAGGCGCGACGAGGTCGCGCGGCTGGTGAGCTACGTGCCGCAGGCGCATTCGGCCTTCTTTCCCTTCACGGTGCGCGAGATCGTGCTGATGGGACGCACGGCGCATCTGGGCGTGTTTGCCTCTCCCTCCCGGCGCGACCGGGAAGTCGCGCAATCGGTCATCGAGCGCATGCGCCTCGCGCATCTCGCCGATTCGATATTCACGCGTATTTCCGGGGGTGAGCGCCAGCTGGTCCTGATCGCGCGCGCGCTCGCCCAGGAGTCGCGCATCGTCGTCATGGACGAGCCGACGGCCAACCTCGATTTCGGCAACCAGGTGCGTGTCCTGGAGCGCATCCGTGAGCTGGCGGAGGCGGGGATGGGCGTGCTGCTGTCAACCCACGACCCCGATCAGGCGTTCTTGTGCGCAAACCGCGTGGCGATGCTGCACGAGGGGCGACTCGCGCGTCTTGGACCGCCCGCCGAAGCCATTACGGCGGAGAGCCTGCGGGAGATATACGACGTGGAGGTCGTCATCACGCGCGTGCCGATGAGCAGCGGCGCGGAGCGGTCGATTTGCATACCGGCGGGCTCACAATTCTGATCATTTCGAGGCCGGATGGCCTGTCCGGACTCGCTCGACGCTCCCCTCGCCCCTCGGGAGAGGGGTTGGGGGGCGAGACCGGGAATTCGTGGGCCATGGCCCGCGCCGGACGAGCGGCACCGGCTTGCAAGCCGGTGCGCGCCCTGCATGGGAGGGGTCGAGCGACGTCAAGCATTTTCAGGACGCTCGATAGGCGCCGTCTGGTAGAGATGGGCCCGCGTCCACGGCACATCATTGCAGGTATCACGGGTGAACAGCACCTGGTACAACTGCAGCTCGCCGGTCCGGAACGCCGCGAGAGACCCCGCAAGGTACAGGCGCCAGGCGCGGACGAAACGCTCGTCGAACATCGCGCACACGCGCTCCCGCGCGTCCTCGAAGCTCCGCAGCCAGTGTTCGAGCGTCAAGGCGTAATGCAGCCGCAGGTTTTCGACGTCGGTCACCGAGAATGCCCGGGTCTCGAGCATTGCCGCCATTTCGCTCAGCGTCGGCGGGCACGCGCCGGGAAAGATCCGCTTCTCGATCCAGGGATTCAGCGCCACGCCCCGACTCTGGCCGATGCTGTGAATCAGGCCGCGTCCGTTCCGATGAAGGCAGCGGTCGATGACCCGTCCCAGCTCCCGATGGTGATTCCGGCCGACGTGCTCGAGCATGCCGACCGAGACGAAGGCGTCGTAGCTCCCGTCGATGTTGCGGTAGTCGTCTTCGATGAATTCGACGTGGCGCTCGACGCCCGCTGCCCGCGCGCTCGCCCTGGCGTACTCGATCTGCTCGCGCGAAATATTGAACGCCTTGACGCGCGCGCCGTAGCGGGCGGCCATGTGCAATGCCAGCGCGCCCCAGCCGCACCCCGCCTCGACCACGGTGTCCCGCGGGTTCAACCTCAACTTGCGGCAGACGTGATCCATCTTCGCGACCTGGGCCGCTTCGAGCGTCAGCGCCGGATCCGTAAAATACGCGCAGGTATAGACCATCCGCGGATCGAGCCACAGCCGGTAGAACTCGTTCCCGATACCGTAATGCTGGTGAATGTTCCGGCGCGCGCTGGACCGCGTATTCGGACGGCTGCGATCCATCCACCCGGCGAGGCGGCTGCGTCCCCCGAACCACGGCACGTTCGCCCCGCGACGGTGGAGAAAGACGGTCTCCAGGAGCTTGACCAGGTTTCCGTCCACCTCGATCAGCCCGTCGGTATAGGCGTCGCCGAAATAGAGATCGGGATTGATAAACAGTTTGAGCAACGAGGACCAGTTGGCGATGCGGATGTCGGCTGCACCGATGGCCCCGCCCATTGATACCGGTTCACGGTTCCCGAGTCTTATCCGCAGGGGTGCGTCCCCCAGGGAATGCAACAAGTGGCGCAAGAGACGGCTTTCGAACCCCAACGGCTTCGGGCGCACAGCGGCGTTGACCGGACGGTTCGCGTGCGCGCCGCCAACGGCCGGCTGCCCTGCTGCATCAAACAACCGGGTATCGTTCAGCTTCATGGGGATACCCTCCAAGTAATCGCGCAGACTCGAGGCTACTGGAGGTACTATTGCAGTTTCTTGATTCATGTCAAGGCCATCGCATCCTGAGGGCGCCTGGCCCCGCGCCCGCGTCGAAGCAGGGGCCGGAACAATATGGCCCCATGATGGTATAAACCGGGGGCAGCCCCATCCCTTTCCAGGACTTACCATGACCGAACGCCAGCGCAAGCCCGTGAAGGCCTATGCCAACCAGGCATTTCTGAACAGCAAGGACGCCCGGGCGCTCCGCATCCTGTCGGAATATCTCGAGCCGAGAAGCCGCTTCGAGCGCAACAATCTTGACGACACCATCGTGTTCATGGGCTCGGCGCGGACCCTGCCACGCGAGGAAGCCGAGGAGGCGCTGCGCAAGGCCGAGAGCGGCGGCGGCAACGTGGAGAACGCCCGCACTGCCCTCAGGATGTCGGCCTATTACGAAGCCGCGCGCGAGCTCGCCTTTCGCCTTACGCAATGGTCCAAGAATCTCGACCAGAAGGAGCGCCGCTTCGTGGTGTGCACCGGCGGTGGCCCGGGCATCATGGAAGCGGCCAACCGCGGCGCGGCCGAGGCCCGCGGCATGAGCGTGGGCCTGACCATCGCGATCGAGAACGAGCAGTCCGGCAACAAATACGTCACGCGCGAGCTGTCGGTCCATTTCCACTATTTCTTCATGCGCAAGTTCTGGTTCGCCTACCTGGCGAAGGCGGTGATCGTGTTTCCGGGCGGATTCGGCACGTTCGATGAGTTGTTCGAGTTGCTGACGCTCACGCAGACGCGCAGGATGAAAAAGCCGATGCCGATCGTCCTCTTTGGCACCGAGTACTGGCGGGAGGTGGTGGACTTCGACGCGCTGGTGCGGCACGGCACGATCGATGCGAAGGACGTGGAGCTGGTGCACCGCACCGATTCGCTGGACGATGCCCACGACTGGATCGTCCACCAGCTCGCCGAGCACGCGCTGGGCCGGCCGGGCGCGATGCTGTAAATCTGCTATCCTGACAGCAAGCCAGCATCCAATATGAACCTGGAAAAAGCGAACCGCGGAGGCGCAGAGACGCGGAGAACAGAAAATTCAACGACGTACATGGCTTCTACGATTTTCCAATTTGGTGAACCGTTGTTTCATCGATTTTCTTTGCGTTACCTCTGCGTCTCTGCGCCTCTGCGGTTAGCAACCGCCGTTTTCAGGATGAATGCCCGCCTCCTCTTCTGCCTCCTGCTCGCCGTTGCGGCGTTTGCCGGGACAGCCCCGGCGCGCGCGGTGGAGCCGGCCGACGAGCCGGTGATACTGGTGGCGAAGCCTGCGCTGCGCGACCGGCTCTACGGCGCGACCATCCTCATCGCCAGGCCGCTTGGCAACGGCCAGCACATCGGGTTCATCGTCAACCGGCCGACGCCGGTGAAACTCGGGACTTTGTTCCCGAACCACGGCCCGTCGCAGAAGGTAGCCGACCCGGTTTATCTCGGCGGACCCGTCAACGTCGAAACCGTGTTCGCGCTGGTGCAGCGCAAGGACAGTTCGGACTCCCGCGCGATGCGGCTGACGCCCGACCTTTATCTCGTGGTGGACCGCGACCTGGTCGATCGCGTCATCGAGGTGGAGGCCGATCGCGCGCGCTTCTATGCCGGCGTGGTGCTGTGGGCGCCCGGCGAGCTCAACGCCGAAATTGAGAGAGGTTTCTGGTACGTGGACGACGCCGACGTCAGCCTCGTGCTGCGCAAGTCCACGGCCGGCATGTGGGAAGAACTCGTCAAGCGCCTGGAGCAAAGGGCGAGGGGTTTACGCACGTCCCTTTAAGGCGGAAATCAGAACGGTTTCCCGCCCTTTCCTTCATCGTTCATCATTCATCATTGTTCTTCCCGCCGTGCCGTAGCTTCATCAAGGCGATCAGGACCGCGATCACGCCGATCACCAGGTTCGTGAAAAACAGCGGCATCGAACCGAGGATCCAGGCGTAGAACATCCACAGCAGCGACGCCGCGATCAGCGTGAGGTACATCGCGAGCGAGACGTCGCCCGCCGACTTGCGGCGAAAAATCCGCCACGCCTGCGGCACGAACGCCGCCACGCTCAGGACGCCGGCGACGGCGCCGGCTACGGTAGCCAGGTTTTCCATCTCGGTTCAAGGTTCAAGGTTCAAGCAAGATTGGAGAGGGTTGGGATTCGGGGGTTTCGGTTTTGAACATTGAACCTGGAACTTGGAACTTGGAACATGTTTTTTTACATCGGCAAAGCGCGCAGCGCTTTGACCCGCTCCTGTCCGGCGGCCAGCATCAGGTTCCACTCGCTGGCGGAGGTGATGAAGCGCGCGCCGAGCTTGATCACTGCCGGCAGCGCCTTCGCCGCGTCGCCGCCGTAGAGGCCGCCGACGCCGGTGAACTTGCCGTTGGCCTTGCACGCCTTCGCCACGCGCCCGATAGCGGCGAGGACGTCGGGGTGGGCGAGTTCGCCGGGATGCCCCAGGTCGGTCGAAAGATCGTTGGTGCCGATATGGATGACGTCCACGCCGGGGACCGCGGCGATGGCCTCGATGTTGTCGAGCGCGGCCTTGCTCTCGATCATGAGGATCAGCAGCGTCGCGTCGTTGATTGCCTTTCTCGCCTCCGCCGCGGGCAGCGAACGGTACGCGAAGTGCGCCCAGCCGCCGAACGCGCCGCGATTGCCGATGGGGGGATACTTGCACGCCGCGACCGAATTCTTCGCATCCTCGACCGTGGTCACCTCGGGCATGATGATGCCGAGCGCGCCGTTGTCGAGCATTCTCAGCGCCGCGGCGTAGTCCTTCTCCGGCACGCGCACCAGCGGCGTCACGCCCATGTTCATGGCGGCGACCGCCATCTGCGAGATTTCATGTTCCGGGATCACGCCGTGCTGCAGGTCGAAGAACAGTCCGTCGAAGCCGCACGTCTTCGCGGCGAGCGCGATGTCCACCGTGCGCGCGTGGCGGATCATCAGGTTTAACCCGAGGCCGCCGCTCCTCATACGCTCGGCGAGCGGGTTGACCAGCAAGGGTGAGGAACTCAAGAGAATCTCCTTTTATGAACGGTGATGGGCGAAGAGTGACGGGAGCATCGGGCGGTGCGATCGCAGGCCCGGCCTGCCAGGTGGAAAAGTAACTTAAATAATTGATTATTTTAATATGTTTTATAAGTGCTCCGGCAGACCATGCTGCCCGCCGTCGAGCGCCTGTATCGAACCTGTCCATTTACTCACGATATTGCGCCGGCGGTGGGCACAATATACCGGGGGAGGGAATTTTGGAACCACCACCCAAGTCAACCGGAGAATCCGGGATGGAACTGGAATCGACGCTGCGGGTGATCAACAAGGCACATCACTTCATGAACGCTCGTAACGTTCGACCGCTGCTCCTCCTGCCCGTCATCGGGTTGCTGTGCATGGCCGGTGCTCTCGCGGCCCAGAGCAAGCCGCCGTCTGGCGGCATATACCCGTCGAAGCCGGTGCGGTTCATCATCCCCTACCCCGCCGGCGGCGCCACCGACGTTCTGAGCCGCATGGTGGCGGACCGGCTCGCCGCCCAACTGGGCCAGCCGGTCGTGGCCGACAACCGCGCCGGCGCGGGAGGCCGGATCGCTCTCGAGCTGCTGGCAAAGGCGCCGCCCGATGGCCACACGATTTCGCTGCCCTCGTCCGGGGTCGCGGTCAGCGCCACGCTGATACCGAACCTGCCGTACAACCCGCTGCGGGACTTCGCCCCGGTCACGCAGGTCGCCGTGGTGCCCAATCTGCTCATCACGCCGGCAACGTTACCCGCCTCCACGCTGAAGGAATTCATCGCGCTGCTCAAGGCGAAGCCCGGGGCTTACAACTACGCATCGGGCGGCATCGGCGCGACCAATCACGTTACGGCCGAGCTGTTCAGCATGGTCGCGGGCGTGCGGATGTCGCACATTCCGTACAAGAGCTCCGCGCTGGCGCTGACGGACGTCATCGCGGGCCAGATCCAGATGATATTGATCGGGCCACCCGCGGCCGCGCCTCACGTGCAGGCCGGGCGCCTGCGCGCGCTGGCGATCGTCTCCAGCAGGCGGTTTGCCGGAATGCCGGAAGTGCCAACGACGGCCGAAGCCGGGGTCGCCGGGGTGGACGCGCCGAACTGGTACGGCATAGTCGTCCCGGCCGGCACGCCCAGGGCGATCATCGGCCGTCTCAACCGCGAGATCGTAGCGATGCTGAAGACGCCGGAAATGACGAAGCAAATGCTCCTCCTCGGCGCGGAGCCGCGGCCGCAGACGCCAGAGGAATTCGGGGAATTCATGCGCCAGGAAGTGGCCCGGTGGGCCAAGGTCATCAAGGCCGCGAACATCAAGCCGGAATAAAGACGCCGGTGACGAGGTGATGAAGTGACGCAGTGACGGTTCCGCACTGCCGCTCAAGCGGCGACCGGATGGTTGAGCGGCTTGCCGGCGAAATGCGCCCGCAGGTCCGCCAGCAGCTTCCGGCTGCGCTCGTCGCGCAACTCGCGCGTGGATGTCCCCATGTGCGGCGCCAGCACGACGTTGTCCAATTCCACCAGCGCGGCGGGCACGCGCGGCTCGTCCCGGAACACGTCCAGCGCCGCCCCGGCGATTTTCCTGCTTGCGAGCGCCGCGATCAGCGCCTGCTCATCGACGATCGCGCCGCGCGCCACGTTGACGAGAAACCCATCCGCGCCGAGCGCGTCCAGAACGCGCGCGTCCACCAGGTTGCGGGTCGCCGGCGTCAACCGGCAGGTCACCACCAGAACGTCCGCATTGCGCGCCATGCTCTCGAGGTCGGCAAAGTAAGGATAAGCAACTCCGTCTTTCGGGCGCGGGCCGTGATAGCAAATAGTCATGCCGAACGCTTCTGCCCGCTTCGCGATTTCCCGTCCTATCCTGCCGAGACCGACAATGCCGCAGGTCTTGCCGCGCACTTCGCGGCCCGAGCCGAACATCTCAGATGGCCACTTCCCGGCGCGCACGAAGCGGTCGGCTTCGCACAGGCGGCGCATGACCGCGACGATCATTCCCATTGCCAGGTCGGCGACCGGCTCGGCGGTGGAATCCGGCGTGTGGGTCACGGCCACGCCGCGCTCGTGCGCGGCCGCCAGGTCCACCAGCTCGTAATAGGGGCCGAAGCACCCGAGGATCTCGAGCCTGGGCAATGTCTCGAAGTCGCTGCGGCTGAACCCGACGGTCGTCGTGGTGACCGCGGCGCGCACGTTTCCGCATTCCCGCCTGAAGTAGGCGTCCGGCTCCGGCGCGGCCCATGGCTTGCGCAAGGCGAAATCGCGCTCGAGCTCGGCCATGGCGGGCTCGTAGATCGGCCGCACTAACAGCAATTCAGGCTTCATCGATGGGTCAACCCTCTCTGCCCTATTTTCTGTATCGGATGGTAAAGTGCCGACGAGTGATATTACGCAGAGGATACGCAAATATGAGCGAGTCCACGATGCTGAATGCCTTCAGCTATCTCACACCGCCGGAGATCGCCTTTCTCGACGCGGCCGCCGAGCGGCTGATACCCACCGACGAGCTCGCGCCGGGCGCGAGAGATGCCGGCGTCACCGTCTACATTGACCGCCAGCTGTTCAGCGCATGGGGCACGCACGGCCGCAACTACCGCTCGGGTCCCTGGCTCGACGGCACGCCCGAGCAGGGCTTCCAGTCTCGCCTCACGCCGCAGGAGATCTATCGCATCGGCATCCGGGAGATCAACGACCACTGCCGGGCCACGTACATGAAGCCCTTCGACCAGCTGCAACCCGAAAAGCAGGACGCGATTCTCAAGGCGCTTGAGAAAGACGAGATCGCACTGCCGTCACTTTCCTCGAAGCTCTTCTTCAATCTGCTCTGGCGCAATACGGAAGAGGGCTACTTCGCCGACCCGATGTACGGCGGCAACCGCGCCAAGGCGGGCTGGAAGCTTCTGGGATTTCCCGGGGTGCCCTCCGGCGCCTACCGCGAGCATATCGACAAATCCGAGCCGTATCGCGCCGAGCCGGTGAGCATCCTCGACGTCCAGCTCGGACAGGCGCAGGTCGATGCGCAGGGCTTCGTCAAGCACATCATGATCAAACAGGACGGGGGGAAATAGCGTGGCGGCGACGAAAATGAAACCGGTCGACGCGGTCGTCGTGGGCAGCGGCGTCGTGGGCTCGATCATGTCCATGGAACTTGCGAACGCGGGGCTGAAGGTGCTCTGCCTCGAACGCGGGCGGATGATCGATCCGCAGACGGACTTCGTGAAACCGTTCGTGCACGACGAGCTCAAGTTCGACCGACACAGCGACATCTTCCAGAACCTCTCGCGCGAGACGATTACCTTCCGCAACAACATGAGCCAGACCGCGCTCCCGATGCGCGAAATGGGATCATTCAAGCCGGGCGAAATGGTCGGCGGCACCGCGGCGCACTGGGGCGGCAATGCGCGGCGCTTTCTGCCGCACGATTTCGAGCTGCGCACGAAGATCGCCGAGCGTTACGGCAGGAATTTCATTCCCGAAACCGCCACCATCCAGGACTGGGGCGTGACCTGGGACGAGATCGAGCCGTACTACGACCAGTTCGAAAGCATCTACGGCGTCGGCGGCAAGGCGGGCAACCTGGACGGTGAGATCCAGCCCGGCGGAAATCCGCATGAAGGCCCGCGCTCGCGCGAGTTTCCGAACCCCGAGACGCGCCGCACGCCGCAGGGCGAGATCTTCGCGAAGGCTGCGAGCGAGCTCGGCTACGTCCCCTTCCAGGGACCGGCTGCGGCCATGACCCGGGACTACAGCAACCTCTACAAGGTGACGATGCTCGAGTGCCAACGCGGCGGCTTCTGCAGCAGCCACGTGTGCGCCGAGGGCGCCAAGGCGAATCCCCTGTCCGCGGTGCTTCCCGCCCTCTACAAGCAGAAGAATTTCGAGTTGCGTCCGTTATGCAACGTCATCAAGATCAACACCGACTCCACCGGCAAGCAGGCCACCGGCGTGACCTACATCGACGCGCGCGGGCGCGAGGTCGAGCAGCCGGCGAGCATCGTGGTAGTGGCGACGTACTGCTTCAACAACACGCGGCTGCTACTACTGTCCGGCATCGGCAAGCCGTACGATCCGCAGACCGGCCGCGGCGTCGTGGGCCGCAACTATTCGTATCAGGTCGGCGGCCGCGTGCACGTTTTCTTCGATGACAGGGAGTTCAATCCGTTCATCGGCGGCGGGATGGTGAACACATCGATCGACGAGCTCAACGGAGACGTGATCGATCGCGCGAAGCTGGGCTTCGTCGGCGGCGCGTACGTGAACACCCCCAGCGCGGGCGCGTCACCGATCAAGGGCAAGCCGGTGCCCCACGGAACGCCGCGCTGGGGCGCAGAGTGGAAAAAGGCGGTCGCGCACAACTACCGGCGCACGCTCGGTATCCACATTCACGGCTCGTGCATGAGCTACCGGCAACATTACCTCGACCTCGACCCGACCTACAGGGACGCCAACGGCCTGCCGCTGCTGCGCATGACGTTTGACTGGCACGAGAACGAGAAGAAGATGCTGAAATGGGCGTACGAGAAGTGCGTCGAGATCGCGAAAGCCATGAAGCCGGCGCACTACCACGCGGCGGCCATTCCGATGAACTACAGCATCGTTCCGTATCAGAGCACGCACAACGTCGGCGGCGCGGTGATGGGCACGGATCCTTCGACCAGCATGGTGAATAAGTACCTCCAGTCCTGGGATGTGCCGAATCTGTTCGTCGTCGGCGGCAGCGCCTTCCCGCAGAACGGCGCGCAGGGCCCGACCGGAACCATCGGCATGCTTGCGTGCTGGGCCGCAGACGGCATCAAGGAGCACTACCTGAGAAAGCCCGGGCCTATGATGTGAATCCGGGAAACCAGCGACGTTACGCTGACTCACCCGGCGGGTCGGCAAATGCAGCGACCCCGTAGCGTCCGGACTTGTTCTTGAATTTATTTTCGTTTACCTGCGGTTCCAGCTTCAGAATTTCGTGGGATCGAGCGCGAGCACGCTGTCCGCGCCGCGAGTGACTTCGCGCGCGAAGGGGAACGCTTTGGGGAGCTCGTGTTCCGCGTAGAAGCGCGCGGTCGCGAGCTTGCCCTCGAGGAAATCGCGATCAGCGTCGGGCTGCTTCAACTTCTCCTGCGCGACCAATGCCGCGCGCGCCATCATCCAGCCGCCTGCGACGGTGCCGAAGAGCTTGAGATAGGGCACCGCCACGCCCGCTGCGGCTTGCGGGTTCTTCGGAAAAGTCTCGACCAGCCAGCGCGTCGCGGATTCGAGACTGTCAACGGCTTCCCGTAGATTGACGCGCGTTGATCCCATCTGCTCACCGCCTGCCGCCAGCCGCGCGTCAATCTCGCGCATTGAGCCAATGACTGCCATCGCCGTGGCGCCCTTCTCGAAACCGACTTTGCGTCCGACGAGGTCGTTCGCCTGGATCCCCGTGGTGCCTTCGTAGATCGTCGTGATGCGCGCATCGCGCAGGTACTGCGTCGCGCCGGTCTCCTCGATGAAGCCCATGCCGCCGTGAACCTGGATGCCGGTGGAGGCGACCTCCACCCCCTGCTCCGTGCACCAGCCCTTGACGATCGGCGTCAGCAGGTCGAGCAGCGCCTGGTTGCGCCGCTTCTCCGCGGGATCGGGATGGTGCTTCGCCTTGTCGAGGGTCGCTGCGGTGTAGTAGGCGAGCGCCCGCATCGCTTCGGTCTGCGCGCGCATGGACATCAGCATGCGGCGCACGTCGGGATGATGGATGATGGTGACGCGGTCGCCGCCGCGCTGCCCGATTTCGCGCCCCTGCACGCGGGTGCGCGCGTACTCCAGCGCGTGCTGGTAGGCGCGCTCGCTCACCGCCACGCCTTCCACGCCGACGGAGAGCCGCGCGTGGTTCATCATGGTGAACATGTACTCGAGCCCGCGGTTCTCCTCGCCGACGAGGTAGCCGATCGCGCCCTTCTGGTCGCCGTATGCGAGCACGCAGGTCGGGCTCGCGCGGATGCCAAGCTTGTGCTCGATCGAGACGCACTTCACGTCGTTCCGCTCGCCCGGCGTGCCGTCGGGCTTCGGGATGAACTTGGGGACGATGAAGAGCGAAATGCCCTTCACGCCTTCCGGCGCGTCGGGCGTGCGCGCGAGCACCAGGTGGATGATGTTGTCCGACAGGTCGTGCTCGCCCCAGGTGATAAAGATCTTGGTGCCCCGGATACGATAGTAGTCGCCCTCGCGCTCTGCGCGCGTGCGCACCGCGGAGAGGTCCGAGCCCGCCTGCGGCTCGGTCAGGTTCATGGTGCCGGTCCAGACGCCCGACGTGAGCTTGCCGGCATAGGTCTTCAGCTGCTGCGGGGAGGCGTGGGCCTTCAGCGCCTCGAGCACGCCCGACGTCAACATGGGGCACAGGCACAGTGCCATGTTCGCGCTTTTCCAGATTTCCTGCACCGGCGTCGCGATGAGGTGCGGCAACCCCTGCCCGCCGTACTCGGGTTCCCCGCCGAGGCCGTTCCATCCCGCCTCGATGAACTTGCGGTAGGCCTCCTTGAACCCCTTGGGCGCCGTGATCTTGCCGTCGGCGAGCTGCGCGCCCTGCTTGTCGCCCTCGCGGCTCAAGGGATCGAGCACTTCCTGCGCGAACTTCCCCGCTTCCCCCAGCACCGCGTCTACCAGCTCGGCGTTGACCTCGCCGAACGCCGGCAAAGCAGACACCTCGGAGAGGCCCGCCAGCTCCTTGATGGCGAACTGCATGTCCTTTAATGGCGCGGTATAGATCGACATGCCTTACCTTCGTAAATCGTCAATCGTGAATCGTTAGAATCGCAACTCTTGTTGTTTCGACGATTTACGATTCACCATTCACGATTCACGCAGTTACAGTTCCTGAGTCAACTCAGGAACTGCCTTGAAGAGGTCTTCGACGAGCCAATAGTTCGCCACGGCGAAGATCGGCGCTTCCGCGTCCTTGTTGATGGCGACGATGACCTTGCTGTCCTTCATGCCGGCCA
>CAZFRR010000092.1:0-1710 GCA_964521405.1 uncultured Streptomycetaceae bacterium | reverse complement strand
TTCGGGACCGGGCGATATTCGTCCCTGGCTGCGTCGCTCGTCGCTCATGTATCGCCTGATACACATCGCTTCTCGCTTCTTGCCAGGGACGAATATCGCACACGGTCGCGCCCATGCGGGGATGAATCAGAGGATCCCTAGCAGCCTGATGCAAAACGCATTGAGTCACGATCTCCGGGTAAAATCGCGTGCAGTAATTGAACGCGGAGCGTGAACCGATGAGTGGTCAAGTGGATCCTCAGAGCCAGATGTTCAGCTACTTCTCGCCCGAGTCGCGGGTGCCGGCGGATCATCCGCTGCGCGGCATCAAGGCCCACACGGATCGGGTAATGCAGGAGCTTTCCAGTCAGTTTGAGGCCCTGTACGCCACCACCGGCCGACCGTCGATCCCGCCGGAGCAATTGCTGAAGGGCCAGTTGCTGATGGCGCTGTACTCGGTGCGCTCGGATCGACTGTTCTGCCAGATGCTGGACTACAACATTCTGTTCCGCTGGTTCCTGGACATGAGCCTGGAAGATGCCGGGCTCGATCAGTCGAACTTCTCGCGCTTGCGCGAGCGGCTGGTGAGCGAGGATCTGGCGCAGCGCTTTTTCGATGCGATTGTAAAGATCGCGCGCGAGCAGGATTTGCTGTCCTCGGAACACCTGACGGTAGACGGCACGCTGATCGAGGCGTGGGCCGGCGCCAAGAGCTTCAAGCCCAAAGACGGACCGCCGCCGCCGAGCGATGGCCGCGGGGGCGTGGACTTTCGCGGCAGCACCCGCACCAACGACACCCATGCCTCGACCACCGACCCAGAAGCAATGTCGGCCCGCAAGGGCAAAGGCAAGGAAGCCAAGCTGTGCTTCGGCGGCCATGCGCTGATGGAGAACCGGCACGGGCTGTGCCTGGATATTCGTGTGAGTTCGGCGCTCGAGACCGAGCCGGCGGCTGCCGCAGCGCTGTTGAAACGCCAGGGCCGGAAGCACTTGAAGCCCAGCAGCCTCGGTGCCGACAAGGGCTACCATACCAAGGACTTTGTTCGCTTCCTGCGCCGTAAGGGCATTCGTCCGCACCTCGCGCAGATCGAGAACCGCAGCACCCCCGGGCTCGACGCTCGCACCACCCGGCACCCGAGCTACTGGATCAGCCAGAAGAAGCGCAAGCGGGTCGAGGAGATCTTCGGCTGGATGAAAGCCTATGGGGGCCTGCGTCGCACCCGCTTCCGCGGCATCGCCCGCGTGCAACTGCACGCGCATCTGGTCGGCGCCGCCTACAACCTGCTCCGGCTCAGTCGATTGTGTCCGGCCACAGGATAGCTGACTCTTGAAGTTGCCCATGACCCTGAACTACCGCGACGGTGAACTGAAAACAGCAACGATCATGACGCCGTCCCGATCACAGTTGTCGTTTCGGTCATCCATCAGCTTCATTTCCGGCTGTTTTGCATCAGGCTGCTAGGGGTATCAACATGGAAATAAAGATGACCATCCAATTCCTTCGCGATTTCAAACCGTCTCGCGCCATCGCGCTCCTGCTCGGAGCACTCGTTGCTGGCCCTGCTATGGCCACCGTGGATTTGCGCGTCGAGGCTCGGCCGGTCAGCGACCCGATCCAGGCCTACGTGCGCGTGACTGATCTGAATGGCGACCCGATCGCCGGACTGACGTCCAGTGACTTCAAGGTATTCATTGGCAGCGTGGAAGTGCAGTTGCAACCGACGGACGTGAC
>CAZFRR010000091.1:0-34652 GCA_964521405.1 uncultured Streptomycetaceae bacterium | reverse complement strand
GGCCGGCCGCATCGAGATCAACACCATCAGCGTGCGTCGCGGCGGCCGCACCCGGAAACAGGTGATCGATGCCGGCGTACCCACGGCCTGCGCCGGCCACGTGCAGGCGATCCGCGCCGGCGACTTGCTGTTCCTGTCCGGGCTGATGGCGGTGGACGCGGGCGGAGTGCTTGCCCTGTCGGCGCGCATCGATCCGCGCCAGCCGCACTTTGGCAGCGCCGTGCAACTGCAGATGGACACCCTTCTCGCCCAGGCGCAGCGCATCTGCCGCAAGGCCGGCACGTCGCTCGCCAACGTAGTGCGCGCACAACAGTTCCATACGAATCTTGGCGACTTCAACGGCGCCTGGCAGGTCTGGCAGCACCACCTGCCCGGACAGCACCTGCCGTTCTCGGCAATCGAAGTACCGGCGCTCGGCGTTCCGGGCGCGGTCGTGATGCTGGATCTCTGGGTGTATGTTCCCTGAAAGGAAGACCATGAAACCAGGCTCGTTGACTCGCGTTCGTTTCCAATGCCAGGCCTTGACGGTGCTGCGTGCCCTGGCCGTCGCCGCCCTCCTGGCGGTGCCCGCTGTGGCGCCAGCGCAGGCGCCCGATACGGCCACCGGCTATCCGCCGCAGCAAATCCGCTTCGTCGTCCCCTTCACGGCGGGCGGCGGCACGGATGTCATCATGCGCATCGTCGCGAAACACCTGTCCGACAACTGGAAGATCACGGCGCTGGTCGATAACCGGGTGGGCGCCGGCGGCGTCGTCGGATCGCAGTACGTCACGACACAGAAGCCGGATGGCCGCACCTTCCTCGCGGTGGCAAGCGCGTTCGCCGTGCGCGCCGCGATCGATCGCAGCCTGCCCTACGACGCGACGCGCGACTTCTCGGGCGTCGGTCAGATGGCGCGCTCACCGAGCTTCATGGTCGTAGCGACGTCGCACGGTTTCGGCTCGCTCAAGGAGCTGATCGCGTATGCCAGGAAGCAGCCCGCCGGAATTTTCTACGCTTCGGCCGGCGTCGGCAGCACTGCCCACCTGCACGCGGCGGCCGTGGCCCACCTCGCGGGCATCAAGGCCGACCATGCACCGCAGCGCGGCACGCCGGAAGCGGTGAACGAGGCGATGACGGCACGGGTCCTCTACGCGTTTGCGCCGGGGCCGAATGCGATCCCGCTCGCGCGGGCGGGTAAGCTGCAAATCCTGGCGACGACTTCTCCCGCCGGCGCCCGTTTCCTGCCGGGCATACCGAGCCTCGCGCAAGCGGGACTGCCCGGTTACGAGGGCGACGACTGGTTCGGCGTGTTCGCGCCGGCCGGCACCCCGCTACCGATCCGGGAGCGCGTGTCGAAGGAAATGGCGCGCATCCTTGCGCTGCCCGACGTCCGCGAGCGCCTGTTCATTCTCGGCGCGGAGCCGGTGTCGAGCCCGCCGGAGAAATTCGAGGCCTTCGCGCGCGACTACATCGCCCGCACTCGCAAGCTCGGCGAGGCCATCGGCATCAAACCCCAGTGACGAGAAACGAGGAACGAAATATGGGAACGATCGAAGCTCGACTGAAGCGAATGGGCTACGAGCTACCGCCGCCATTCGTGTTCCCGAAGAACAACCGCACCGGCTGCACCCAGGCCGGCACGCTGCTCCTGCTGTCGGGGCACGGGCTCAACCTGCCGCAGCTGCCCAATGTCCGGCAGACCGGCAAATTCGGCTCGGACATCACGGTGGAGGAAGGCTACGCGACCGCGCGCGCGGTGGCACTCACCATGCTGGCGACGATCAAGGCGCATTGCGGCGACCTGGACCGCGTGAAGCGCGTGCTGCGCCTCTTCGGCATGTGCAACTGCACGCCGGACTTCGCCCAGCAACCGCAGGTCATCGACGGCGCCTCGGATCTCTTTTTCGAGCTCTGGGGTCCCGAGTTCGGCAAACACGCCCGCTCGGCGGTGGGGCACGCTGCGCTGCCGCGCGGCATCGCGGTGGAAATAAATGGTGAGTTCGAATTACACGCTTGACAGAGGAGTCACGAGATGCCGGTGACGAAAGCCCTTTCGTCTTTCACCTTCCGCCTTCCGCCGCCCTAGGTCTTCAACCGGTAGCCGGTCCTGAAGATCCACGCCACGATCGCCAGCGAAACGGCCAGGAAGACGCAGGTCATGGCGAGGCTCACGCCGACGCTCACGTCGGCGAGCCCGTAGAAGCTCCACCGGAAGCCGCTGACCAGGTAGACCACGGGATTGAACAGGGAGACCGTCTGCCAGAAGGGCGGCAGCATGTCGATGGAGTAGAAGCTGCCGCCGAGAAAGGTCAGCGGCGTGATGATGAGGAGCGGGATCAACTGGAGCTTCTCGAAGCCGTCGGCCCAGATGCCGATGATGAAGCCGAAGAGGCTGAACGTCACCGAGGTCAGCACGAGGAACAGGATCATCCACCACGGATGCTCGATCCGCAGCGGCACGATCATCGCCGCGGTCGCCAGGATGATCAGGCCGAGAACGACCGATTTGGTCGCCGCCGCGCCGACGTAGCTCACCACGATCTCGAAATAGGAAACCGGCGCGGACAGGAGCTCGTAGATGGTCCCGGTGAACCGCGGGAAGTAGATGCCGAACGACGCATTGGAGATGCTCTGCGTCAGGAGCGACAGCATGATCAGTCCCGGCACGATGAAGGCGCCGTAGCTGATCCCTTCCACCTCGGAGATGCGCGACCCGATCGCCGCGCCGAAGACGACGAAGTACAACGCCGTCGAGATCACCGGCGAGATGATGCTCTGCGCGAGCGTGCGCCGCGTGCGCGCCATTTCGAACTTGTAGATCGCGCGAATCGCATGCAGGTTTACGATCATTGCCTTCACCGCCCGTCTCTCACCAGCGTGACGAAGATATCCTCGAGCGAGCTCTGCGTCGTATGGAGGTCCTTGAAACGGATGCCCGCCTCGCTGAGATCCTTCAGCAGCGCGGCGATACCGCTCCGGTCGCTGTTCTCATCGTAGGTATAGATCAGCTCGCCTCCCTTGCCCGACAGCTGCAAGTTGTGAGCAGAGAGTTGAGGCGGAATGCGCTCGAGCGTCTCCTGGAGCTGCAGCGTCAATTGTTTCCTGCCGAGCTTGCGCATCAGCTCGGCCTTGTCGTCCACCAGGATGATCTCGCCTTTATTGATCACCCCGATGCGGTCGGCCATCTCTTCCGCCTCGTCGATGTAGTGGGTGGTCAGGATGATGGTCACGCCGGCGGCCTTGAGCGAGCGCACGAGCTGCCACATTTCCCGCCTCAGTTCGACGTCGACGCCCGCGGTCGGCTCGTCGAGAAACAGGATCCGCGGCTCGTGCGACAAAGCCTTGGCGATGAGGAGCCGCCGCTTCATGCCGCCCGACAGCGTCATGATCCGGCTGTCCTTCTTGTCCCACAGGGACAACTCCCTGAGCACTTTTTCGATGTGGCCGGGATTGGGCGGTCTTCCGAACAGTCCGCGGCTGAAGGACACGGTGCCCCACGGGCTTTCGAAGGCATCGGTCGTCAGTTCCTGCGGCACGAGACCGATCATGGCGCGGGCGGCGCGGTAATCGGTGGCGATGTCGTGACCGTCCACCCGTATGGTCCCTGCGCTGGGATTGACGATCCCGCAGATGGTGCCGATCAGCGTCGTCTTGCCCGCGCCGTTGGGCCCCAGCAGCGCGAAGATCTCACCCTGGCGAATGTCGAGACTGACGTTCTTGAGAGCCTGGAAACCGGTGGCGTAGGTTTTTGAGAGGTTCGAGACGGAGATGATGGCGTTCATAATAAAAAGCAATCAAACCCTTAGCTGAGATGACCCGGGATTCTTCGAGGCCGACTTCGGTGCGCGGCGGTTCAATCCAAACGCAAGCCGATGCTCTTGATGAGTGTTGCGTAGCGCGCTGTCTCACTTTTCACTAGGCTCGCCAACTCCTCCGGCGTGCCGGGCCAGGGGTCGACGCCTACCGCATTCAGCCGTTCGCGCAGGTCGGGCGACTCCAGCGCCTTGATGATTTCGCGGCTGAGGCGCGCGACGATTTCGGGCGGCGTCCGGGCGGGCGCGAATATGCCATACCACAGCACCACCACCAGGTTGTCGACGCCGGCTTCCTTCGCCGTCGGCACCTCGGGCAGCGGCGGCACGCGCTGCTCCGACAGCACCGCGAGCGCGCGCACCTTGCCGGCGCGAATCTGCGGTATCGCTGCCGCAACCGGCACGATGACCTCGTCGACCTCGCCCCCGATCATCGCCAGCATGCCAAGGGTTGCGCCCTTGTACGGCACGTGCACGAGGTTGATTTTCTCGAGATGTTTCAGGAGCTCATTGGCGAGATGGTTGGTCGTGCCGGCGCCGCCCGAAGCGTAGTTGAGCTTGCCGGGATGAGCGCGTGCCAGGCTGATGAACTGCCTCAATGTTTTCGCGGGGACCGACGGATGCACCAGCAGTACGTTGTGGGTCGTGGTCGCCCGCGCGATCGGCACGAAGTCCCTTGCCGCATCGTAATTCAACTTGGAGTAGAGCGAAGAGCTGAGCGCGATCCCGGGCGTGGCCAGCAGGAGAGTGTAGCCATCGGGCGGAGACTTGGCCGCGACGCCGATTCCCAGATTGCCGCCGGCGCCCGGCCGGTTGTCCGGCACCACGTTCTCGCCGAGCAATTCGGCAAGCTTCTGACCCAGCGCGCGGCCCACCGTATCATTCGGCGTGCCGGCAGGAAATGTCAGGATGAGCCGGATCGGCTTTACCGGATAACCCTGTCCCGGGCCGGTCGCAGGCGCCTGCGCGAGCGCGGCGCCGCACGCCAGCGCAAGGGAAAGCGCCGCGACGATCCAGCAGCCACGGTTGCGAAGATGGCACATGTTTTCATCCTTGGACCAGGAACCAGGGTCAGTGTAAAGCGATGAATCGGAGACAGGGCACTATTTTCGAGTGGTGAAATGAGAAAAATGAAATTAGAGGGGTCAAGAGCCGAAATATTTTGCGCTGAAGCGTTTTCGGCCCCGACTCCTTTAACGTTGATATTCCGGAAACGCGCGTTCAAGCTCGAGCCAGGAGAGCTCGCGAAATTTTTCCGGTTCCAGCTCTCCCAGTTCCAGCGCTCCATAGGCCACTCTTTTGAGCCGCGTGACTTCGTGGGAGAGCGCGGAGAACATCCGGCGGATTTCGCGGTTCTTGCCTTCGGTAAGCTGGACGGTCAGATGGGACTCCTTACCGCTGGCTTTGCGCAGGATGATTGCTTCCAGCTGGAGCTTTTCTCCCGCATCCAGCAGTCCCCGTCGGAGTAACTCCAATTTCTCCTCCGTCACTTTGCCGCGCACGGTGACCAGGTAAGTCCGGCAAACCCCGCTCCCGGGATCCGTGAGCCAATCGGCCAGGCGCGTGTCATTGGTCAGGAGCAGGAGTCCGGAGGTCGCCCAATCCAATCGCCCCACCGCGATCAAGTACAATCCGGGTTCCGGGATGAGCGAAAAGACCGTGGGCCGGCCCTTTTCGTCCGAGCGCGTGGTGACCACTCCGCGCGGCTTGTGCAGCAGGAAAGTCCGGTGAGCCACCTTGACGACGGGTTTCTCTTCGACCTCAATTTTAGAGCGCTCTGGAGATACCGGGAAAAGCGGGTCTTTTCGGAGGACCCCGTTCACCTTGACCTTGCCGTCCAGGATCCACTGGCGCGATACAGCACGAGAAGCGATTCCCAGCTTGGAAAGCGCACGTTCAAGCGGCACATATCCTGGCTTCATCCCTTTCATGGAGTAACCTTAGGGAACAGACCACTAAGAGCGCCTAACATAATGAAACACACGCTGCGCTGTCACGGTTTTGGCGACCCGGGACGAGCGGCGCGGTCGGGCCCCGCAACGGGCAGCCCAGAAGAGGTGGCCGCGGGCCAAAACCGCGCCAGCCCACGAGGGGTTGCGGCCAGAATCGCCGCTAGCTTTGTCGCTCGGCTTGCCAATACGTCGAGTATTGGCTGCACCTCGCTTCGCGCTAGCGACAATTCTGTCTCACAACGCACGCGCGTTTCATTATGTTAGGCGCTCTAAGGACCGCTGGGGGTTGATTTGCTTCAACAAGTTTCTAAGTGGTCTGTCCCCTATGAACTTTATCACTCATCACCGATTTCTTGAAGGCACACCATGCATGATGATTCCTTGACGCTCGACGAGATTCGCAGAATGGCCGCGGAAATCGGCCTGACCCGCCTGACCGAAGGGCATCTCCAGGAACTGCTGCGCGCAACCCGGACCGCGCGGGCGCGCCGCGCCGCTCTGCCGATCGGGAACCTCGCCCCGGCCGACGAGCCGGCGCACGTGTTCGTCCTGAAGGATCTCTAATGACCGACCTCGCCTGGCTTACCGTTGCCGAAGCGGCAGAGCGGCTGCGCTCGAAAGCACTCTCGCCCGTCGAGTACGCAAAGGCGCTGATCGCCCGCGTCGAGCGGCACGACGGGAAGTTGAACTCGTTCCTCCGTTTCACGCCCGAGATCGCGCTCGAGGACGCGCGGCGCGCGGAAGGCGAGATCGCGCGCGGCGCCTGGCGCGGCCCGCTGCACGGCGTGCCCTACGCCCTCAAGGACATCGTCGACTACGCGGGACTGCCGACCACCGCCCACTCGAAGATCCTCAAGGACAATGTCGCGGCGGCCGACGCCCACGTCGCGGCGAAGCTCAAGGCCGCGGGCGGCGTATTCATGGGCAAGCTGTCCACGCACGAATTCGCCACCGGCGGGCCCTCGTTCGACCTGCCCTGGCCGCCGGCGCGCAATCCCTGGAACCGCGACCATTTCTGCGGCGGTTCCTCGAGCGGCGCAGGCAGCGCGACGGCGGCGGGCTTCGTGCCGGCGGCGATCGGCACCGACACCGGCGGCTCGGTGCGCAACCCGGCCACGATGTGCGGCATCATCGGCATGAAAGCCACCTACGGCGCGGTTAGCCGGCGCGGCGTTTTCCCGCTCGCTTATTCACTCGATCACGTCGGGCCGCTGACGCGCACGGTGCGGGACAACACGCTGCTGCTGGAGCTCATCGCGGGCCACGACCCGCTCGACCCCGGCAGCGTCGCGCACGCAGCGGGCGGATACGCCGCGCAGCTCGACCGCGGCGTGAAGGGGCTCCGCATCGGCGTGATCCGCCACTTCTACACGCGCGACATGCAGGCCGATCCGGAAGTGGCTGAGGGAATCGAAACCGCGGTCAAAAAGCTGGCGGAGCTCGGCGCCGAAGTGCGCGAGATCCAGACCACCCCGCTCGCCGAATACAACGCGTGCAACCGCACGCTGCTGACCAGCGAGGCCTTTGCGCTCCACGAGAAGTGGATGCGCGAGCGGCCGCAGGACTACGGCGCGCTGGCCCGCGAGCGGATCATGGCCGGCGCTTTCGTGCGCGCGGCGGACTATATCAACGCGACGCGCCTGCGCCGCAAGCTGGCCGACGCGTTCCACGCTCTCTTCTCCGGGATCGACGTGGCGGTGACGGCCAGCTCGATGGACCCGCCCTGCCGCATCGACGACCCGCAAGCGATCGAATACACCTACGGCCGCCAGGCGCGCGCGCCATTCAACATCACCGGCGGCCCGGCGCTGTCGGTGCCGGTGGGATTCAACAAGGCGGGGCTGCCGCTCGGCATGCAGATCGTCGGCAAACCGTTCAGCGAAACACTGATATATCGGGTAGCGCATGCTTACGAGCAGGCGACGGATTGGGTGAAGCGACACCCGGCGCTCGCCTGAAGGAAGGCTTCCGCGGTGCGGGCTTGGCTAAAGCTTCACCGCCAAGACCGCCAAGGCCGCGAAGGAAAATAGAAGCCTCAACGCGAAGGCCGCCAAGGCCGCAAAGGCCGCAAAGGAATTCATTATCGAAAACCAACCCAAGGACGCAAAGACAGCGCCAAGGATGAAATTGGGATAAATACTCTGTGATTCAGACAGAGCAGGAAGAAGTGCTGGTGGTACGACGCTACCCGTATGCCACCCTTGGCGTATTCTTTGCGACCTTTCTTCTACTATAGAATTCTTCGCGGCCTTTGCGTCCTTAGCGACCCGTAGTAATACTTCCTTGGCGGCCTTTGCGTCCTTCGCGGTAAAGTTTTACGTCGGCTTCACCCCGTCACCCGCTCACTCGCCCTTGATCCCGGCCGCCTTGATGACCTCGAGCCATTTGTTCTGCTCGGACACCATGAGCTTGCCGAACTCGGCTGAGCTCATCTTCACCACCGCGCCGCCCTGCTCGTCGAGCCGCTTCTGAAACAGCGGCGTCGAAATCACCTCCAGGGTCTCGGCGTGGAAGCGCGCGATGATGTCCGGCGGCGTCTTCGGCGGCGCGAAGATGCCCCACCAGATCCGGGACTCGTATCCGGGCACGGTCTCCGCGATCGTCGGCACGTTCGGATACTTGGGATCGCGCCGGGGGCCGCCCGTCGCGACCAGTCGCAGCCGGCCGCTCTGCACATACGGCGCGGCCGTGACCAGCGAGCTGAAGTTCAGCTGGGTATGCCCGGCCATCACGTCGGCTACCGCGGGTCCGCCGCCCTTGAACGGCACGTGCACCAGGTTCACGCCGGTCTTCAACTTGAAGAGTTCGGTATTCATGTGCGGGAAGCCGCCGATGCCCGAGGACGCGTAGAAGATCTCGCCGGGCCTTTTCTTGGCGAGCTCGATCAGGTCCTTCACCGTCTTCACCGGGAACGACGGATGGACGACGAGCGCGCTGTCGCCGAAGCCGATCATCGCGACGGGAGCGAATGAATTGACGAGGTCAACCGGCACCTTCGGCTTGTCGATGAGAAAGCCGTACGCCGTGGAAGTCATCATGAAGGTATAGCCGTCCGGCGGCGAGGCCGTCGCGAGCTGCAAGCCGACGATGCTGCCGGCGCCGGCCCGGTTGTCGATCAGCACCTGCTGCTTCAACCGGGCGCTCAAGTCCGCCGCCAGTATCCGCCCGACGATGTCGGTGCTGCCCCCCGGCGGCCACGGAATGATCACGCGTATCGGCTTCTCCGGCCAGCTCGCGGCGCAAGCGATGGAGATGAAGGTATTCGCCGCGAGCAGGAGCCCGAGGATGCCAAGGCCCAGCGATTTCGCATTCATGCAATACCTCCCGTTGACTGACCGGAACTATCTCACCTGGCAAGCTGAAAGGCGAATGAAGAAAGTGCCACCGTTAGTCGGGGGATTTTCGACACTCGCCACTCGACACTCGCCACTCGACACTCGCCACTCGACACTCGCCACTCGCCACTCGACACTCGACACTCGGCACTCAGCGTGTTCTAAATCGGCCCCCGACTTGGCACCAGGAACTCGCGCTTCATTTCGGCAAGGGACGAGATGCCGAGCATTGCCATGTTGCGGCTGATTTCCTCCCGCAGGAGGTTCGCGCCATGGTGCAAGCCGGCTGCGCCCGCGATCGAGGCCGCATAGAGGAACGGCCTGCCGATGAAGACGAACTGCGCCCCCAGGGCGAAAGCCTTGAGCAAATCGCTGCCGCGGCGGATCCCGCTGTCCAGCATGATGGTCATGCCGCCGGCTTCGGCGACCGCGGCGGGAAGCATCCGCAGCGGCGCGACGGTGCCGTCGAGCTGGCGCCCGCCGTGGTTCGACACCATGATGCCGTCGACGCCGCTCTCCCGCGCGATGCGGACGTCCTTACTGGAGAGCACGCCTTTCAACACCAGCTTGCCCTTCCAGATTTTTCGCATGAGCTCCACGTGCTCCCAGCAGAGCCCGTCGCGCGCCCAGCGCGGACGCTCGACGTGTCCGAGGATCGGTATGCGGGGAAACCCCATGTTTTCCAGGTGCGGCATCCCGTGGTTCACGATCGAGCGGCCGAAGGTGCCGCACAGCCACCGCGGCCGCAGCAGGCCGTCCCATGCCAGGCGTAGAGACGGCTTCAACGGCGAGCTGTAGCCGCTGCGCACGTTGTTCTCGCGGTTCGCGGACACTTGCACGTCCACCGTGAGCACGAGCACTTCAAAACCCGCGCGTTGCGCCCGCTCCACGAGCGGCGTGATGATCCCGGGGTCCCCGGGCAGATAAGCCTGGAACCATGCGGTCGGCCCGGCTTCCCTGAGGCGCTCCATCGGCGTCAGCGACGCGCCGCTCTGGATCATGACCGTGTTCAACTCCGCCGCGACCTTGGCGAGGACGGAGTCGCCCCTATAGGCGGCGAGCGAAGTGCCGCCCATCGGCGGAAAACCGAATGGCAGATCGTAGGTGCGCCCGAAGATCGTCGTCTTCTGATGGCGGGCCTTGGTGTTGACGAGCACGCGCGGCAGGAACTCGTAGTCGCCGAAGGCGGCGCGGTTGGCGGTGAGCGCTGCGTTCGTCTCCACGCCGCCCGAGATGTAGCCGAAGATGGGGCGCGGGAGGAAGCGGCGCGCGGGCTCCTCGAAATCCTCCAGGCACAGTATTTCCCTCAGCCGTCGCGGCGTCTCGGCTTCCTGCCGCGTCGCGGCGGCGGAAGGCATGGCTGCCTGGTTGGCCTGAGTCACGGTTTCGCTCATGATTCTTTCTCTCCGTTGGGGCCAGGCTCAGCCTGGCGTGTTTAATCGATATACGGCTAGACTCGGCCGAAATCGCTCTCGATTCTCACGGTGCGCAGCGCTGTTATCTCCCTTCCCCCTTCGACGGGGGAAGGGCGGGGATGGGGGTGAAATCACATTCATACAGCGCATCGAGACGGGCTAGCACCTGCGGCGGGAGCGGCCCCATCGCGGCTGCCTGCAGCGCCTCGTCGATATGATGCAACTCCGCGCTGCCAATCACCGCACAGGACACATCCGGGTTCGACAACACGAAGCGCAGCGCGACCTGCGCGCGCGTTCCCTGCTCGGTACCGATCGCATCGAACACGGCCCTCGCCTTGCGTTCGTCTTCCGCAACACTTGTGTCCGCGATCAGCACGCTCTCGCGCCCCGTCCGCTCATCCGTGGCTATGACGCCGGCGGCAAAAATACGAATCGCCATCACTGCGACCTGGTTGGCGCGACAGGCCTCGATAATGCCGCCCAGGTTCTGACCGGTCCACCCCCTGGGCATGCTCCGGCCCGCGCTGGGATTCAACAGATTGTAGTAGACCTGCGCGGAATCGAAGCGCTTGCTCCGGATCACCTCGCAAACAGACGCGGCCTCGCCAATGGCGGTGATGCCCCTATGGCGGATCAGCCCCTTCTCGCGCAGCCGGTCGAGCCCGTCGGCCACGCCGTTCCTGCCGAGGATCTGCTCGACCGTCATCACCCGGCCGCCGGGCTTCGATCCGATCCGGTTGTGCAGCTGCAGCAGGTCGACCGATGAACGATTGAGCCGGGCGAGGCTTGCCCTCAGGCTCTCCTCGATCCGCGCCGGGACGTCTTTCAGGTTCTCGACGTCGAGCTGAAACTTGGTCGAAACAAAAGGATTAAATGCGGGATTAGACCCGGGCGTCGCCCCGCGCATTTTGCTTTCGGGGGGCAGCAGCCAGCCGAGCGCTTCTTCCGACTTGCCGTTGCCATACTGCGCGGCCGTATCGATCCAGTTGATCCCGCCGGCAAGCGCCCGGCGGATCGCTTCCCGCTTGGTCGCGTCGTCCTTATGGATGAGAATGCCGCCGACAGCGCCCGCGCCGAAAATGATTTCCGAGACCTGGATGCCGCTGCGGCCGAACGTGCGGTGCTTCATGATGCCTCTTGCCGTTGTCTCTTATCAGGTTGACGGAGTCTAGCCAAAACGATTCCGGAACACCAGTTCGAGTCAAAGCGCATGGCTCGCCGCGGGATTTCCCAGAAATGCCGGATCGAATCGACATCGCGCCGGAACTGGGAGAACATAATGGGGCGGTTCTGACTTCGTGAGGCCAAACCCGATGCAGCAAGGCGACGAATTCGATTTCATCGTGGTGGGCGCGGGCAGCGCGGGATGCGTGCTCGCCAACCGGTTGAGCGCCTCGGGGCGTCACAGCGTGCTGCTGCTAGAAGCCGGCGGGGAGGACGACGACTGGTGGATCCATATTCCGCTCGGATACGGGAAGCACTTCTCGAATCCGAAGGTGAACTGGCTCTACCAGAGCGAGGCGGACGAGAAAACGGGAAGCCGGCGTATCGCGCAACCGCGCGGCAAGGTGCTTGGCGGCACGAGCTCGATCAATGGACTCGTGTACGTTCGCGGCCAGCACGAGGACTACGATGACTGGCGCAATCTCGGCAACGCCGGCTGGGGTTACTCGGACGTGCTGCCGTACTTCCGCAAAGCCGAGGACAACCAGCGCGGCGCGAACGAGTACCATGGTGTCGGCGGGCCGCTCTGCGTGTCCGACCCGTCCGAACCTCATCCGCTGTGCGAAGCGTTCTTCGCCGCCGCTGCAGCGTGCGGCTATCCGCTCAATCCCGATTTCAACGGCGCCCGGCAGGCGGGCTTCGGCTATAACCAGGTGACCCAGCGCAGGGGACGCCGGTGCAGCACGGCGGTGGGCTATCTGCGACCGGCGCGCGGGCGCTCCAACGTGTCGGTCGTGACGAACGCCCACGCCACGCGCATCCTGTTTTCAGGAAAGCGCGCCGCCGGGGTCGAATACCTGCGCGCCGGCACGCGGCAGTCCGCGCGCGCGCGGGGCGAAGTCATACTCGCCGCGGGCGCGTTCAATTCGCCGCAGCTCATGCAGTTGTCGGGGCTCGGGCCCGCGTCTCATCTGCAGGCGCTTGGAATTCCCGTGGTCGCCGACATGCCGGGCGTGGGCGCGAACCTGCAGGACCACTACAACGGGCGCCTCGTCTTCGAATGCGCCGAACCGTTCACCTTGAACGACGTCGTCGGCAGCCCCATGAGGAAACTACGCGAGGGACTGCGCTACTTCCTCATGCGCAAGGGGTTCCTGACCATGGCCGCGTCGACCGCGACGGGGTTCGTGGCGACGCAACCCGGCGCCTCCCGGCCGGACACGCAGATCGGGCTCGTGCTCTACAGCACGGAGAAGTCCGGCGACGTGCTGCACCGCTTTTCCGGCTTCACCCTGCTGGTCAGGCTGTTGAAGCCCGAGAGCCGCGGAACGGTGCTTCTGAAGAGCGCCGATCCGCTCGCGGCCCCGGCTATCAGTCCCAACTATCTCTCCACCTCCAAAGACTGCGAGGTCCTGGTGGCCGGGATGAAGATCGCGCGCCGCCTCGTCGATGCCGAGCCCTTGCGCCGCTTTGTTGCGCGCGCGCACGAGCCCGCGCAGCCGTTCACGCACGACGACGAATGGCTGCAATACCTTCGCGCGCGCGGCGGCATCAGCTTTCATCCCGTCGGCACGTGCCGGATGGGAAGCGACGCCGGCGCGGTCGTCGACCCGCGCCTGCGCGTTCGCGGCATCGGGGGCTTGCGGGTCGTCGATGCTTCGATCATGCCGACGCTCGTGTCTGGCAATACCAACGCGCCCACGATCATGATCGGGGAGAAAGGCGCCGACCTGATCCTCGAGGACGCGGGAGGAAGTGCGAAGCTATAGACGGACTTGGGATTCTCGGGGAAGCACCGTGAGGTCCCCACGGCAGACGGGGCGCATGCTTCGGGCGCCCTTTCTCCCGCCGCCGCGGCTATTCGATGCGAGCGCCCGAAAGCTTTACGACATATCTGTACTTGTCGTATTCGGACTTCAGGTGTTGGTCGAACCCCTCGAGGGTCATATGCATGGGATCGAGCGTCAGGGCCGAAAGCTTCGAGGCGACATCAGGATCGGCCACCGCTTTCTTGAGCTCGGCGTTGAGCCGGTCGAGGATCGGCTTCGGCGTGCCGGCCGGCACAAAAGTACCCATCCACGAGGTGAATTCGTAACCCTTCACCGTTTCGGCAATGGTGGGGATCTCCGGGAACTGGGTGGTTCGAAAACCCGAAGACACCGCGATGGGCCGCACACGACCCGACTGGAGGTGGGGGACAGCCTCTGATGCCGGTGTGAGCATCACCTGCACCTCGCCGGACGCCATCGCAACGGTCGCCGGAGCGCCGCCCTTGTAGGGGACATGGGTCATTTTCAGATCGGCCATGTTGAGGAAAAGACTCGTCGCAAGATGCTGGAAGGCGCCGGGGCCGGCCGTGCCGTACAGGACGTCACCGGGCCGCGCTTTCGCCAGAGCGATGAGCTCTTTCGTCGTGCGCACCGGCATCGAGGGGTGCACAATGAGCATGCCCACCAGCCGCGCGACCGGCGTCAACCCGATGAAGTCCTTCAGCGCGTCATACGGCAGCTTTTGGTAGAGGTGCGCATTGGCGAGGAGCGTCGCCGAATACACCATGATCGTATACCCGTCGGGCGGACTCTTCGCCACGATCGCGGCACCGATCGTCCCGCTCGCGCCGGTCCGGTTGTCGATCAGGAACTGCTGGTTGAGCTGCTCGCCCACTTTCCGAAACGCGAGCCGCCCGACAACATCGGTCGCACCGCCGGGAGCAAACACGACGACGACCCGCACCGGCTTCGACGGGTACGGCTGCGACCACGCCGTGCCACACGCGATCACCATGAAACCCACGAATGCGCCCAACAATCGAATTGTGCTCATGCCATTCCTCCTCGCAGTTGGTTCCGGCCATAGCAGCCAGTGGTGATGGACTCGGGGCCGGACACATTCACAATTATGCTTGTTTTCTGCCTTGCTTCCGTGAACTACTACGGTTCCAGGCCTGGCCCTCTGGACGCCGTATAGACTGGGCTCTTCCGGAACTATCTCATAAAAGTAAGTCGAAAGCCGAAAGGAGGTAATAACTACCGCCAGCAGGGGTTGCTTTCGCCTCTCGTCTATCGAAGGCCCTTAGAGCGTCAACGGCCAGCGCGCCGCGCTCGAACACGAGCAGCGTCTTGACAGTGATCGACAGGTCGGGGGCTTGCCCGGCGGGGCTGTTCATTCCTTCTTGAGCCCGGCGCTCTCGGCGATCTTCGCGAAGCGGGTGATCTCGCTGCGCAGGAGCATTCCCAGCTCCTCCGGCGTGCCCAGCCACGGGTCCATGCCGGCGTTGCTCATGCGCTGGAGCAGCTCCGGGTCCTTGAGCGCTTTCTCCGCCTCCCGATAGAGGTGCAGGATGATCTCCCGCGGCGTGCCGGCGGGCACGAACATCGCGTACCAGATCGACATCCGGAAGCCGGGAAAACCCGATTCCGCGGCCGTTGGAACGTCGGGGAGCGTCGGCACGCGCTTCTCGGAGAGCACCACGACGGCTCTCACCCTTCCGGATCTGATGAAAGGCAATGCCGGCGCCACGGCAAGTATCACTTCATCTACTTCGCCGCCCATCAGGGCCTGTGCAGCGAGCGTCGCGCCCTTGTACGGCACGTGGACCAGGTTGATTTTCTGGAGGCTCTTCAGGAGCTCGTTCGCGAGGTGGTTGGTGGTGCCGGCGCCGCCGGCGCCGTAGTTCAACTTGCCGGGACTCGCGCGCGCGAGCGCGATGAATTCCTTCAGCGTCCTCGCCGGCACCGAAGGATGCACCACCATCACGTTTTCAATCGAGGCGAGCCGCGCGACGGGCGCGAAATCCCTGAGCGAGTCGTACTGGAGGTTGGCATAGAGCAACGGGCTGATCACGATCGTCGGCGAAGTGACGAGGACGGTATAGCCGTCCGGCGGCGCTTTGGCGGCCAGCGTGAGGCCGAGGGTGCCGCCGGCACTGGCCCGGTTGTCCGGCACGAGGTTCTGGCCCATCTGCGCGCCCATCTTCTGCCCGATGGTGCGGCCCACCATGTCGCTGGGCGCGCCCGCGGCGAACGGCAGGATGAGCCGTATGGGCTTGCTCGGATAGCTTTGGGCAAGCGCCGTGCCGCAGGCCGCAGCGCATAACGACGCAGCTACGAAAATGCAACCACGCATGACCTGCATTCCTTTACGAAACGGTGACCGGTGACCAGCGACTGATATCAACCACCCCGTCTGCTTCGCATCCACCCCTCCTTATCCAAGGAGGGGAGCTTTTTTTGTTCCCCTCCTGCCAGAGGAGGGGTGCCCACGTAGCGGGCGGGGTGGTGGGAGCTCGACTCACCACTCATGACTCACGACTCACTACGGTTGCTGTGGATTCTATAGCGCCCGCAGCGACTCGACCACTTTGCGCTCGATCACGATGCCTTCCTTCCGCCGGCGCTCGCGCTCGCGAAACGCGCGCTCCGACGGTATGCGGATCTCCGCCACGCCCGGCTGGCGCGGCGTCGCCTTGATCTGGCGCACGTACTCCGACATCTGGCTCTTGAATTCACCGCCGGGAAGCATGACATTCGGATCGAGCGCCCAGAAGAGAAAGCCGTAGTCCCGCACCTCCCCGCGCGTCAACGCCGCACCGGCGAGAAGTCCCAGCGCCTGGATCGCGAACGACAGGCCGTAGCCCTTGTGGCCGCCGAACGGCGCGACACCGCCCTTCAACACCGCCGCGGCGTCGCGCGAGGGCCTGCCGTGCTCGTCGAAGCCGATGCCTGCCGGCAGCGGTTCTCCAAGGTGCGCGTGCAGCATCACCTCGCCCCACATGAACGACGCGGTGCCCATGTCGACGATCACCGGCCCGTCGTCGGACGGAAAGCCGAAGCAGATCGGATTGGTGCCGAGCATCGGGCGCGCGGCGCCCGGAGGCAGCACGTGGGGATGCGCACTCGACACGTGGAACGCAACCAGTCCCTCGCGCACGATTTTCTCGACGAAGTAGGCGTTGCGGCCGCTGTAATAGCTGTTGAACGCGCCGACCGATGCCATGCCGCCCGCGCGCGCCTTGCGGATCGCCACTTCCGCGGCGCGAAAGGCGGCAATGTAGCCGACGTTGTTGCCGCCATCGATGAGCGCGGAAACCGGCGTCTCGTGGACGACCTTCACGGGGGTGCGGCCCCTGGCCGTCTTCTCGTCACCCGCAATCGCAAGGAGGCGCGGCAGCCCCGCAAACTTGTAGCCGCACAGCGCGTTGTCTACCACCTGATCGACGATGATGCGCGCGTCCTCACCGCTGTATCCCACCCGCGTGAGCGCGCGCTCGCCGAGCGCGACCGCTTCGGCGACGGCCAGCCGCACGGTGTCCGGAGAATCCGCGTCGAGTAATTCCTGCGATGAGCTCGTGACCTGCATGCCGTCTCCTACTCGACTCGTATCCCCGCCGCCTTGATCACGCGCGCCCAGCGCTCCATCTCCGCGCGCACGAATTTCGCGGTCTCGGCCGGCGTGCTGGTGGCGACCTCGAGCTCCACCTGCGCGAGTTTGGCACGCGTGTCGGGTGCGTGCAGGGCTTTCACGAACTCGCCGTTGAGGCGCTCGATGACCTCAGGCCGGGTCCCCGCCGGCACGAACAAGCCGTACCAGGTGATCACGACCAGCTCCGGCATGCCCGCCTCGGCGGTTGTCGGCACGTTCGGCAGAGCCGCCACGCGCGCCGGCGCCATCACCGTGAGTGCGCGGATGCGCCCGCTGTTGACGAGCGGGATCGCCGCCGGCACCGTCGAGGTCACCATGTCCACCTCGCCGCCGAGCATCGCCGACAGCGCCAGCGCCGCGCCCTTGTAGGGAACGTGCACCATGCGCAAGCCGTTTATCGTCTTGAAGAGCTCGCTGCCGAGCTGGCTGCCGGAGCCGACGCCGCCGGAACCGAAGTTGAGCTTGCCCGGCTGCGCTTTCGCGAGCTTCACCAACTCGGCCAGGGTGCGTGCCGGAACCGAGGGATGAACCGCGAGCACGTTGGGCACGGTGGCGAGCAACGTGACCGGCGCGAAATCGCGGAAGGTGTCGTAACCCAACTTGGGGAACAGGCTCGGGCTGATCGCGATCGTGCCGCTCGTCAGCAGCAGCGTATAGCCATCCGCGGGCGCTTTGGCAACGAGCTCCGCAGCGAGATTACCGCCCGCGCCGCCACGGAAATCGGGGACCACCGGCTGCCCGAGGGGATCGCGCAGCTTCTCCGAGAGCAGCAGCGCCAGGATGTACGGCGCGCCGGTGGGGAATGCCACCACCAGCCGGATCGGCTTGTCGGGATACTTTTGCGCCAGTGCTGGCAACGGGCATGCCAGCACGGCCGTTGCTCCCAGGAATAACCACAACCTGGACTTCATTACCCTCCTCTGCTGAGTCGCGTTGGACGCGTCATCATATAACTAACTATTCGACGTAAAGCCTCACCGCAAAAGACGCAAAGGCCGCGAAGGATTTAAATATAAGAACAGCAACAAAGGTCGCGAAGCAAACGCCAAGGTGGCATTCAAGGGGGTTCGTTGACTGCCATCACCCGCTCTAGCCAGGACTTGATATGACTGGCATTGTCCGCTTTCGGCTGCCAAGAGCGGACGGTCGGAAGCCCAGAGCCTATTCCTCGCCGGCGTAATAGTCGGCATCGACCGGCGCGATGAGGCGGCCCTCCGGCTTGATCATCCGTTTGCCGGTTCGCGGATAGGTCGTCACATCAGCGCGGTGATGATCCGCGATCACGAGGTATTCCAGGTCCGCCACGGAGTCGCTGACGATTTGGTGGGCCTCGCCGGGCAGAAAGATGAAATGGTCGCCGGCCTTGATCGGTATGGTCGCGCCCTTTTCGTCGATCACTTTACCGGCACCCGCCAGCACCGAGTAGTATTCCGTCTGCGCGGCGTGCGAATGATATGGGAAGCCTTTCTTCCCTGCCGGAATGCGTGCGAGCCCCACGTCGAATGGGTGTCCCCCGCCCCACCCACCCGTGTCCTTCACGCCGCCCAGGGCCAGCGACACGTGTTGGCGCAGGATTTCGTACACCCCCTTCGGGGACATTCGGTGCTCGATGGGCACGTTGGATTGGTTGATCAGCTTCATGGCCGTCGTCCCGTGTGTTACGGAGCACTCTATTCCAACCACTAGAGCGAAACAAGTTCTTCCCCCTGCTTCCCCAAGGCTTTTCTTGATTGTGCCCAAGGCGGGCGGCACGAATGACCGCTCCGGGTTGCGGAAGCGGACACGGGCTGTCAGATCAAGCCGCGACTACTACACATTCAAGCAGGCTCTTGGACTTACTACACTACACATTATAATTCCGACGGCGTTTCCTATTCCCCGCTTGGCGTTGTCTTCGCGTCCTTGGGTTGGTTTTCGACAATGAATTCCTTTGCGGCCTTGGCGGCCTTCGCGTCGAGGCTTTTATTTTCCTTCGCGTCCTTTGCGGCCTTCGCGTTGAAGCTTTACCTGTTCCTTGGCGGCCATACCCTCACCCCCGCCCCTCTCCCTGGAGGGCGAGGGGAGATTCGAGACGGCCTTCCCAATTAAGAAGGCCGTAATAGGAGGATGGCGACCTTGGCGGTGAAGCTTTAGACTTCGGTCACGCCTATCATCACGCCCGACAAGAACGATGGATTTCTCGCTCAACGAAGTGCAACGCGGCTGGCAGCTGAAGGCGCGCGAGTTCGCGCGGGACGAGTTACGCCCGCTGTCGCTCCGGCGCGACCAGGTCGAAGGCGGGTTCGCGCCATGGGATTGGGACATCATCCGCAAAGGCTCTCAACTGGGCTTCCGCACGCTCGCCGTGCCGGAGGAATGGGGCGGCCCCGGCGCGGACTTCGTCACCCAGGGCCTGGTGATGGCGGAACTCGCCAGCGGCGACAGCGCGATGTCGAAGGCCTTCAGCCAGAACTGGAAGTGGAGCCACCAGATCGCCGAGTTCTGCACCCGCGATCAGAAGGAACGGTTCCTCAAGCCGTTCCTCGCGGATGACACCTTCGTGATGGGCTCGGGGAGCACGGAGCCCAACGCAGGCTCCGATAACCGCTACCCGCCGGAGGACGACCCCAAGGCCGGCTACCGGCTGCGGGCGGAGCGCAATGGCGACGAGTGGATCTTGAACGGCGAGAAAGCCTTCATCGCCAACGGCGGCGTCGGCAAGCTGTTCTTCGTTAACACACGGACCAACCCCAACGCGCCGCTTCACGACGGCACCACGGTGTTCCTGGTGCCGGCTGACACGCCGGGTTTTCGCATCGGCAAGATTTTCAACAAGAGCGGCTGGCGCTTTTACCAGAACGCGGAGCTCGTGTTCGAGGACGCGCGCGTGCCGCACGCCAACGTGGTGGGCGAGGTCAACGGCGGCATGAAAGTCCGCAGCGGTGCTTCAAGGGAGTTCAGCGACTTCGAGCTGGCGGCGAACGCGCTCGGCGTGTGCGATGCGGCGTGCGAGTACGCCATGCAGCACGCGAAGAGCGCGAGCCGCGGCGGCAAAATCCTTTATGACCACCCGCTCGTGCAGTTGAAGTTGAACGAGATGATCGCCCTCACCGAGTCCCTGCGCTCGTTCGTGCTGCGCACCGCCTGGGAGATGGACCATCACGTGAAATCACCCAACCCGGTCCTGGTGATGAATTACTCGACCGACATCATCCAGCGCGTGACGCGCCTCAACCTGGAGATCCACGTCGCGGCGCCCGGCGCCATGGACGCCATGGCGCACAAGCTGGTGCGCGACGCGATCATCTGGTCACATCTCGCGGGCGACACCACGCAACGGCTCAAGGCCATCCGCAGATTGCCCAGGTGAGCGGCGCCCGATCAAGGAACATGCGATGCCGCTGATCTCCATCACCCGCCTGCGCCTTCGCAGCTTCCGCTTTCTCCTCCCGTTCGCGTGGCAAAGCCGCCGCATCTCGCGGCAGGCGGAGCGCGCGAGCGGATTCATTACCGGGAAAGTCTACGGGGACCTGCCGCGCCTGACCTTCTGGACCGCGACCGTGTGGAAGAGCGAGGACGCGATGCGCGGCTTCCGCGGCTCGGGCGCGCACCAGGCCGCCCTGCCCAAGCTCGGGCACTGGTGCGACGAGGCATCGGTTGCGCACTGGAACCAGCCGGGGAGCGAAGCCCCCGACCCTGACATCACGTTGCGCCGCATGCAGGCCGAGGGACGGCAGCTGCGCGTGCGCCATCCCTCCCCCGACCATGCCGCGGGCCGGATCGCTTCAGACAATCGCGCGCCGGCCGGTGGCACGCGATTGCATCCGCAGCGATCCTAAGAGCGCCTAACATAATGAAACACACGCTGCGCTGTCACGGTTTTGGCGACGCGGGATTAGTGGTATGGTCAGGCCCCACAACAGGCATGCAACGAGCAGTTAGACGCGGGCCAAAACCGTGCCAGCCCAAGGGGGTTGCGGCCAGAATCGCCGCTAGCTTTGTCGCTCGGCTTGCCAATACAGCGAGTATTGGCCGCACCTCGCTTCGCGCTATCGACGATTCTGACTCACAACGCACGCGCGTTTCATTATGTTAGGCACTCTAGCGCCCCCGGCGACGGGATCACGCCCGCGCGACCGGCAGTTCCTTCCATTGCGTGGTATAGGCCGGCGTCATCTGCTCGCGCTTCATCGCCCAGGCGTTGCGGATGCCGGCCGAGGCGAGCTGCAGCGTTCCCCGGCCCGCCCAGCGATTGACGCGGTCCATCACCGCCATCAGCCGTGAACGGGCGCCTGCCTCACGCGCGGAGGCCAGCCCCTCGCCGCCGTCTTCGAAGAGCTGCATCTGCCGGACAGTGGCCGGCTGGATTTCGTTGAACATCACGCCCGCTTTGACGTAGCGGAATCCCGGCCGGTAGATGCGGCGCAGGCCGGACAACGCGGCACCGGTGAGGCGCAAGGAGTCATCCGAAGGCGCCGCCAGCCTGACCGTGGCGACGGGATGATATTGCGGTTCGCCGGCGTTGAACGAGTTGGTCTGCAGGAACACCTGCAGGGTCGAGCAGGCGCCCGCTTGCCGGCGCAGCTTCTCGGCCGCGCGGCAGGTGTACTGCGTCACAGCCTCCTCCAGGTCTCCAAGCGATCGGGTCATCCGGCCGAAGGAGCGGGAAGAAACAATCTGCTTGCGATCCGCGCTGATTTCCTCGAGCGCCATGCAGGAAATCCCGCGCAGTTCGCGCGCGGTGCGCTCCATCACCACCCCGAAGCGGTCGCGCAGCAGCGCCGCATCGGCCGTTGCCAGGTCCCGGGCCGAGCGAATGCCCATCGCCAGGAGCTTCGCGCCCCAGCGGTGGCCTATGCCCCACACGTCTCCCGCCGCAAAGGTGGACAGCAGGTGTTCGAGTTGCGCCGGATGCAACCGGCTCCAGTCGCACACCCCGTCGTACTCGGGGCGCTTCTTCGCGCAACGGTTGGCGAGCTTGGCGAGCGTCTTGGTGGGCGCAATCCCCACGCAGGTGGGGATGCCGACCCAGGCCTGCACGCGCCGGCGCATTTCCTGGCCGCAGGCGCGCAGATCGAGATGCCCGAAGCCCGCCAGGTCCACGAAGCTCTCGTCGATCGAGTAGATTTCCTGCCGCGGGCTGAACTGGCCGATGACGGCCATCATGCGCTGCGACATGTCGCCGTAGAGCGTGTAGTTGCTGGAAAGGACGACGATCCCGTGCCGGCGGATGAGGTCGCGCACCTTGAACACCGGCACGCCCATGCCAATGTCGAGCGCCCGGGCCTCGCTGGAGCGCGCCACCACGCAGCCGTCATTGTTGGAGAGCACCACGACCGGCCGCCCCTCGAGCCGGGGGTCGAACACCCGCTCGCAGGACACGTAGAAATTATTGCCGTCTACGAGGGCAAAGATTTCAGCCGAAGGTGTGGACGACATGCTGCACCACGCCCCACACCACCAGGTCGCTTTCCGGCTTGATGAGGATTTCGGGATACGACTCGCTTTCGGCCAGCAGCTTCACCACGCCGTCGCGCCGGTGGAGGCGCTTCACGGTCAGCTCGCCGTTGACCACCGCCACCACGATGTCGCCGTGCCTGGGCTCGGCCGCGCGGTCCACGATCAGCAGGCTGCCGTCGTGGATGTTCGCGCCCGCCATCGAGTCCCCCTTCACCCGCAGGAAGAAGGTGGCTTCCTTATGCCTGACCAGGTACTCGTTGAGATCGAGCCGGGATTCGATGTAATCGTCCGCCGGCGAGGGAAAGCCGGCGTTGATCTTGCAGCCGTAGAGGGGATAGAGCCGGATGGGAACGAGCTGGGCGGCGGCAATCGGTTTCATGCCGACACTGTAGCACTGGCTTCAGGGTTGTTGGAGCGGCTCGGTAATCGCCGGGTCGTTGTGGCGGGGCGAATTGACGCGGGTGCTGACGCGGTACGCCGTCATTTCCCCGGCGGGATAAGGCCTTAGGATATCCGCCAGGGCGGCCGGGTCGGTGATCTCCGGGGCGAGCCAGCGCCCGTAGTCGGCCGGCATCACGATCACCGGCATGCGGTTGTGAATCGGCGCCACCCGCTCGTTGGGCTCGCCGGTGATGATGGTAAAGGTGGCGAGCTCGTCCGGCTTGCCCTCGTGCCAGATTTCGTAGAGTCCGGCGAAGAAGAACGGCTCTCCGCTCTTCATGCGGATCAGGTGGGGCTGCTTGCCGCCCGGCGCCTGCTTCCACTCGTAGAAACCGTCGCAGGGCACCAGGCAGCGCTTGCGGCGCAGCAACGGTCCGAACAGCTTGCTGGTGGCCGCCGTTTCCTGGCGCGCGTTGATCGGCCGCGGCCCCTCCTCCGGCGATTTTGACCAGCGCGCGGCGAGCCCCCACACCACGGGCTCGAGCCAGACGTTGCGGCCGTCCCGGCGGGCGATCCATACGGCGTGGGTGGGCGAGACGTTGTAGTTGGGCGCGATCGAGCGCGGGCCCCGCCCGCGGTCCGCGGTCAGCCCGCCGGCCGCCTCGAGCGCGTTCTCGTAGTCCATCTTCGAGCGATAGAGCCCGTAGCGGCCGCACATGCGGCGATTCTATCGTGCCGTCCGTCGTCAGTCCTCCACCGTTGGTCGTCGCGAATTCCGGCATCCTCCTGATTTGTTTCCCTTCCCGCATCTCGCGTGATTTCCATCACACGGAAAAACGGGCCGGGAACATTTATACTGAATCACAACGCTGGCCCCGTAATCTTCATTTCGCATCGCGCAGGCCGGCCTGATGGGGGGAACGATGGAAGCTCTTGATATGACGGCGCCGAATCCCAGTCTGGCTGCGCCGGAGCGCATCCCGGTAGTCATTCTGTTCACCGAGACGCGCGGGTTCACGCGCACCTCCGCGATGCTCCAGCCGTCAGTGGTGCTGGCGCGCGTCTCCGAATTCTTCGCCGTGGTCCAGGCGGCGATCGAAAGCCAGGGCGGCACCGTGCGCAACGTGCTGAACGATACCCTGGTGGCGTCCTTCAAGGGCCATGACAACGCACTGCGTGCCTTGCAGGCGGCGCAGGATATCGAGCAGAACTTCGCCGTCTTCGAGGAATCGTGGGAGCACGATTACGGCATCCGCGCGGCAATAGCGATAGCGCTGCATGCCGGCGATGCGATCGTCGGCATCACCGGCGACCCCAGGCCCGGGCGGCCGCTCTTTATTGGCGATAGCGTGAGCATCACCGAGCGCCTGCTGCACCGCGCCCGCGCCGGCGAGCTGGTGCTGTCAAAACCGGTCATGGACGCGCTCGCGGCGGCCGGCGTTGCGCTCGAAGCCAAGGGATTGCCGCCGCTGGAAATTCCCCGCCGCGAACCGATCCCGCTCTACGGGGTGCTGCGCGATACGCGGCTGGATTTCACCTAACTATCCGAACACCGGCTTTCGCCGGCGTGACGGGCTGTTTTGCAACAGTCTGCTAGTAGAGCGCCCCCTGCAGGCGCTCGTAGAGCCCCTTGTCGTATTCCTTGCCGTCGAACTTCGCGCGAGTGATATCGGAGACGATCGTGCCGAGACTCGGCAGGCGGCTGCGTTCGAGGTGCCGGGCCGGGTCCCACAGTTTCGAGCGGAAGATCGCGCGGGCGCACTGGAAAAAAACGGTGTCGACGCGCACTACCAGCACCGAGCGCGGCAGCTTGCCCTCGACGCTGAAGCGCCCGAGCAGCGCCGGATCGGTGCAGATCTCCGCGCGCCCGTTGACGCGCAGCGTCTCGCCGATGCCCGGGATCAGGAACAGCAGCGCGACGCGCGGGTTGGCGATGATGTTGCGCAGGCTGTCCACGCGGTTGTTGCCGCGCCGGTCGGGGATCAGCAGCGTCCTGTCGTCCTCGACCACGACAAACCCCGGCGCATCGCCGCGCGGCGACGCGTCCATGCTCTCCGGGCAACCCGTGGCGAGAACGAAAAACGGCGAGGCGGCGATCAGCCTCTGGTAATGCGGATGGAGGTAGTCGACCTCCTTCTCGACGGCGGCGCCGGAAGGCAGGCCGTATAGCTTCTCGAGAGTTTCGACGTCGCTGATCCGGTGCGCTTCGCTTACGGTGTTCATTGCATTACCCTCCCCGCGTGGTCCTTAGAGCGCCCAACAAAATGACCGGCCTTGTTTTACTCCCCTCCTTTTCAAGGAGGGGTGGATGCGAAGCAGACGGGGTGGTTACGTGGGCATCTCTTGCTCCCACCACCCCGCCCGCTTGCGCGGGCACCCCTCCTCGGGCAGGAGGGGAATTCATTTTGTTAGGCGCTCTAAGAGTGTCATCCCTCATCCATTATCCACGATTTACTTCTTCTTTCCGGCGCGCAGCCACATCGCCAGGGCGCCGAGCATCAACGCGGTGGAGATGGCAAAGTAGGCGCGCAGCCCCAGCGCGGGCCCGACCAGCCCCGCTATGAATGGCGCCACGCCCATGGCAAGAAACTGGAACGCGGTCGCGTAGGAAAGGGCGCGCGCGTCCATGCCCGCCGGCGAGTGCATCCGCAGCAACTGGAAGATCGCCGTCTGCATGCCGGCGGAGGTCAGTCCGAACGCCACCCGCGCCAGCACCAGTTGCAGCGGCGTCTGCAACACGAGCAGCGGCAGGTGGGTGATCACAGTGGCGGCGGTGCCGATGGCCAGCACACGCGCGGGACCGATGCGGTCGATCACACGCCCCCACAGCGGCAGTGCGATCATCGTGGACAGCGCCATGGCGGTTGCCGCCGCCCCGATCCAGGTCGCCGCGACGCCGATCTCCGCGCCCGCTGGCGCGGGCTGGGCCTCCAGCAGCTGCAACACGAAGACGCTGATGTTGGTCACGCTGCCGTGCCACATAATCGAGAACATGAACGCCAGCAAAAAGAGCGGGGCGACGCGCGGCACCGCCAGCAACTCGCGCAGGCTGCCGACCAGCCGCGGGCGCCAGGGGCCGGCGGTCACCTGCTTCACCTCGTGCACCAGCAGCGCCACCAGGATGCCGCCGCTCATCATCAGGCCGGCGCTGATCCAGTAGAGCGCGTGCTGCCGGTCGATCAGCGCGGCCAGCGCGGCGCCGGCGGCGGGTCCGAGTGCGTGTCCCACCTGCCCGCCCGTCTGCGCGAGCGATACCGCGCTGCCGATGCGCTGAGGCGGCGTATTGGCCACCAGCAACGAGATGCTCGCCGGCGTGAAGCCGTTGAACACCGCGACCAGCATGAGGGCCGCGGCGAACCACAGCGGCGTCGGCGCGAACGGCACCAGCATCATCGTCGCGCCCATCCCCAGCATGGCCCGCAGCACCATCGGCTTGCGGCCGTAGTGCTCGGCCACGCCGCCCCAGACCGGGCTGGCGGCGGTGCTGACGAGGTAGAACGCGAGCAGCATGTAGCCGACCCACGTCTCCAGGTTCTCGCGCACGCCAAGGCCGCGCACCATCAGCGGCACGAACGGCCACGCGAGACTGAAACCGAACCCGCACAGCACGTTGGCGAACGGGAACGCCCACCGGTTGCAGCGCCAATAAGGATATTGCCGCGACTCTTCGTCGGCGGCTGCGGTGGCACGGGGCATCAATACGATCCGGTGGCGGGAGTCAGCCGGCGCGGGACCTGGATCGCAGTTGCGAGCGACCCGGACGATCCGGACTGCCAGATTCAATTTGAATGCGAATGATAGCACCGCACGGGAGTCGATGGGGGCGGGACGCAATAAAAAATCATTTATTACATAGGCTTATCCAGGTAATCGCGATGCGTTAATTAAATACACCATATTCGTGTAATATTAAACCATCCCAACTGACACTGACGATTGGCCGATGAAGAACATCACCATCACCCTCGATACAGGAACTGCGCGCCTGGCGCGCGTCCGCGCCGCGGAACGCGACATGAGCGTATCGCGCTACATCGGCGAACTGGTGCGCAAGGACATCAGCGCGTCGGACGAATACCAGGAAGCGATGCAGCGCTACTTCAGTAGCAATCTCGTCATCCGCAGGCAGCCCGGCGAACGGCGTGCCACGCGCGACGAACTGCAGGACCGAGCCGCTCTTCGTTCCAAGTAGGGTCTCGACCCAATCGTAATGAAGAGCCCCGCTGGGCGCTATCTGACCCGCGAGGAAATTTATGACCGCTCTGTGCTTCGTCGACTCTAACGTCCTGATTTATGCCCGCGATCCCGAGGAGCCGTTAAAGCAGATCCGCGCCAAGGAATGGCTTGCGCACCTTTGGCGTGAAGGTGTTGGCCGGACGAGTACGCAGGTCCTGTCCGAGTTCTACGTGAACGTTACTCGCAAGCTCGCGGCCCCGATCACTCAAGTAGACGCTTGGCACGAGGTAAGCTCGTTCCTCGCCTGGAACCCGCACCCGGTCAATGCGGTACTACTCGTGCGCGCGCGTGAAATCGAGCAACGCTGGCGCCTGTCGTGGTGGGACAGCATGGTCGTGGCCGCAGCGCAGTTGCAGGGGTGCGCGCTGCTGCTGACGGAGGACCTGCAGGACGGCGCCGATTACGGTGGCGTGACGGTGCGCAGCCCGTTCACGCTCGACGTCCGCGAGCCCCTTCCGGCCTATGCCGTCGCGCCGGCCGTCGCACCCCGCCATCGCGGACGCGGCCGGCCCAGGAAACTACGGGATCCGGCAGCCGCCTGAAAGGATGAAGGCGGAAGGATTACTACGTGACGAGACAAAGGTGACTGTGTCGAGCCCGCTGCGCGGGAGACTCATCACCCATCACCCATCACTCATCACCGCGCTGACGCCCGTCAGGGCTTCAGCGCCCGGTAGAGAAACGGCAGGCTGACATCCATCCGGTAATCGATGTCGGAGTGGTTGTCGTCGAATTCCTCGTAAGTGTGGCGGATGCCGGCCGCGGCGAGGCGTTTGGACAGGATGCGCGAGCCGTAGTGGATGTGGTACTGGTCGCGCCAGCCGCAGTCGATGTAGATGCCGCGCAGCGACTTCAAGCTGGCGCGGTATTTCCGAACGAGGTTGATCGGGTCGTGCTCGAGCCACTTCATCCAGCGGCGGTCGATCAGCTCGCCGGACTCGAGATTGAACGGCACGCGAAAGCCGAGCGGCGTCCGGGGGTCCGGATCGTAGGTGGCCGCCATGCAGAGGTTCATGATGCAATGGCCTTCCGCCGCCGAAACCTTCTCCTTCTTCCACACGTGCTCGAGAAAGCGCTGGATGCGCCCGTCGTCGAGGCCTTCGGCAAGACCCTTGCGGCCCGACTCGCGGCGCGCATGGTAGGCGCCGGCTTTACGCTTTCGCTCGCGGTACCTGGCGAGCTCGTTCAAGGTATTCGGCCAGTCGTGCCGATAGACAAAATCAAAATAAGCGTCGCCGGAATGGGCGGCGACTGCGCCCCAGTATTTTGCATACTTCATGCCGTGGAGGATCGCGCCGTAGCCGCCGGATGACTTGCCGAAGCAGCCGCGGTGCTCGCGCCCCGCGGCGGTGCGGAACTCGCGATCGACGAAGGGAATGATTTCTTGCGTGAGGTAGTCGGCGTAATCGCCGATCGCGGACGAGTTCACGTACTGGTTGCCACCGAGCGCCGTGAAGCAGTCCGGAAAGACAATGATCGCCGGCCCCATCTTCTGGCTGCGAATCAGCCGCGCCACGCGCTCCGGCACGTTGTCGCTGAACGGCTTCCAGCCCGTGTGCGACAGGCCGGAGCCGGTGAAGCCGACGAGATCGTAGAGCACCGGGAAGCGCCGCCCACCCTCGCCGTCGTACTGCGGCGGCAGCCACGCCGCAAGCTTGCGCACGTGCGGATCGCCGAGCGGATTGTCCTTGAGGATGTGCGAGGCGTGCTCCAGCACGACGAGCGTGCCGGCGGGACCTTGGGGACGCTTGAGGGCCATGGGCCGTGCCTATTCCGTCAAGAGCATTACCGGCGCGCGGGTGCTGGTCGTCGTGATGAACGACCCGACACGCCGGCGCCAGTGGTGTTCCGGGGTTGAACGCGGGCAAGATCCCGCGCCACTCCCGCTAATGCTTATTGCTTCCGATCAGGCCCACTTCAAGCGCTCGAGGATCGCGCGCCCCAGGATCCAGTCCTTGTCGCTTTCGGTGAGGAAGCTCAATCCTTCGATATGGGCGATGCGCTGGCGCCAGGTCGCCCGGGCGAAGACGTTGGTCAAATCGGTCCCCCAATAGCAGCGCCGCGGGCCAAAGGCGTCGAACACCCGCCGCAGAGGCTCGTCCAGGTCGCGGAAGGGATAGGGTTCCAGCGACGAGGCGGCGAGATTCGACATCTTGATGCTGACGTTGGGGAACTTGGCGAGCGCCACGGCCTGGCCGATAACCTCGGCCGTTTTCCCCTCCTTCGCGAGGGCGTTGCTCAAGCCCAAGTGGTCGATGATGAGGTGCAGTCCCGGGTGGCGCTCCGCGATCGGAGCAAATCTCGACGTCATGCCGAACGCCAGGAACATGACGGTAAGCCCGGCTTTCTCGGCCGCCGGCCAGAACCAGTCCGCGGTCCCGTCCGAGAGCCACGCGGCGTCCTTGCCGACGAAGGACACGCGCACACCGAGCATTCCCGGCTGATCCTTCCACTTCGGCAGCAAGGCGGCCGATTTTGGATCCCTCAGCGGGATGCGGCCCATGACCGCGAAGCGCTTGGGATAGCGCCTGGCGGCATCGAGCGCGACGACGTTAACGTCGTTCAGGCCCGCCGGCACGACGACGACGCGGTCGACGCCTGCCTCGTCCATCAGCGGCAGCGCGCGCTCGACGGTGAAAGGCTCGGGCAGCTGCGGCTTGGCGCCCGGATTCCACGGGAAGTCCGGTGAATTCTCCTTCCATAAATGGACCTGGGCATCGACGATGACCCGCTTGCCCGAGGGTTGCGCCGCCATCTGCTGGCAGCCCTGCGTCGCCAGCGCCACGCCTGCGCCCAGCGCGCCGAGAGTAAAACGCCGGCGTGAATTCATGTGCAGCGTCTCTGCGGGTACGTTGTTGCTGGAATCTCGCTTCTTGGTAGTCATGGTCTCCTCCCAGAAAAAAGTTGAACTACAACGAAATCTTCTGCCGCTGCCCGGTCTGCGATGAGCGCACGATGGCATCGAGCATCCGGTGGCGGCGCACAGCGTGATCGAAGTCGGGCTCGACGCTCTTCCCGCCGCGGATCGACTTGGCAAAATTGACCCACATCTGCCCCACGTCGTAGGACGGCCCGAGGCCGCGCACCTCTTCCGGCACCGTCTTGTAGTGCTCCGGCACGGGCAGCTCCTGCAGCGCCTTGTCATCCTTCTTCCCGCCCATGATCTTGCGCCGCACTTCCTGCCCGGCCTCGCCGCCGCCGATCATCATGAGCGTGCCGTCCTTGCCGTAGATCTCCAGCCGGAAACCGCTGCCGTGAAACGGCTGGACGCACACGGAGGCGGTGACGACCGCGCCGCCCTCGAGCCGGCCCGTGAGCAGGATGTTGTCGGGCGAAGTCACGTCCACGAATTTTTTGGTGTCGGTCTCGAACCACTGCGGCACCTGCGTCGCCACCACGGCCGCCACTTCCGTCAACTCGCCCACGACCATGCACAGGGCGTCCATGGCGTGGCCGAAGGTGATGGTCAGCGTGTTTGCGCCCAGCGTGACGTCGCGCTGCCAGGTGCGGTCCGAGGTGCGGGTCAGCACGCCGCTGTTCATCATCGCCATGTTCACCGACAGCACCTGCCCGACGTAACCGTCCTTCACCAGGTCGCGCAGGTACTGGTAGGCCGGAGACGCGCGCCGCTGCAGCCCGACCATCGTCTGCACCTTCAGCTTCCGGGCGAACGCCGCCAGCTCTTCGGCCTCCTTCGTGTTCGCGCCCAGGGGCCACTCGCAGTAGACGTGCTTGCCGGCTTCCATCGCGGCCTTCGAGAGCGCGTAGTGCGCCGGCACGCGCACGGCGACGAGCGCCACCTCGACCTGCGGATCCTTGCCCATGGTCTTGACGTCGCTGTAGGCGTGCTTCACGCCATATTTATCTGCCGCGGCCTGCGCCGTGTCGGCATGCGCCGTGCACACCGCATAGAGCTCGGTCTCCGGCAGCCGCTGCAGCGCGGGAGCATGGGCGCTCGGCCCCCACCTGCCGTTCGCCCCGATGAATCCCACGCGTAAACGATTGGACGACGTCATGCTGATTTTTCTCCAGGCCAGGAATTGAAATGGACAGGGCTAACGGGGAGATTCTAACGCCACTTTCGGTACCGTCCGCCGCGCCTCAGTAGTCTATTCGAGTTACCTATTCAAGCTAACTATTCGATCCTCAACCCGATCGCCTTTACCACCTTGGCATACTTCTCCGTCTCGCTCTTGAGATACGCAGCCGCCCGCTCCGGCGTGGACGGGGCCGGCTCGACGCCCATCCCGGCGTAGCGCTCGCGCACGTCGGCGGCTTCGAGCGCCCTCACCGCTTCGCGGTTCAGCCGCGCCACGACATCCTTCGGCGTTGCAGCGGGAACGAGCAGCATGCCCCACAGGATGTGCTCGTAACCGGGGACGCCGGCCTCCGCGATCGTGGGCACCTCGGGCAGAACCGCCGCGCGTTTTGCGCCCGTCACCCCCAGCGCCCTCACCCTCCCGACCTTGACGAACGGCAACGCCACCGGCACGCCCGCAAAATACATGGCGATCTGCCCGGTCAGCAAATCGTTCAACACCAGCGGCCCGCCCTTGTAGGTCACGTGCACCATCTTGAGCCCCGTCATGTAACTGAACAGTTCCGCCGCGAGGTGGTCGGAATTGCCGTGGCCGGTCGAGCCGTAGTTGAGACCGCCCGGGCGCGCCCGGGTGAATGCGACCAGCTCCTTCACCGTTTTCGACGGCAGCGAGGGATGCATCACCAGTATGTGCGGCGTCGCGCTCACCTGAGATACGGGTGCGAAATCGCGCAACGCGTTGAAGTTGAGCTTGACGTAGGCGCTCGCGCCGGTCGCGATTCCCGCGTTTGCCAGCAACACGGTGTAACCGTCCGGCGACGCTTTCGAAACCAGCTCTGCCGCAATGTTGGCGCCCGCGCCGGGGCGGTTGTCGACCACCGCCGGCTGGCCAAGCCCGTCGCCCATTTTCGTCGCCAGCACGCGCCCGATGAGATCGGTGGTGCTGCCGGCGGAGAATCCGACCACGATGCGCACCGGCTTGCCCGGGTAGACCTGCGCCCAGGCCCAGCCGGCAAAGAGGACGCCGGCTCCCAACAGGACGATACGTGCGGCGCATTTCACCATGGCTTTGCCTATTTCTTCATTTCGATGAACTCGAGCTGCACGCCATCCGGGCCTTCGAAGAAGCACACCCGCCGGCCGCCCGAAACGATGGTTTCCTCGAGGATGCTGATGCCCTGGGCCTTCAACTTTTCCACGAGCGCATCCAGCTCGTCGGTATCGATGGCGATATGCTCCATGCCGTACCTTTGCTCGCGGGTCTGGCTCTCGAGAAACTTCGAGACATTGAGCGACAGCCCATGCAGGTCCAGGCGGTAGGCGCCGTTCGGGGATTGATTCACGATCTTCGCGCCGAGCGTGTCAACGTAGAATTTCGCCGTCTTCTCCGGATCCCTGGTCTTGAGGTGCAGGTGATTCAACTTTAACGTCATGGATCCCTCCTCCGGGATAGCGCCGTGATGAAGACGGGACAATTTACTCCAAAGTGCTTTCCCCGGCATCTCGTTGCGCTTTCAGCCCCGCCGGCAGGCCATCGCTCCCGGCGGAATGCCCGAGGATGTGTGCGTCCCTCAATCCCCCTATAATCGGGACACGCGCCCAGGGTCCCTGGTGTCCACATGATGAACAACATGCAGCAGCCTGAATTGCGAGCGGAACCACGGGTCTCGGTGAACTTCCCGGGAACGTTGACCCTGGGTGACACGTCGTTACCCTGCCTGATCCAGAACATGTGCAGCAGAGGTTTCCTCATCCAGCACGCCAAGGAACTGCCGGTGGGCCAGTCCCTGTGGTTGCGGTGCGAGCTTTACCCCGCGCAATTCATCGAATGCACGGTCCAGGTGCGGCACGTCAACGCCAGGAGCCTGGGGGCCCGGGTGATCGAGATCGGCGACGACGCGAAGGCCCTCTGCCAGCGGTTTCTTGAGGAGCATCGCGCATCAGCGCCCAGGTGACGCTGACGCGGCTCGACATGATCGGATACTGACCGGCCGCCGCCCCGCTGCACGCAAACCGCGGCGAGTGGATTAAAATCGGTGGCCAACCGCGCCAGGAACATTCAAACTAGCGCGCCATCCAGGCATTCCACCATCGGAGGTTACATTGGGTCACAATCGAATGGGCCACCACAAGATGCTGCACAGAAGGCGGCAGAAGAAACTCGCCAAGAAGCGCATGGCGGTGACGGCCAAACGGGCGAAGAAGCTGGGCAATCAACAGAAAGCCGCGAAATCTCCCGCGGCGTGATGCATGAGGCTGTTCGGCACACCGGGTAGCCCGTTCGCGCGCAAGGTGCGCATCGTCCTCGAAGAAAAGCGCATTCCCCACGAATACGTCGTCGAGCGCGGGTCGGCCCCGGGCTCGCGCGTGCCGCAATTCAATCCGCTCGGCAAAGTGCCCACGCTGGTCCTCGACGACGGCCGGGGGCTCTACGACTCGCCGGTGATCGTCGAGTATCTCGATGCCCTGGGGACGGGACCGCGGCTGATACCGGACGCGCCGGTCGAGCGCATCGAGGTGAAGCGCTGGGAGGCGCTGGGCGATGGCATCGCCGAAGCGACGGTCGCGATCAATCACGATCTGCGCGAGCCTGCGGACAAGCAGCATCCCCCGGCCTGGCACGAGCGGCATCAGCTCAAGATAGACCGCGGGCTGGCGGTAATGGACAAGGATCTCGGCGCCGGGGAGTTCTGTTGCGGCGGCCGCTTCACGCTGGCGGACATCGCCGCCGGTTACGCACTGGACTACCTCGACTTCGCACTGCCGGATGTCGAGTGGCGCAAGTCGCACCCCGCCCTCGCCCGCCTCGCCGCGCGGCTCTCCGCCCGCCAGTCGTTCAGTGGGACGATGCACGCCAAGAACGCTTGACCAAAAAAGCTTCACCGCTAAGGGCGCGGAGGCCGCTAAGGAAGGCGGCACGACGAGTCGCCAAGGCCGCAAAGGCCGCGAAGGAAATAATAATTACAACAAAGGTCGCCAAGACAGCGCCAAGGGTGGCATGCAGGGAGTCTCTCCTGGACTGCTGCGTTGCTGTAGCTCACACATTATAATTCCGACGGTGTTTCCTATTCTCCGCTTGGCGTTGTCTTCGCGTCCTTGGGTTGGTTTTCGATAATGAATTCCTTTGCGTCCTTGGCGGCCTTTGCGTTGAAGCTGTGATTTTTCCTTTGCGGCCTCCGCGTCCTTGGCGGTGAGGCTTTTAATTTCCTCCGCGTCCTTTGCGGCCTCCGCGGTAAAGCTTTGGCCGTAAAATAGCAGCGCACGAGAATTCAGAGAGGAAACACCCCATGGCCGACTCCCCTCCCCGCTCGGGCGCGATGGACATCAACGAAGTCTTCCGCGGCGGCGGGCGCTCAGTCGAGTTCCTCGACCAGATCAACCAGGCCTCGATTGTGATGCTGGCCGAAACCGGGATCGTGCCGCGCCTTGTCGCCACGAAGATTGCGAAGGGCATCTCGCAGGTGATGGAGCAG
>CAZFRR010000090.1:0-1982 GCA_964521405.1 uncultured Streptomycetaceae bacterium | reverse complement strand
ATCAACGTCAACCCCGACGACGACGATTGCTTCGTGCCGGCGATCAAGGACCCGCGCGACCTGCACCTCATCGTCGCCGGCGGCTGGGGCCCGTTGACGGCGGTGTGCCACGGCTGGGGCGGGGGCAGCCGCGCGGTGCATGGAACCTATGAGGCGTGACAGGTGATCAGTGATAAGTGATAGGACTCCCGCGGGGGCGGAAGAGGAAGTCGACGAGTTCGAGTACTTCTTCGAGAAACCGTGGTCGGACGGGCTGCCGGTGGTCACGCCGACCGAAGAGCGTCTCGAATGGATGCTGCGCGGCACGCAGCGCAAGCCTGACGAACTCGTGGGCAACATCCCTCCGGCGATGGAGGCCGCGACGGTGCGCACCGTCGCGGTCCACGCGCTGATGGCGGGCTGCAAGCCGGAGTACCTGCCGGTGGTCCTGGGCGGGATCGATCTCATGCTGCGCGAGGAGTTCAACTTGAACGGCGTGCAGGGCACGATGCACGGCGTTGCGCCGCTCATGATCGTGAACGGGCCTTACGCGAAACAAATCGGGCTGCACGGCGGCAACGGCTGCTTCGGGCCGAGCTTTCGCGCCAACGCCTCCATCGGGCGGGCCATCCGGCTGATGCTGCTGAATCTCGGCGGCGGCGTGCCGGGCATCGGTTCCGCCACCATATTCGGTACGCCGATGCGCTACACGGCGTGCCTCACGGAGAACGTCGAGCGCAGCCCGTGGGAGACGCTGGCGGTGTCGCGAGGCTACTCGCCGCAGGACGACGTGATTACCTGCGCGATGGTGGAAAGCCCGCGCTTGTGTTTCGACGACGTGAGCCAGGAGCCGCAGCGCTTGTTGACCGGCGTCGCCGACTCGATGGTGGCGATGGGCTCGTGGAACATGCACGCGCGCTCCGACATGGTGGTAGCGATGGGGCCGCAGCATGCGGATATCTGCGCCAGAGCTGGCATGGGCCGCGCCGACGTGCATCGAACGCTGTGCGAGATTGCCGGGCGCCGGGTGCGCGATCTCAAGGGCGGGGGCAACTGGCGGCGCGAGCGCGCGCTGGGATTCCCGATTCAGGTGGACCCGGATAACGACGACTGCTTCATTCCGGCGATCAAGGATCCGCGCGACCTGCACTTCATCGTCGCCGGCGGCTGGGGCCCCTGCACCGCCATCTGCCACGGCTGGAGCGGCGGCAGCCGCGCCGTTCATGGCTCGTACGAGCCATGAACAAGGATGAAGGATGAAGGATGAGGGATGAAGGATGACCCCACGCTTCGCGTGAATTCGAATCGTCCCCGTCTCTTCACTGGCGTTCGGCCCGGTGCCGAGACGACTTCCGACCGGACGCAGGTGAAAGGGAGGGGCTGCTTTTTTTCGGGCGGCCGCCCGGGATCATCCTTCCACGTTCATCCTTCATCCTTGGGCTCTATCCCTTATCATTGGACCGTAACGAAGGATCAAACATGAAGAAGTCGCAATTTATCGATCCCACCGCCGCCGGCGGCAAGGCGAAAGTCGCGCTGGCGCCGCGCCCGATGGACCTCGCCGGCAAGGTCGTGGGTCTGCTCGACAACACCAAGGAACAGGGCGCCCTGATCCTGGAAACCATCGGCCGCGCGCTGCGCGAGCAGCACGGCGCGGCAAAGGTGGTAATGCTCGCCAAGGAGCACTATTCCAAGCCCGCGGACTCGGCCATCATCGACCAGCTGGCGCGGGAGGTGCAGGTCGCGATCGCGGCCGTCGGCGGGTGAGGATCCTGCACGTTGTGCAGTGTGCACGACACGGTGGAGTTCGAGAAACGCGGGATCCCGGCGACGGTGATCATCACGCAGGCGTTCCGCAGCGCTGCGGTGTTCCAGTTCAAGAGCAAGGGCATGGAGGGGCACCCCTACGTGGAACTGCCCCACCCGATCAGCAACCTCCAGCCCGAGGAAATGACGGCGCTCACACTGCGCTACATTGACCAGGTGGTGCGGCAACTCACCGC
>CAZFRR010000089.1:0-9640 GCA_964521405.1 uncultured Streptomycetaceae bacterium | reverse complement strand
TCGGCGTTGCGCTCGCTGCGCCCGCCGGCGATGCCCCGCGCGTGCCGGGCACGCTGGCCGCGCATTACGCGCCGCAGACGCCGTTGATGCTCACGGAGGGCGACCTCGCGGTGGAGCTCGCGGCGAGCCTCATCCGCCAGGACAAGCGCGTCGCGGTGCTCGCATACTCCGTACAGCGGCCGGTGTTGAAGGGCCTGGAGTGGATTGCTGCGCCACGGGACGCGGCGGGCTACGCGCACGCGCTCTACGCCAGCCTGCGCCGCCTCGACGAACTGGGTTGTGACGCCATTCTCGTCGAGAAACCGCCGCAGATGCCCGCGTGGGCGGCAATCAACGACCGGCTCGCCCGCGCCGCTGCGGGCTCATCCGTGCCGGATGAAACTTGAAAAAGCCATTTGCCACAGAGGACACAGAGAAAGAAAAACGGCGCCAAAACCGGCGCCGTTTTTCTTGGGTAGAGGAAACGCGACTTCAGCTGATGTGCGACGGATCCGTGATATCGCGGCGCTTTGCCTTCACCGCGGGCAGGACCATGATGATGACGATCAGCGCGGTGGCGATCATGAAGCCGAGGCTGATAGGTCGGGTGAAGAACACAGTAGGATCGCCGCGCGAGATCAGCAGCGCCCGCCTCAGGTTCTCCTCCATCAACGGCCCCAGCACGAAGCCCAGCAGCATCGGCGCCGGCGGCATGTCGAGCTTCGCCCACGCCAAGCCGATGATGCCGAAGAGCGCGGTGAGATAGAGCTCGAACGGGCTGTTGTTGACGCTGTAAATGCCGACACAGGAGAACGCCATGATGGCGGGGAACAGCAGGCGGTAGGGCACCTTCAGCAGCATGACCCAGAGGCCGACCAGCGGCAGATTCAGGATCACCAGCATCGCGTTGCCGATCCACATGCTGGCGATCAGGCCCCAGAAGAGATCCGGCTTCTGCGTCATCACCTGCGGTCCCGGCGCGATGCCCTGGATGGTGAGCGCGCCCAGCATCAGCGCCATCACCGCGCTCGCCGGGATGCCGAGCGTCAGCGTCGGGATGAACTTGCACTGGGCGTCCGCGTTGTTCGCCGATTCGGGGCCGGCGACGCCCTCGATCGCCCCCTTGCCGAAGCGCGAGGGATCCTTCGCCATTTTCTTCTCGATCATGTAGGAGGAGAACGAGGCGATCGCGGGGCCGGTGCCCGGCAGCACGCCGAGGAACGCGCCGATGCCGGTGCCCCTGACGATCGGCCAGAAGGATGCCTTCAGGTCCGCCTTGGTGGGCATGAGGCCCGTGACCTTGTTGGTGAATACCGCGCGCTTCTCGGTTTCGCCCAGGTTCAGCACGATTTCCCCCACCGCGAATACGCCCACCGCGATGACGATGAAGCCGATGCCGTCGGTCAGTTCCGGGATGCCGAAGCTGTAGCGCGCCATGCCGGAATTGACGTCGGTGCCGACGATGCCGAGCAAGAGCCCCATCACCACCATCGCCAGCGCCTTGGTGATGTTGTCGCCCGCCAGCACCGCCGCCGCGACCAGTCCCATCAGCATGAGCGAGAAATACTCCGGCGCGCCGAACTTGAGGGCGACCTCGGCCAGCGGCGGTCCGAACAGCGCGATGATCAGGGTGCACACGGTGCCGGCGAAGAACGAGCCGATCGCCGCGATCGCGAGCGCGGGCCCCGCGCGCCCCTGTCGCGCCATCTGGTAGCCGTCGATGCAGGTCACCACCGCGGCGGTTTCGCCCGGGAGATTGACCAGGATGGCGGTGGTCGAGCCGCCGTACTGCGCGCCGTAGTAAATCCCCGCCAGCATGATCAGCGCGGCGACCGGCGGCACGTTGAAGGTGATCGGCAGCAGCATGGCGATCGTCGCGAGCGGGCCGATCCCGGGCAGCACGCCGATCAGCGTGCCGAGAAACACGCCGATGAAGCAGAACCAGAGGTTCTGCCAGGTCAGAGCGACGGTGAAACCGAATATCAGGTTGTTGAATAGTTCCATGTCAGTAACCCCACATGCCCTTGATGAGTGGATACGGCAGGCCCAGGCCCTTGATGAACATCAAAGTGCAAAGGATAGTGAGACCGATCGTGAGCAGGGAAATCTCGACCAGCTTGAACTCCCGGCCCGCGGCCGCCGAGAAGGGTATCAGCACCAGCATCGCGGGGATGAACCCGGCTTCCTCCATCAGGTAGCCGAACGCGACCATCGCAAGCGGCAGCACGATCAGCGCGCGTATCGACCAGTTGCCCGGGATTTTCTCGTTGTTCTTGAAGCCCATCAACATGATGGCCACGCCGAACGCGATCATCATGCTGGCCAGCACGCTCGGGAAATACCCCGGCCCCATGCGCAGCGCGCTCCCGAACGGGTAGTCGCGGGCCATCCAAAATCCCACGACGCCGACCACGATGTACATCAGTCCGCCAAAAAAATCCCGATTATTGCGCCAATCGAACTTCATTGCGAATCTCCACTAGTGACGGCACGCGTGGATGCGTGCGTACGACAAGCCGGGTGTGACACTACGGCCCCCTCTCTTCTGATCTGTTTAGAGCCCCGTTCCACATTGGTATGGCGGCCTTCCCTTTCTCCAGCGCCGGGGCAAAGGCGCCTCGGGCGGGCCGCATCCTCCTCTCGGGAACCGCTCGCCGCAAGCGCGGCGGCAGTCCACCATGTAAACCGATGATAGCCGAGTTTTCAAGGAATGGCGAGCGTTCCATGCGGTCCCGTGGATATTTAATTGATGCACCGTAGCGGTGCAGAAAGCTTGTAAAATCCGTACCTTACACTCAGCTTACTGTTTCAGCCGGGCGTCCAGGAATTGCCGGACCCGGCGCACCATCTCGTTCTCCACCCCAGCGAAGAAATGATCGGCGCCGGTAACCTGCACCTGTCCCGAGCCGCGGATTCTCCGGATCGCCGCGGCGCGCTTTTCGGCATGCTCGAGCACGGTTGGGAAATCTTTCTCGCCGTAGAGATCGAGCACAGGCGCCTTGAAAGACTCCGCTTGAGTGAATTCACCCAGAATGCCGATAGCGACCCAGGCATCGATGCGCGCATCGCCCGCGTGGTTGAGGAAGTAATTGGCCATGCGCGAGCCCAGGCTGTACGAAACGATGGCGACTTTCTTCAGGCCCTTGCTGCGCAGGAAGGCGACGGCGGCGGCGAGGCGCTCGGCTGCCTCAGGAAAGAGCGGCGGGTAGGAATCGGCCCGCAACTCCGCCATGAGCACCGGCATCTGCACCGAGAGCGTAGAGTAGCCCTGCTCGGCGAGCTGGCTGCGCAGCGGGTTGATCAGGCCCCAGTCGGGATGCACGCCGAGGCCGTGCACGACGATGACGCCGGCGATGGCCTTGGGATTTGGCGCCCAGAGCGCGAGGAACTGGTGCCCGTTTTTTTGCGCGAGGTAAACCGGGTCGCCGACCAGGATCGCCGGCGTGATCTCATCGGCCCAGCGCTTCTCGCGCGCATAATCGGCTTGCGCGAGCGCCGACTGCGCGGCAAGCAGGGCCGCGCCCAACAACAAGAATCGTGAGCAGTGGATAGTGATTGAGTGGAACATGGCGCCTCAGGGTAGCAAGCTGTGAGCGTGATGCAAACCCGTCTTCTTATGAATATTGCGTTGCAGCAAACCGGGTAGATATCGAATCGAAATACAAGTTGTAACTCATTGATATAATTAAGTGTTGCTCAATTAAGACAAACCGGTTTGAATTTCCTGCACCGCCAGAGTAAGGTTCGCGCCCTCCCGGTCACGGGGGGTAACTGATGGCCAACGGCTCTCATCATCAGCAGACCCGTGCAGCGTTGACGCTGCTCGCCCTCGGTGTGGTCTTCGGCGACATCGGCACCAGCCCGCTCTACGCCGTCAAGGAAACCTTCGCGCCCGGCCACGGCATCGAGCTGACGACAGCCAACATTCTCGGCGGCCTGTCGACGATCTTCTGGGCGCTGATGATCGTGGTCTCGCTCAAGTACGTGCTGCTGATCATGCGCGCCGACAACCGCGGCGAGGGCGGCATCATGGCGCTGCTCGCGCTGGCGGCGGCCTCCATCAAGTCGCATCCCGAGTGGCGCACGCCGCTCTTCATGGCCGGCGCCGCCGGCGCGGCGCTGTTCTACGGCGATGCGGTGCTGACGCCCGCGATCTCGGTGCTGTCCGCGGTGGAAGGCCTGGAAGTCGGCACGAGCCTGTTCAAGCCGTACGTGCTGCCCGTGACGGTGGGAGTGCTGGTGGCGCTGTTCCTGTTCCAGCGCCACGGCTCCGCGGCGGTCGGCGCGCTGTTCGGTCCGGTCACGCTGGCGTGGTTTTTTGCGCTGGCGGCCGCCGGCATTCACGGCATCGCGCAGAACCCCGAAGTGCTGCGCGCGCTGAACCCGTGGTATGCGGTTCACTTCCTGACCAGCCACAGCCTGGCTTCATTCGTCGTGCTGGGATCGGTGGTGCTCGCCGTCACCGGCGCCGAGGCGCTCTATGCGGACATGGGTCACTTCGGAAAAGGGCCGATCCGTTTCGCGTGGTTCGGCCTGGTGTTGCCGGCGCTGGTGCTCAACTACTTCGGCCAGGGCGCGTTGCTGATCGTGGATCCGCAGGCGGTCAGAAACCCGTTCTACCTGCTCTTTCCGGGATGGGCGCTCTATCCGATGATCGCGCTGGCTACGGCGGCCACCGTGATCGCCTCGCAGGCAACGATATCGGGGGCCTACTCGCTGACCCGACAGGCGGTCCAGCTCGGATTCCTGCCGCGCATGAATATCGTGCACACCTCGGCCAGCACCTTCGGCCAGATCTACATTCCGTCCGTGACCTGGATCCTGCTCGGGGCGGTGCTGGTCGCGGTGCTGGGGTTCGGATCTTCGTCGGCGCTTGCCGGCGCCTACGGCGTGGCGGTGACCGCGACCATGCTGGTGGATACGCTGCTCGCCTTCTTCGTGATCCGCTACGGCTGGGGCTACCCGCTGCTGCTTTGCATCGGCGCCACCGGTTTCTTTATCCTCGTCGACATCGCCTTCTTCTCCGCGACGCTCCTCAAGGTCGCCGACGGCGGCTGGTTCCCGCTGGTGATCGGCGCGTTCGTATTCCTCGTCATGACGACCTGGCGGCGCGGGCGCGAGATCCTGCTCGCGCGGCTGAGGGAGTCCACCGTGCCGCTGGAATCCTTCCTCGGGTCGCTCTTTCGCGATCCGCCGCACCGCGTGGCGGGCACGGCGGTGTTCCTAACCGCGACGCCCGACGCGGTGCCGCACGCGCTGCTGCACAACCTGTATCACAACAAGGTGCTGCACGAGCGCGTGATATTTTTCACCGTGACCTCGAAAGACGTGCCGTGGGTGCCGTTGCACGAGCGCGTGACGGTGGCGCCGCTCGGGCATGAATGCTACCGCGTGAGCCTTGATTTCGGCTTCATGGACCGGCCCGACGTGTGGCAGGCGCTCTCCGAGCAGTGCCCGGACCACGGCCTCGCCTTCGACCTGATGCAGACCTCGTTCTTCCTCTCCCGCGAGCGGGTGATCCCGGTGGGAGGCCGGGGGGGCATGGCGCTGTGGCGCGAGAAAATGTTCGCGGCGATGGCGCGCAACGCTGGCAGCGCGGTGGAATACTTCAACATTCCCACGAATCGCGTCATCGAATTGGGAACGCAGGTCGAGATCTGAAGGATGAAGGCGGAAGGATGAAGGATGACCTGGCAAAGCTAGGATGAAGGCCGATGGATGAACGCTGACCTGGTTCTCACGCCCGCACTGCGGGGGTCATCCTTGGTCAGTGACCCCGGCCCGCCGCGCTGCATCGCGTCGGGCGTTCGCCGGCTCGAACGTGCACAGGCACGTTCTTCGAATTCCCGGCTCACCCCTCATCCTTCATCCTTTCGTCGTGTCACCGCCCTTTGAAATCGGGCTTTCTCTTTTCCAAAAACGCCGCTACGCCCTCCTTGTAGTCGGAAGTATCGAAGCAGGTGTAACCCTCGTCCCATTCTTCAGGCGAGAGCTTTGCGGTGAAGGTAAGCCTGAATGTGACGGTGGCGCTATCTATAGTCTATTCTGTGCGCCTCAAGGTGGTTTGCTCACTTTGGCCGGAGGGAGGGCTGTATGAAGGATTCAGAGGCACTTGGGCGACAACAGCAAGTCGCTGGAAACGGACCGGCTGCCGGGATCCTCGTCACGGCACTGGTTGCTGCGTTCTCGGTATTCGCCCTCTCATCGCAAAGCGGCGCGCTGGCGCAGGCTTATCCGGCAAAACTGGTCAGGATAATCGCGCCGCAGCCGGCTGGTGGGCCGCCCGATTTCGTCGCCCGCACCGTCGCGCAACACCTCACGGCAGGATTGGGTCGCCAAGTGATCGTCGAGAACCGTCCCGGGGCGGGCGGCACTATCGCGACCGCCGCTGCCGCAAAGTCGCCCGGCGACGGCTACACACTGCTTCTGGCCAGCACGACCACGTTCAGCATTTCGCCCAGCCTCTATGCGAACCCCGGCTACGATCCGGTAGATTCATTTGCCCCGATCAGCCTGCTCGCGACTGCGCCATTTCTGGTCGTCGTTCATCCTTCGCTACCCGCCAGGTCGCTGAAGGAGCTGATCGCCCTGGCAAAATCGAAACCGGGGGAGTTGAACTTCGGCTCCGGCGGCAATGGCACGCCTTTGCATATCGCGGGCGAGATGCTCAAGACCGCTGCGGGCATCCAGCTCGTTCACGTTCCTTACAAGGGCGCCCCTGCCGCGGTAAACGATCTGCTTACAGGCCGCATTCAGGTGATGGTCGAAGCTCTTCTTCTTTTGGGGCAGCACATCCAGAGCGGAAAAATCAGACCCCTCGCTGTCGCGAGTGCGAAGCGGCATCCCCAGCTTCCCGACCTTCCGACTGTCGCCGAAGCGGGACTGCCGGGATACGAGGCCATCGCCTGGATGGGTTTGGTCGCGCCAAGAGGAACCCCTGCCGAGGTCATCAAGCGCCTGAACCTGGAGCTGGTGAAAGCGCTCCAGACGAAGGAGGTGCGCGACGGGCTTTCAAATCAAGGTCTGCAACCGGCCAGCAGCTCGCCGGAGGAATTCACCGCCTTCATCGCAGCCGAGTCTGCCAGATGGTCGCGCGCGGTCAAGGCATCCGGAGCAAAGATTGACTGAATTGTGACCCGTTCGGTTTCTACCTGCCTTTGAATTCGGGTTTCTTCTTTTCCAGAAACGCCTTCACGCCGATCTTGTAGTCCTCGGTGTCGAAGCAGGCAAAACCCTCGTCCCATTCTTCCGGCGCGAGCTGCGCGGTGACGGCGAGGCGCGCGATGAATTGCTTGTGCCAGCGATTGACGAGGGGCGCGCCCTCGGCGATGCGGCGGGCGGTAGCCAGGGCTTCCTCTTCCACTTTGCCGTCAGGCACCACGCGATTCACCAGCCCCTTGCGGTAAGCCTCGTCGGCCTCGAAGACGCGGCCTTCGAGCAGGATTTCCAGCGCCACGGCCTTTCCCACCAGCGCGAGCAGTCCCATCAGCTCGCCGTAGGCCATGGTGAGGCCGAGCTTGTTGACCGGGATGCCGAAGCGGCTCGATTGCCCGCAGATCCGGAAATCGCACATCGCCGCGATCTCGAGACCGCCGCCGACGCAGGCGCCCTGGATCATCGCCACCGTCGGATGCTTGCAGCGCGCGACCGCCTGCATGGTTTCGTGGATGAGGCGGCCGTAGGCCTTTGCCTGCTGCGCGTCGGCGCGCTCCGTGGCGAACTCCGCGATATCGGCGCCGGCGGCGAACGCTTTCTCGCCGGCCCCGCGCACGACCACGCAGCGGAGCCGCTCATCCGCGGACAGCTCGCGCATCGCTGCGCCGAGCCCCGCCCACATCGCCCTGTTGAGCGCGTTCAGCCGCCCCGGGTTGTTCAGCGCGACCGTGGCGATCTCGCCATTGCGTGCGACGAGAATTGGATCAGTCATCAAGTGACGTGAGACCAGAGACGAGAAACGAGAAACGAGAAACGAGGGACGAGAAACGTTACCAGTTGATCCAGCTGGAGGGCCCCAGGCTGATCCACGGCACGTAGGTCACGAGCAGCGTCACCAGCGCGAGCACCGCGGTGAAGGGCCAGCCCACCCGCCACACTTCCCAGAACGAAATCTTGGCGATGGCCGCCGTCGTGAAGAGAACCGTCGCGACGGGCGGCGTCTGCTGGCCGACGCCAAGGTTGATGGTCACGATGATGCCGAAGTGGATCGGGTCCACGCCGATCTCGCGCACCAGCGGGAGCACGATGGGCACGATCAGGATGATGGCCGCCGCTGAGTGCAGGAACATCCCTGCCACGAAGAGAAAGAGGTTCAGGAAGAGGAGAATCAGAATCTTGTTGGAAGTGGTTTCCAGAATCAGGTTGGCAAACTTCTGCGGCACCTGCTCGCTGGTGAGGAACCAGCCGAGCACCGCGGAGGAGGCCACGATCAGCATCACCGAGGCGGTCTGGCCGACGGATTCCCTCAATATGTACAGCGTCTGCCGGCCATTCAGTTCCCGGTAGATGAAAACGCCGATGAGCAGCGCCGCCAGCACGGCCAGGGCGGCCACCTCCGTGGCGGTGGCGATCCCGCCCAGAATCCCGACCCAGATCACGACCGGTATCAAGAGGGCCCAGAAAGCGTGGACCGTCGAGCGGCCTACTTCGCGGATGGAGAACTTGTGCTCCTTGGGGAGGTTGTACTTCCGCGCGTAGTAGTAGCAGAGGCCCATCATCGAAAGACAGGCGATCAGGCCGGGCAGGAAACCGGCGAAGAAGAGTTTCGCTATCGAGACTTCGGCCATCCACGCGTAGATGATCATGGGGATGGAAGGCGGAATGAGGATGGCCGCCGAGGCGGCGTTGGAGACGATGGCCGCGGAGAGCGCCCGCGGGTAGCCCCGTTTTTCCATCGCCGGGATCACCACCTTGCCGATGGCGGCGGCATCCGCCACCGACGAGCCCGAGATCTCGCTCTGGATCATGGTGGCGACGACCGTGACCATGGCGAGACCGCCACGGATGAATCCCACGAGGCTGTTCGCCAGGTTCACCAGGCGCTGGGAAATGCCGGAGGTTTCCATCAGCCCCCCGGCCAGGATGAACAGCGGAATGGCGAGCAGCGGGAAGCTCGAGGCCCCCCCAAAGAGGCTCAAGGGAACGACGCTGAGCGATGTCGCGCCAGTCCACAGGATGGCGAGGATGGTCGCGATCGAGAGCGCGTAGCCGATCGGAACGTTGATAGCGGTCAGGAGTACGATTACTCCGAGGATGATCCACTCCACGTTTCGTGGCCTCCTTGCGTTATTTTTCGACCCGACAGTAGTGTGACCAGGCGCGCGAGGCTGAGCAGCAACATCAGAGCCCCTGTAATTGGCAGGACGGCGGTGACCCAGGCGATCCTGATCCAGGGCAGGGAAATCGCGGTCTCGTCGCCCATCTTCTCCGTAAGAATCCAGCCGTAGTAGAGCAGCACGAACTGGAAGCCGAGCACGGCGAATTCGCCCACCACGTCCACGACGCGGCGCGCCGTCGGCTTGAGCTTGTTCACCAGCAGGTCAAAGTTGATGTGGCGCCGCTGGTAGTCCGCCACCACGGCGCCGAAGAAGGTCAGCCAGACCAGCAGGTAGGAGGCGAACTCGTCATACCAGACGAGCGAGGAATTGAGGACGTAGCGGGTGAA
>CAZFRR010000088.1:0-7152 GCA_964521405.1 uncultured Streptomycetaceae bacterium | reverse complement strand
CAAACCACCGGCTCGTCACGCTCGCAGATTCAAATCTTAGAGTTGACGAGCCGGATCACCACTCTTGTTAGCCGCGTCAAATTGTTGAAACGAGAACTGGCGACCACAGTCAACGAGCTGACCAGCCGCACCGTAACCGTTGCACACCAAGGTGGGACCAATTTCTGACCAGCAAGAAAGCAAGGCCCCTGATCCTAGCCCGGATTATTCATGCTACGAGGAAACCTGACGACACTGTGTCGATCGAGGTGTGACCCTGGAGGAACGAAGGGGAAGGCACCGGAGCGAATGTTTCATTTTGTGCTCGGCGCTCGGCACGATGTTTGACCTTTTCACTGCTGATCTCATAAGCAACTCGCCGCGCTTGCAGCTTCAAGACACAACTGCTTTGCCTTCGTTCCGGAAGGGTTGCACCTCGATCGCAGTTTTACCGCGAATAATCCGGGCTAGGATATCAAGAACACTCCCGATTGGGCCAAGCCGATCGTTGTGACGGCATTGAATGTCTATAAGGCGGGACGCTAAAGGTGTGATTAGCTAGCTGTCTTTGCGAATGTTCATTCACCAAAGCGTTTTCACATGAGGATATTTTAGAATACGCCGATCGCGTGTAACCAATGGAAAGCCGAGGACCGTTGCTGTTGCCACGATGATTCGATCCGCGGGGTCTTTATGAAAATCTCCGGGCAGCTGCACAGACTTGATGAAAATCGAGTTGTCGACCGGAACAAAATGCAGGAACGGCATAGCTTCGGATTTTGCCACCCAGGATTCAACGCTCATTTCTAGCTCCAATCGGTGTTTGCTAACCAATTGTGCCACTTCCCAGACGCTTATCGACGAAACAAAAACGGCTGCTGCACGGGTGGCTTGGCCAATCGCCCGGTGCGCCTTACGGGACAGAATCGAAGTCCCATTAACCCACCACACCCAGGCATGGGTATCGAGCACAATCACTGAAGCGCTTCCCAGTCTTCTTCGGCAACTGACTCGGTCGGTTGCTTATAACTTTTGACGGTACCGCGCAGAGGTTTCAACCAAACCTCCGGATCCTCCGTGTAAGGTACAAGTTTCAGCACGGGCTTACCCCGATCAGTGATGATAATGGCTTGCCCCGTCTGCTCGACTTCACGAAAAAAACTTAGCGCACGTGGCTTGAATTGAGACTTTGATACCGTACGGGCCATACATCCCCCCTATAGTCCACTCAAAGTGACTATAGTGTATCACGAGCACGCGGCATTACCAATCACTTGTCGCCACTGCACGCTAAGCGCCAATACAGCAATCATCGTCCGCCAAGTCGCGCGCTGCTTAAACGACATCCCAACTAAGGCATGGAGCTTTATGTTTGTTACGTCGGGCTGGCCAATGCCCAATTACACATCAACCGTGGTGAAGCCGGGGCCCGCCATCGTTGCAGCGGCACTGAAGGGCCATAAGGCGAGACGCTAGGTTGTGATAATCTCGTTGCGAGTATCAAGAAGCTAAAAGCGGACTTGACCCTTTTGGACTCGGGCGGGTAGGCCGAGATGGCTGAGGATCTTGTCGATGACCGGCGGATCTTCGATGGCGGCCCTTCGACGAAGGCTCAGGACAGGCAATGATCTTCAAGCTGCCGCCGCAGTTGGGACAGTGTTCGATGTCAAGGTCGAAGACTCGTTTGAGCAGGCGCGCCCAACCCATGCGCGGCGACGCGCCCGACGCCTGAGCGTTCTCGCTGGAGGTCTCGGCGGCACGCTCTGCCGGAGCGGGAACAATTTTACTGCGCAACTTCGCATTCGGCGCCAGCACGCCATGGAAGCGGATCAGATGGAGACGTGGGCGCGGCACCAGGGCGGCCAGGCGCTCCATGAACTCCAGCGGCTCCATGACGATATGGGTGGTGCCGTCTTTGTAGGGACTCTTCAGTTGCAGCACGACTTGGCCGGCGCGGTTGAGCTTGAGCCGTTCGTTGGCGATGGCCGGCCGGGTGATGTAGCGGCAGAGCTGCTCCAGTTCTTTACGCTGATCGGCGCCCCAGCGCACCGCCGCATGGAGGCTGAAGCCGTGTGCGTTGACACGCAGCTCCGGGATGGACGGCCTGGCTCTGCTCGGCAGGCTTTGCAAGCTCAGTACTTTTTGCCCAGCTCGTGGACCCAGCGCTATCCGATAGGTGCACGAGGCGGCTTGCAGAGATGTGAGCGCCCCATCGGTGGCCGCTTCGGCGAGGTAGATCCCCTCTGTTTCTTCGATGAGAGCCCCCAGGCGCGTCAATAACCGCATGGTGCGCTTGATACTTTTGAGGAGCACCGCCTCTAGCTCGTCGGTAGAAGGAGGTGCCGCCTCGTGGAAGACCGGCTCGCCCTCGGCGCGCCGATAGACGCCGTCGAGCACCAGGCAGTCACCGCTCATGAAGGCGGAGCGCTACGAGACAGAGTCGTTCGGGGGAGAAAGTCTGGAGATAGGAGACAGGAAATAGGAGATACGAAATTCAGAATTCCTATCTCACATCTCGAATCTCCTATCTCTGCTTAGAACGGAATGTCGTCATCGGGAGGAGGCGGATTGCCCCCGCCAGCGGGAGCGCGGCGCGCCGCGGAAATGAACGCGGTCGGCGCGGACGCGAAGCTTGCTGCGCTTCTCGCCGTCCTTCTCCCACGTGTCCAGCTGCAGGCGGCCTTCCACCAGGACGGGCGCGCCCTTGCGCAGGTACTGGCCGCAATTCTCGGCCGTCTTGCCCCACGTCACGACGTCGACAAAGCAGGTGGTCTCGACCAGCTCGCCCGCCTTGTTCTTATAGCTCTCGTTCACAGCTAGGCCGAGGTCAGCCACGGACATGCCGGACGGGATTTGCCGCACTTCGGGATCGCGGGTGAGATTGCCGCACAAAACAACGATGTTCGCAGAAGCCATTTGAGACCCTCCAACTTTGTGCGCCGACAATAACCCGCTCAGAGGGAAAGTCGAACAATTCTCCTGCCGTTAACGCGACGGGCAGAGGAGGTTGGCGGAAATCGCTCACCGGGCGGCGGGATCGAGCCGCACGACGGCCTCGAAGTTGGTCACGAGCAGATACTCGGCAACCGCCACAGTCGCGATCCGCCCGTCAGGCGCCGCCAGGAAATCAGCCAGGATGGGATGCCGGGCCAGCAGCAGCTTGCGCCCTTCGTCTGCTTCAGGACCGCACTCGGTCCGCACGCTGCCGATCACCGTGAGGGCGGCGGCATTCCGATAGTCGTCCGCGGAGTTGGACCTGTTGTCGACCAGCAGGGCCACACGCGGGTTGGCCTCCAGATTGGCGAACTTGCGGGTCCCGGCACGGGTGGGGAACACCACCCGCCGCAGATCCGGTGTGACGGCGAACGCCACCAGGCTCGTATAGGGAACCTCCCCGCCCTGCGTGGCCAGCGCGGCGAAGCGCTGGTCCGCGAGGAGCGATTCAATGAGTCGCCAGGACAAGCCGTTCATTTTCAAGGGAGCGTCAGGTACATGGGATGCTCATCACAGTCCCGGATCAATTGGGAGCATCACCTCGTTGCGGCGCAGGGACGACGGCGTCCAGGGCGGATCGAAATAGCCATAGACCGGCGGCGACGATCCCTTCAAGCCCTGCGATTCGATCCAGGCCTGCAACTGGCCCAGCGACGCAGACTCCTGCTCCGCGCTGCGGGCGCCGCTGAATCGCAGCACGGCAAAGCGGCCGGCTGGCAGTTCGCGCACCGTCACGGAGCCGTCCGCCGGCCGGGGCACGGCTCCGGATTCCATGGAGGCGGGCAGGACGAACGCCATGGTCCGGTTCGATTCGCCCCCCGACATGAACACGGGCGTGGTCATGGCGATCTTCTGCTTCGCCTCGTTCTTCCCGGTGATGAAACCAAACAGCCGGTTGAAGCTACCATCCCCATCCTGCCCTCCGTGCGCCAGGGGCGTTTCCACCACCATAAGCGCCGGGTAGTCCCGCACCTCAAACTTGCCCTCGGATCGCACCACCTTGTAGGGCGCGGACTCATAGCCTGAACGTGTGGTCCCACAGCCCAACAGCACGAGGGCCATCCCGATGATCATCATGGTAAAGAGCAACCTGAATTCCTGCATAGCGTCTCCTTGTTTCACGTCACTGAACGGGCGAATCCCGGCTCCGGCGTCCGGGCGTGGCTCCGCCGGCCGAAAATCTGACGCTGCAGGGCAGCTTTGCGGTAGGAGAAGATCTGCTCCACGTCACGGCGGACGAGCAGCCAGTTGAGTAGCGCACCGCCGGGCACGGCATAGGCTACGTGATCACGGCAGAGGGTGCCACCGTAGCGTTCCTCGAACTCATGGGTGTGTATCCACTGCCGGTATGGACCGTGCCGCTGTTCATCCACGAACCGGAAGGGCGGATCCCAGACGGTGATTTCGCTCTGCCAGCGAACCGGGATTTCATGCACCCGCAGGCGATAGTCGATATGAATAGTCTTTTTTAACCGCCTTTTTCTATGATTCGAGTCATATCGCAGGACCGGGAGATAGGTCAATCCCTTTTCTGCTTGATGAAAAACCCACGGTTGTACCGGTCGGCTCCGCCGGAGAGCAGTCGGTAAGCGCCCGAAGTGTTCCTTAGGGCACCGCTCGCTCGAACTCAGAGCGAGCGACGCCGTCGGCTTGCGTTGGCAAGCGGTTTTCGGCTCCTCAGATCGTTTGGAATAGATCGAATCGGCGAGCCGGGGCACGCGGCGGGGCGCGGGCGGGCAGGCCGAGATGGCTGAGGATTTTGACAATCACCGGCGGATCTTCGATGGCCTGCCCTGAGCAGCCTGTCGAACGGGCCTGCCCTGAGCCTGCCGAATGGGCAGCGATGATCTTCAAAGCGCCGCCGCAGTTGGGGCAATGCTCAATGTCGATATCGAAGACTCGTTTGAGCAGCCGGGCCCAGCTCAGGCGCGGCGTTTCTCCCTGACCTTGGGCGTGATCGGTCGGGGGCTCGGTGGCACGCTCTGCCGGAGCGGGAACGATTTTACTGCGCAATTTGGCGTTGGGCGCCAGCACGCCGTGGAAGCGGCCTGCCCTGAGCGTGTCGAACGGGATCAGATGTAAGCGCGGACGCGGCACCAGGGCCGCCAGGCGCTCCATGAACTCTGCGACGCTCGCCGTGAGTGGTGCCACCGCGCGGCGCGCACAAGTCGAGCCCAAACCGGACAGGCTCCTAGAATCGTCTGAACCAATTTGGGCGGAGCCATGACTTTTCTCGATATGCTGGACCAGGCGGATCGGCAAAACAACTCCATGTTGTGTGTTGGGCTGGACCCCGAGCCGGGCAGATTCCCGGCCGGATTGGCGGGCGACGGGGGCCGGATTTTTGACTTTTGCGCGGCGATCGTGGATGCGACCGCGGATCTGGTGATTGCGTTCAAGCCTCAGATCGCGTATTTCGCCGCGCATCGCGCCGAGCCGCAACTCGAGCGATTGATCGAGCATATTCGCCGGGCCGCGCCGGGCGTGCCAGTGATTCTCGACGCCAAACGCGGTGATATCGGCGCTACCGCGGAGCAATACGCGATCGAGGCGTTCGAGCGTTATGGCGCGGACGCAGTCACTTTGTCGCCGTTCATGGGCTTCGATTCGGTGCAGCCATACCTCAGGCGCCATGGCAAAGGGGCTTTCCTGTTGTGCCGCACGTCCAACCCTGGCGGAGACGATTTGCAGAACCAGCGTTTGTCCGGCCTTGCCGGCGAGCCGCGGTTGTACGAGCATATCGCCGCACTGGCCCAGGGGGCACGGAACACCAACAGCCAACTGGGTCTGGTGGTGGGCGCAACCTACCCGCATGAAATCGCGCGGGTACGCGAACTTGCGCCGACCCTGCCATTGCTGATACCCGGCGTGGGTGCACAAGGAGGAGATGCGCGCGCCACGGTGCGCGCCGGTTGGCGGGGGGACCCGGACCGCACTGCCGCGGCGATCGTCGTGAATTGCTCGCGCTCGATTCTCTATGCCTCGGCAGATGACGACATTACAGTGGCGGCGCGCGCTGAGGCCCGGCGAATGCGCGACCTGCTGAACGCGGCACGTCGCTGAATGCCGGATTGCCGCGCGCGGGACGTGGCGCGCCGGGACGCAGCCCCCGCGGCGGCGCTGCCAAATTGCCAGTCATTGGCTCGCGTAGAGCGTGAGCTCGGCCATCACCATCAAGACCAATGCGGCGGCGAGCGTCGACAACGAAAGTGCCGCTTCACCGGTCCACAATACCAGAGCGATGCCGGAGAAATTGACATACAGGGCAAACTCGGTCGCGAACTGCCGTCCATTCATCGAAAGCCTCTTGGGCATGAACATGGCGGCGAGCCAGTGAAGCAGCGGGGCGGCCAGTGATATGCCCAGGATCAACTCGGTTCTCCAGAGCGACACATCAGTCGGGCGGCTGAGAAAACCGTCTGCCGCCCAGGTGTTGGCATTGTGCAGATAACCGATCACGGCCAGCACGACCAGAACAATCCAGATTGCCAGACGATCCGCTGTTTCGAGTTGTCTCAGGAACCGAAAACCGGGTATGGCGAATGCAAGGCTCGACAGCATGGTGGCTGCAGCCGCGGCCAGGGCCACGAAATACAGGGGCTCGAACCTGTCAATCCAATGCACCGCGAGGATGGCGAGAAAAATGCCCAGCAGCCGGGCGATTGCGATCTGGTAAGACATGAATAGTATTTTCAAACGACCTTTTCTATGTGAGCGGAGTCATAGCGCAGGACCGCGAGAGCTGTCAATTCCTATTCTGCTTGATGAAAAACCTCCTTTTGTACCAGGCGGCTCGGTCGCAGAGCGGTCGGGAGGGGCGCGAGAGGTTCCTTATGGCGCCGCTCGCTCTGAGTTCGAGCGAGCGGCGCCGTCGGCTTGGGTTGGCAAGCGGTTTTCGGCTCCTTAAATTGTCTGGGGGAGAAAATGTACCGGGAGTCGTTTCCCAGCCTACGCGGCCACGATATCAACGCGCGCTGTGTAGCCAAGTTGTGCTAAAAGTCGCTCGCAGTCCTCCCACGTCAATCCAAAAGCGCGCACATCGGCTACTCCTAGCTGCGCTAGGACATCCGCAATTGGACCTGCCTCGCTCTCGACGAAGTCGCCTTCCATCAAGGCGTCTTCCGCCCAACTGACAACTTCGGCAACAGAAATTTCGTGGCGCAAGTACGCTGCGAGCTT
>CAZFRR010000087.1:0-29655 GCA_964521405.1 uncultured Streptomycetaceae bacterium | reverse complement strand
GGACCTGAGTCCGACAAAATCCTAAGGGATGGTGTTACCAGGGGAAATGGTGTAGAGCCGGTCGCGCGCATACGCAGTGGATAAGGGAGTTATGTAAATGGTGCCGCCATCCCCGTTTTCGGCGTCGTCCACGTAGTCGGGTAAGTTGGTGCTGGGACGGCTGGCGCCCGCCGGGCCGGGGGTGATCAGCACCACGTTCTTGCTGACGCCGTTAACCGTGATTGTGCCAACAGTATGATCCTGCGATTCGCTGGGGGCGATCGCGTAATAGAACTTCTTCCCCCACTCATTGCTGCCGATCATCCAGGCAGGAACGGCGATCCCCAGTGAACCCCAGGATTCCGGCAATGCAGTCTCGATCGGAACCATGCCTTGGGTTCTGCCGGTGACACTGTCGTCGTCGAAGTTATCGGCTGCCCACGGGTAACAGCCACACGCGCTCGCTGCCCGGTAGCTCTTAAGAAGCGCGAGCATCTCGCGAGCGACCCGCTGCTCCACCGGCGTCATCAGGCTGTCGGTGGTGATCACCAGCAGTTTGTCGTTAAAGGTGGCACTGACTGCGCCAGTCGTGAAAATAGTGTCGCCGTTCGCATTCTCGCCTTCGAGATAGTTCGCGACGTTGTTCTCGTTCGCCGCGTCCCGCACCTGCGTGCCGAGCACTTCCCCAGGGGAAAATACAATCGCCACAACGTAGGTGCCGGGCGCGGCTCCGGTGATAGTTAGCTGGCCCTTGGTATCGTTGTCCAGCATCGAAGTGGCGCCTGCATGAAAATTGTCTGACAACGCATACCACAATCTTTCGCCGCTGCCATCGCGCAGATCCGGAAGCCCTAATGTCTTCCACGGTAATCGACCGAGTAAACTCACGCAAGGAGAGCCCGCGCCGCCGGTGTAGTCAATCCCTAAAGTTAGCTGACCATCGTTATTCACGTCTGGACAGGGCAGTTCACCTGGCCGAGTGGCATCACTGACCGCGTAGCCGATCAACGCATCTTTGGCCTGTGCGAGCGCTGTCGCCGTGTCCTGGTTACGCCGTAGGCCGAGCGTGTTGGCGTCGAACATGCCGTAGACGAACAGCGCGGTAACCATTCCGAACAGCATCAGCACCGTGAGCATCATGGCTTGCCCGCGCTGAGCCTGAGGGCGCGAAGGGCGTGGCTGCGGTGAGCCCACAGACGCCGGAATCACCGTTTTGCCGCAGGCGCGGGGCCCGGCGCCGCGCCGGGCTGGGCGCTTGCCGTCTCCTGCAGTGCCCGCGAGACAGCCTCTTCGACGCGCTGCTGTTCCCGTTCATCGCGGACACGTTCTTCAGCGGCGCGATCCGCTGACGCCGGCTTGGCCGCGGGTTTTGCTCCTGCTGCCGGTTTGGCCGCCGGCTTGGGTTCGACTTCGATGGGTCTGCGCGAGTAGCCCTCTTCGACGGCGCCCGACAGCAGCTCTATGCTTTGTCCCGGCTTGAGGTTCACGCTGCGTCCGGATTGCGGCACCTGCAGGGTGACGCTGCCGTCGGGCGCCACCCGGCCGACGAGGGACACCCCACCCACCGGGTCGTTATCGTTCACCGGGCGGCCGTTGAGCCACACCGTGCTCTTGCCGTCGCCCCGGCGAACCATGCCGCCATAAGTGACCGTTTGCGCCACCGGGGCGGTCTCGTCGACGGTTCTTTCGCTAACCAGCGTGTTGCGCGCCCTCTGGGTGCGCGCAATATCCAGCGACGCCCGCTGGGCGGGCGTGAAGAAGAGCCTTCCCACCGGCTCCGCCGCCGCGGCCGACTTGGGTGTGGTTTGGGCAAATGCTGGTACAAGCGCAGCGGCCGCTGCCAGAGCGCAGGAGAATACCAATCGCTTTACAAACTCATCACTCATCACTCATCACTCATCACTGGGGCGTCCGCTGTGCGCCGCCCCCGACCTTGGCGGTGATCCACGACAGTTCGCAATCGGCGATGAAGTTGGGCTGGTAGCGGATCACGCCGCGGTTGTCGATGCGTTGCAGGCTGCACTGGTCGATTGTGAACAGCCCGCCGCCCTGGTTTGCAAGAGAAGCCAGATACCGCATCAGGTCCTGCTCGTGCAGCAGCCGGAACTTCAGGCGCATGACCGACTGGTTGAGCACGATCTGCCCCGGATTGAAACTGGCGGCGTAGGGGTAGGTTCTCTGAGTGCCGATCTGGTAGTCGACGCCGAAGAGATCCGCCTGCTGGTTGGCGAGCCGCAGCCCGTCGAGCCAGTTGATGCGCTGCTCTTCCCCCGCGAAGCCCCCCCGCTCCAGTTGGCGGTAGCGGTCGAGATAGCGCACGATGACCTCCTTCTCGTCGCCCGATTTTTGCAGGCGGGTCCGCGCTTCCTTCATTTGCGTCTGCTGCTGCACCAGCTGCTGCTGCGCCGCCGCCGCCAGCCGATCGGAATAATAAATGGCCGCGGTGCCGGCCAGCAGCATCGCCAGCAGGGCAAGCAGCGGGTTTTTCAACGCCTGGAGATCGGCCTGGTTCATGCGTTGGGCTTGAGTACCACCAGCAGCTTGAATTCCGCCGTGGCGGTTGCGCTACTCTCGGGGTTATCGAGGGTATTGCCCGTCAGCGACAGCGTCGGATTGACGTTGAGGGGCAACTTCACCACCCGCACTTCGGCCACGCCCGGCTGTTCCAGCAGGCGGCTGGCAAAGCGGTTGATGGCTACGATCGCGCTGCGATAATCGCCGCGGAACGGCCGGATCTCACCCTCGATCAAGGCGCTCTCCCTGCGCACCTCGGGCCCGCCGGCGGGCGTTGCCGCTGCCGCGGGGCGATCGCCGGCCGAGGCGCGCGCGCCGGCCTCGGTTTCTATTTCCCGGGTGCCGTATTTCCACCCGAGCTCCTTCATGACGATGCCGGGGCTCGGTTCCAGCGCCCGGCTCACGAGCGCCATCATCCGCAGCGGATTGCGCGCGGTTTCGCGCAGCTGTTGGGCGATCTCGACCGTTTTCTTGAGGTTTTCCGCCGAGGTCGGGGCCTGCGGGAACAAGCGCGTGATTTCCTGGTATTGCGAGGACAGCAGAGCGGTCTGGCGTACCGCGTCTTCGGTCTCCCCGTTCAGCTTCATTGCCTGGTAGAGGTTGATCGAGGTCCAGATGAGGGCGCCGGCCGCGAGGGCGCCGCACCCGGCATAAATCATCCAGCGCGCCCGGTATTGCTGGTAACCCGCCGTGACGCTCGCGGCGGCAAGGTTGCTCGAGGGGGCCTTGAGGCCTAGAAGATGCAGGTAGATCACATACGGCGAAGCGGCGAGCAGCGGCTCCGCGATGCCGAAGCGCCCGGCCAGTTCCTGGCGGCTCAGGCGCAGGCACTCGAGGCTGGGGTTCTCGCGCATCACACCCGCCGCCGCCTCGGCCAGCTCGTCGCCGTGGTCCACCAGCAGCACCGTGATCGGCTCGTCGAGCGTCATGGTGCGCAGCGCATGCAGATAGAGCCGGGTGTTGGAGATTTCCTCCGACAGGTAGCGGGTGCGGTTATCGACCTTGCCGCTGTCGCTGCGCGTAAACCGGGAGAGCCGGAACTGGCGGTCGCGGAAAAAGGTGAGCCGCAGGCCGTTAGGGTGCTGCGCCACCAGCAGCAGGTTGGCCGCCTTGGCGCCGAACCGGTCCAGCAGCCCCTCGCTCACCATCGGCAGCAGGTAAATTCCGGCCACCGGCAGGCCGCGCGCGGCCACCGCCTGCAGCCATTCGTTGACCAGGTCGGGGTTGGTCAGCGCGGAAAAAAGGTAGCGGTCGTCGCGCCGCTTGCCGCTGTCGCGCCCGATCTGCGAGGCGGCCATGTACGGCGTGTTGCGGTAGTGCTGCTTCAGCTTGCGCCCGACCATCTCGGCGCGATCGCTCCCGGTCGTGTGCGGGAGGGTCTCGAAGCGGTAATCCTCCTCGACCACATCCACCATGATCTGGACCGGCACGTTCGTGAAACCCGCCAGGTAATCCCTGAAGCCGGCCAGGCCGTCATCGTCGTGGGCAAACATCCGGCACTCGTTCACGCGGTTGCCGCGCCAGTCGGCGGCGATTGCGCCCTGCGCCGAGATGCCGATGAGGAGTTTGTCGGCCATAGGTTCTAGCGGTCCATTTTCAAAATAGCCGGATCGGGATATTGTGGGCCAGCGGCAGTCAGCCCGCCACTAAAACTTAACTTTGCCCAAAATATCATATACCGGTCCCAGCACGGCCCAGACGACGAAAGCCAGCATTCCGCCCAGCACCAGCGTCATCGCCGGCCCCAGCATTTTCTGCGCCTTGTCGACCGACTCCCGCACGTCCCGGTTGTAAAAATAGGTGATGTTCATGAGCGAGCTGTCCAGCGCGCCGGTGCTCTCGCCCACCCGCAGCATGCGGATCACGAGCGGCGGAAACATGCCCAGGTTCTGGAACGTCTCGGTCAGGCTTTCCCCGGCCGAGATCTGCTGGCCCGCCCGCGCCAGCCCGTCCGAGATGACCTTGTTGCCCACGACGTCCTCGCAAATCTTGATCGCGTCGAGGACGGTGATGCCGGAGCGGTACATGAGCGCGAAAATATTGGCGAACCGCGACAGGATGATTTTCTGCAGCGTCGAGCCGATGAGCGGCATGCGCAACTTCGCATAGTCCCACAGGTAGGACATCCGGCTGTTGCTGTTGATGGCGGCGACCACCGCCATTGTCGCCAGTACCGGCACCCCGAAAACCACGTACCAGTATTCGGTCATGAAGCCCGATACGGCGATCAATATCTTGGTCTGCATGGGGAGGGCGAGCCCCATCGTCTTGAACAACCCCGCGATCTGCGGCACCAGCACGATCAGCAGCGCCACCAGCACGCCGAGCACGACGACCAGCGTCATGATGGGGTAGATGAGGAGCCGGCGCGTCTGGGATATGAGCTCGTCGAGCCACTTCAGGTTGTCCGCCAGGTTCTTGAAGATTTCCGGAAGCTGGCCGCTCTGCTCGCCGGCGCGGATGAGGCTCACGAAAACATTGTCGAATACGTCCGGATGGTTCGCCATGCACTGCGACAGCACCCTCCCGCCTTCCATGTCCTCGGCCATCCCCGTGAGAACGTCGCGGAAACGCGGGTTCTCGATGGTGTCGCACATGTCGCGCAGCCCGTCGAGCAGGGGAATGCCGGACTTGATCATCTGCTCCAGGTCGAAGCAGAGATTGATGAGATCCTGGCGCGTGATCTTGCTGCCCGACCCGCGCGTCGAAGCGCTGCGCTCCACCTGGGTGTAGGTGATGAGGTCGAGCCCCATGCGCCGCAACCGCAACTCGAGGTCCACCTCGTTGACCGCCTGGATGCCTCCGCGCGCCGGCTGGCCGGTACGGTCTATCGCCTTGTATTCGAAGGTAGGCATGAAATCAGTGTTGAATGTTGAGTGTTTAGTGTTGAGTTATCGGGTCAGATTCGGTCGGGGTCCGCTCATAACTTAAAACTCAAAACTCAACACTCAAAATTCGGCGCTAGCTGTAGCGCCCGGTGAGATCGATCTCGCGAGCGACCTCTGCCAGGCTGGTGGTGCCCTCTATCACCCGTTGCAAACCCTCGTCGGCGAGCGAGCGGTAGCCCTTGCCGAGCGCCGCCGCGCGCAGTTCCTTGGCGGTAGCGCGGCGCGCCACCAGTTCGTCGAGGTCGCCGCTCATCACCAGGATTTCCATGACGGTGGTGCGGCCCTTGTAGCCCTTGTTGTCGCACTGCTTGCAGCCGACCGAACGATGCAGGTAGGAAACCTGCTCGCCCGCGATCCCGAGCAGCTGGCGCTCTTCACGGGTGGGCGCATAGGCTTCCTTGCAGTGGGTGCACAACACCCGCACCAGGCGTTGCGCGATGATGCCGATGATGTTGCCCGCCATGATGTCGGGCTGGATGCCGATGTCGAGCAGCCGCGGGAAAGCGCCGAGCGCCGAATTGGTATGCAGCGTGGTGAAAACCTGGTGGCCCGTCATCGCCGCGCGGAACGCCATCTCCGCGGTTTCCTTGTCGCGCACCTCGCCGACCAGGATGATGTCCGGGTCCTGGCGCATGATGGCGCGGATGCCGTCGGCGAAATCCATGCGCGCGACCTCGTTGACCGAGGTCTGCCGCATCAGCGTCAGCGGATATTCGACCGGGTCTTCCAGGGTCATGATGTTGACCGTCTCGTCGTTGACCTGCGCGAGCAGCGAGTACAGCGTCGTGGTCTTGCCGCTGCCGGTGGGACCGGTGACGATCAGGATGCCCTCGGGGCGCGCCAGCATCAGGTTAATCTTCTCGAGGGCGTCCTTCGACAGCTGCATGCGGTCGAGCGAGATGATGGACTTCTCGCGGTCGAGCACGCGCAGCACGATGTTCTCGCCGTAGATGGTGGGCTGGGTGGACACCCGGAAGTCCACCGGCCGCCCGTTCAGCGTCAGCGAGAGCCGGCCGTCCTGCGGCGAGCGGGTCTCGGCGATGTTCATGGTGCTGACGACCTTCAGCCGCACCGTGATGCCCGGCAGGTAGGTCTTGTGCAGGCTTCTCACCGTCTCGAGCACGCCGTCGATGCGATAGCGGATGCGCAGGAACGCGTACTCCGGCTCGAAGTGGATGTCGGAGGCACCGCGCTTCACCGCATCCACCAGGAGCGCGTTGACGAGCCGCACCATCGGCTGCGTATATTCATCGCCGCCGCCCGCTGTCTGCAGGCTCTCGTAATCGATCTCCCCGGTCTCGATTTCCTTCAGAATGCCGTCGACCGACAGCTCGTAGCCGTAGAACTGGTCGATGTAGTCCCCGAGCTGGGCCTCGGCCGCGAGCAGCGTCTTGATTTCGATCTGCGTCCCGAGCATGCCGCGCAGGTGGTCCATCGCGACCACGTTGAAGATTTCGGTGGTGGCGATGGTGAGCACCTGCTCGACCGCGTCGAATGCGATCGGCAGCACGCGGTTGCGGCGCGCGAAATCCTGGTTGACGAGCTTCAATGCCTCGGTGTCGGCCACCACCTGCGCCAGGTCGATCGACTCCTGGCCGATGGTGCGCGCCATGATGTCGCGGATGGCGCTTTCCGTGACGAATCCGAGCCGCACCAGCAGGCGGCCGATCTGGATGTTGTTGTGGCGCTGCTCGGCGAGCGCGATCGAGAGCTGATCGGTGGTGATCAGCCCCTGCTGCACCAGCAGCTCTCCCAGGCGGAGTTTTTTTCGTTGTTCGGCCATATGAACTAAACCAGGAACCTGTCGCCGGTTCCCGGGCCGGCTATTCTACCTGTCGGGCGAGTATCGCGACTCGTTCCTGGGCCCGGGCGAGGTTGAAGTTGGTACGGCCCCGGGTGGCCGCCAGCTGGACCGCGCGCCGATAGAAGCCAAGCGCCAACTTGGGCTGGCTGACGTGCTCAAGTGCAACGGCGAGGTTGTAGGCGTAATCGGGATTGACCGGTTCGAGATGGTGCGCCTGGAAATAGGCCTGTTGCGCCGCCGCCCACTGCGACTGGTCGGCGTGCAGGTTGCCCAGGGTGAAATAGAGGAATGCCGAAGGCTCGCGGGCGATCAGCTGCCGCAGCCTCGATTCGGCGGCGAGCGGGTCGGCGCCGCCGAGCAACGCGATCAACCCGCTTTGCGCCAGCGCGTGCCGCGGCTCCAGTTCCAATATCTGCAGGTAACGCCGCGAGGCTTCCTCGACGTTGCCCTGCTGGGCCGCTATCGCCGCCAGGCCGAGCAGCGCATCGACATTTTTCGGCTCGGCGTTCGCGAGCTGGCCATACAGGCGCCGGGCCTCGTCGATCTGGCCTGCCTGGAGCGCGGTGTAAGCCTGGGCGTGCAACGGGTTCAGCACCGGCTCCGGGCTGCCCCGGCTGACCGAGATGACGTTGCGCCGTCCTTCCTCCGGCGACGCCGCGAGCGGCGCGGCCGGTTGCGGTTTCGCGCGCGCGGCGGCCGCAGCGCTTTCCTCAGCCGCTTCTTTCAGCAGAGGCGCGGCCGGAAGCGGCACGGCGGATGGCGGGATCGTCCCTGGTACCGGTGGAACGGGCGCTTGCGAGAGCGGCACCAGCCCCTTGGGCGCAGGCGGCCGCGCAGCGAACAGCCCGGGCTGGAAGATCTGCAGATAAACGTAGATGCCGAAGCCCAGGGCGGTCAGGCCGGCAAGTGTTCCGAAAACCAGGATCGGATGTGCGCGCACATAGGCGCTTACACCACCCGCGGCGGGACGGCTGGCCGATTGCGCTTGCAGCACCTCGCTGGCGAGTGCCTGCGCCTGGTCGCGGACGGGCGCGGCTGCACGCGCGGGCCGCGCCATGGCTGCTGCCGGGGCGGGCGCGGCTTCTTGCCTGGGCGCTGTAGAGACCTCGACGGCAATCGGCTCGAGTGCCAACCCGGGCCCGGCTGGGGCCGCGGCAGCTGAAACGGCCGCCGGGGCCGCCGCCGGGCGTGACTCTCCTCCGCGGTCTTTGGCGGCCTTTTCCAAGGCCTTCATCAAGAGGCTCATCGCGCGGCGCTGGTCCTCTCGGATTGCTGTGCGGAGACCTCGGGGGGCAGGAAGCGCTGGAAGAATCTCAGCTCGTCGCTATCCAGCGAAGGATTGGTGACGACGGTCGGGCGCAGGAAGATCACGAGTTCGGTCTTGCTAACCTGCTCGTCGCGGTATCGGAACAGGTCTCCGATGGCACCGATCAGGTCGGCTCCCGGCACCTGGTCGCGGTTGCGCCGCGCATCGTCCTGCATGAGGCCGCCGAGGATCACGGTCTGGCCGTTGCCGACCTGCAGCACCGATTCCATCTCGCGGGTCTGGATTTCGGGCACCAGGTTAGGAATCAATAGAACCGGGTTCGGATCCCGCTTGCTCCCGGTAACCCGGGTGATCGTTGGCCGCACGGTAATCGACACGCGCCCGTCATCACCGATCTGGGGCGTGACGCTCATGACCAGGCCCACCGCGACCGTCTTGGCGGTGGTGTTGGTCGTTCCGGGGGTGATCACTCCGCCGGCGCCCGCAATCGCGGCCGTGGTCTGGACTTCGAAATAAACGACGTTGTCTACCACCTTGAGCAGCGCCGTCTGGTTGTTCAGCGCCATCATCTTGGGGCTCGACAGCACCCGGGTGTTGCCGAACTGCTCCAGCAGCTTGACCGTCAGCTGAACTTCGCCCTGGCGCTGATTGTTCTCGTTGTAGAAGAGCGCTAAAAAGGGCGCGGTGGCAAGATTGGTGCCGAGCATACGCTGGGCGAAGGAAAAGCCGCCGCTTTGCGATACGCGCGCCCAGTCGATACCGCCCTGGTAATTGTTGGAAAGCTGCACTTCGACGATGGTGGCCTCGATCAGGACCTGCCGCTGCATGGCGTTGACGATGCCGTCGATGTGGTTCTGCACCAGCTGGTGCTGCTTTTCAGTCGCGTTGATGGTAACCGTGCCGGAGATCGAGTTGACGATCACATCGTCGGGCAGCAGCGAGGTCTGTTGCTGGCCGCTTCCGCCGGATCCTCCCGCGATGACGGAGGTGGCCAGGTTCGGCGCCCCCTGGCCCGCGCGGCTGGCCGCTTCTATCTGCTTGGTCCGCAGTTCCTGCTCCTGTTTGACGAGCGCGAGGCGCTCGGCCTTGGCTTCCGCAGTCAGGCTCTGCAGCCGGGTGGAGTTAAGCAAGGCGCGGAGGTTATCGCGCAACTGTTCCCAGAAATCGTTGCGTGTCGTGGTGCGCACCACGGTGCTGGAGCCGCTGGCTGTTCCCCCCCCGCTCGCGCTGGAGCTCGATGTCCCGATCTCGCCGGTAACGCCGACGGTCGAAGTCGTATCCCGGATCATGTTCACGTAATTGACGCGGTAGGTCTTCACGTAGGGCGCGTCCGGCGCGACGACGATCGTGTTGCCCTCGAGGCGGTAGCGCAGGTTGACCTGCTTGGAGACGCGCTCGAGGATTGCCGGCAGCGTTTCGTTAATTGCGTTCAAACTCACCAGGCCGGTGAGGCCCGGGTGAACGTCTATGTTCTGCTTGGTGTCGCGCGCGAGCGCCAGCAGCAGATCTTTTACCGGCACTTCATTGACCACCACGCTGTAGGTCTGCGGTTTCACGGCCGGCTTGGGCGCAGGCACGAACGTGCTGAGTCGCGCAGGCGGAGGAATGCCTTTGTCCGCCTCGACTTTCACCGGCGGCTTGACGATGTGACCTTCGGAGGGCGGAACGTTAGGACTGAACTGCGAGCAGCCGGCGGCGGCCAGAAGCAGGGCCAGCACCAACGGTAAACGGGAACGGAAATCAAAGGGGAGCGCAGGAGTTGCAGCTTCGCTCATTGTCGTTGCCACCGTACCCAGCGCTGTTTCAGTCGGTCGCATATCTTTCATTCCCCCGGTCGTTTGCTCTGACTGACCGCTCGTGCACGCCGCGGTCAGGACGGCTGATGTCGACGGATCTCCCCGCGTATGCCCTGCACCGTGCGCATGAACGGCCGGTTTGCCTTTAGCGACTCCGGCAGCCTATCAAGCGCTTCCTTGGCAGAGCGGGTCGAACTGAAGCTCCCATAAAGCACGGTTATCGACGGCGCCTGCCTTGCTACAGTACGATACACAAAAATCTGATTTATATCAATGGATTTCCCAATCCCGTTAAGGAGGTGCTTTAGCTGCTCGGGTTCGTTGGTTCCCAGGACCTGGATGGTGATCGTCGTTGGCGCCTCGTTCTTGAGCCATTCCCGGGTGGCGGCAAGCCTTTCCTCGAGAAGGTCTGAAGTTTCCTGGACCCTCGTCTTGCCGCCGCCAACAGCAGGGGGGGCGGGTAGCGATCCACTATGACTGGCATGACTGGCCGGCGCTGCAGCGGCACCGGCACCCGACGGCGCAATCGACGCAGGGGCCAGGGGAGCGGCTTCCGGAGGCGTGGGGACAGGGGCCGCGGGCGAGTTCCCAGTGCTTTCGCTCACGGGGCCGGGTTGAGAGATCCGTGGTGGATCAGCCGGTCTTTCCGCCGTTTGCTGCAGTAGCACATAAATCGCAATTCCGGCTGCCGCGCCCGCCGCGACCAGCGCTACGCCGCCCCCAATGCGGCTGGCCTCGGCGCGACGAGGCAGCTGCTGGCTGAACTCGCTGTCTTTCACCGCGGCCTCGATGTGCTTCGACTTCAAGGTGTGGGTGTTCTCCGAGAACGCCGCGAGCAGCGCTTTGTCGGCGATCAGGTTGACGCGCCGTGTCAGGCCGAGGGAGGTGCGTGCGATGGTTTTCACCACCGGGTTCGAGAAGAGATCCGGCCCGTGATAGCCCGCCGTGCGCATGCGGAACATGAGGTATTCCCGGATTTCCCCCTGCGTGAGCGGATCGAGCCGAAAGCTGTGGGCGATGCGCTCGCGCAGCTGGCGGATGTTGGGCTGGCGCAGGTTGTCGTCCAGCTCGGGCTGACCGAACAGCACGATCTGCAGCAGCTTGTCGTTGCTGGTCTCGAGATTGGACAGCAGGCGCACCTCCTCGAGCGTGGCGAGCGACATGCTTTGCGCTTCCTCCACGAATACCACCACGCGCTTGCCCGCGGCGTGGCGCTGCAACAGGAAATCGTGCATCGCCTGCATGACTTCCAGGCGCTGCGCGCCGCGGCCCACCGGCAATTGCATTTCGAAGGCGATCGCGTGCAGGATCTCCTCGGGAGAGACGTTGGGGTTGGGGATGTAGACCGTCTCGATGTGGGCGGGCAACCGCGTCGGCAGCATGTGGCACAGCATGGTCTTGCCGCTGCCGACCTCGCCCGTCACCTTGATGATGCCCTCGCCGTGGGTGATGGCGTAGATCACCGCCTCCAGGATCGGCCCGCGGTTGCCGCCGCTGAAAAAGAACCCGGTGTTGGGCGTGATCTTGAACGGCGGCTGGTTCAGTCCAAAATGGCTGTAATACATCGCAGGATTTTCTGGCCGTTCGCCGCGGTTATTTCGATACCGGACGCGGCGTTTTCGCCGCTTCGCCCTGGCTGTCGTGACCCTGCATCCGGCTGTAGAGGGTGGTGCGGTGGATGCCGAGCAGCTTGGCCGCCTGGGTCAGGTTGCCCTGCGTGATCATCAGTGCCGCCTCGATGTAGCCGCGCTCCCACTGGGAGAGCGTGTTGTCGAGGCTGAAGTTCTTGTGCAGCTGCAGGTGGCGCCGGGCCGCTTCCAGCACGGTCTTGAAATCCTGGCCGACGGCGAGGCCCGGCAGCTCGATCTCGAGGCTTTCCATGTCGAGTTCCGTCTGCAGCGCGTCAATCCCCACCGTCTTGCCGGCGTATTTGGTCGTCAGGCGGATCACGATGTTGCGCAATTCGCGCACGTTGCCGGGGAAGCTGTAGTCGAGCCAGATATTCATCGCGGCCGCATCGAGCTCGAACGGTTTTGTGCGCGCCTGGCGCGAATAGAACTCGCGGAAATGATCAAGGAGCATGCGCTTGTCATCGCCGAGATCGCGCAACGCCGGCACGTTGATGGTGAACACCGACAGCCGGTGGTAGAGGTCGGCGCGGAAACGCCCGGCCCGTATCTCCTGGCGCATGTCGCGGTTGGTGGCGGTCACCACGCGCGCGTTGGAAACCCGGCTCTGGGTCTCGCCCACGCGCTGGAACTCGCCGTTCTCCAGCACGCGCAAGAGCTTTGCCTGCAGCTCGAGAGGCAACTCCCCGATCTCGTCGAGGAACAGGGTGGAATCCTGCGCATCCTCGAAATAGCCCGCGCGCGAAGTGGTGGCGCCGGTGAACGAGCCCTTGGCGTAGCCGAACAGCGTCGGCTCCACCAGCGTTGGCGAGATGGCCGCGCAGTTCAAGGCGAGGAACGGCCGCGCGGCGCGCTGGCTCATGAGGTGGAGCGAGGCCGCGACCAACTCCTTGCCGCTGCCGGATTCACCCTCGATCAGCACCGGGAAGGGCGCGTTGGCGAACTGGGAAATCTGCTGGCGCAGCTTCTCGATCAGCAGGCTCTTGCCCAGCAACCCGCTTTCCGCCGCGGCGCCGAGCTCGGCCTCGCGCACTTCCAGCGCGCGGTTCAACAGCGTTTTCAGCGTTTCCGGCTCGCACGGCTTGGCGACGAAATCGATGGCGCCGAGGGTGCGGGCGTGGCGGGCGTTGGTCTCGTCGCTCTGCCCCGACAGCACCACGATCTTGATGCCGGGCGAATGCGCGATCAGCTCGCCGATCAGGCGGAACCCCTCGTCAGGGCGGTGCGGTGTCGGCGGCAGCCCGAGGTCGATCAGGGCGAGCTGCGGCGGGCGGTCGAGCTGGGTGAGGAGGCTCTTCACGCGCGCGCGCGAATCCGCAACGTAGACGGTGAAGTCCCGGCTCAGAACGAAATTGAGCGTGTCCGTGATCAGCGGATCGTCATCGACGATCAGGAGATCGGGCTTGGTTTTCTCCGCTGGTTTTGCCGCCACCTGTGCTGCCCCCCTGAACGTCCGCGCGTTGAACTGCGGTATCGCTTCCACCCCGATCATTGTGCAACCGCGCGTTGAGCGGCGAGCATCGTCCGATCGAACGCGCGGAATTAAAGCAGCGCCGCAACTCCACAGGACTACGGCGTCTGCTTTAATAGTAATTGTAGCTCAAGGGGTTGGCCCCGGCGCAGCCTCACTCGCTATGCAGGCAAGATAGGCCCGCTCGAGGTCGGGCACCCCGTAGCGGCTCAACAATTCCGCGGGGGGGCCGGCAAAGCAGAGCCGGCCCGCATGGAGTACCGCCATGTGATCGCACAATTCCGCGACGTCAGCCAGGGCGTGCGAAGTCATGAAGACGGTATGCCCCGCGCGGTGCAATGACTTCAACTCCGCTTTCAGCAGGGCGCGCGCCCTGGGGTCGAGTCCGCCGGCCGGCTCATCCAGCACGTACAAGTCCTTGCCCGATAGCAGGCAGGCGGCGAGCCCCAGCTTCTGCGTCATGCCCTTGGAAAAAGCGCGCGCGGGGCGGTCGAGCGCGGAGCGCTCGAGATCGAGCGCGCTGAACAGGCGCGCGACCCGGCCCTCGTCGTACGGCGCGCGGTAGAGTTCCAGCATGTAGCGCACGAAATCGCGGCCGGTGAGATAGAACGGCGGGTTGAAGCGCTCCGGCAGGTAGGCCAGCCGCGCGCGCGCCGCGGTGGCGCGGTGCGGCGTGTTGAAGATATCGATCGCGCCGCCGTCAATGTCGCAAAAATCCAGCAGGCACTTGATCAGCGTGGTCTTGCCCGCGCCATTTTCGCCGACCAGCCCGAAGAATGCGCCGCGCTCCACTTCGAGCGAGAAATGGCTCAACGCGGGCACGCCGGCGTAGCGCTTGCCGACCTGTGCGAAGCGCAGCGCGATGTCGCTCATGAGCTAACCGCCAAGCCGCCAAGACGCCAAGAATGTGAATAAAGAAAAGCGCGCTTTACGGATTCCAAAGCTCGAAAAAAAGTATGGCTGGTTCAATGACGGGGCTGTCTCGTCGTCATGCGGCTAATTATGGTTTGATTTTCAGCGTTGCGCGAGCTTGGAGCCGGAGCAGTGCTGGCGGCGGCGAGGTGCAAGCCGTACCCGGTGAGGAGGACATACACGAAGATAGGAAAGGGGGGTCATATCGTGGGATTCTATCCCCAGTCAGGGCGGGCGCATCGAAAAAGCGCCCGCTTTGCCGCGATTTCGCCGGGGCGCGGATACTTTCTTCCCGCCACCGGTCCAACCCGTCATTGTTGTGTCGGAACGGGTAGTTTAAGATTGCGTCCTTTTGGCGCCGTTGACGAATTGATGGAAAACCTCGTTGAAATCAAGGACGTCAATTTTTCGTACGACGTCCGCCCGGTGCTGAAGGGCATCAACATGACGGTGCCGCGCGGCAAAATCGTGGCGATCATGGGCCTTTCGGGATGCGGGAAGACGACCATCCTGCGCCTGATCGCCGGCGTGCTGAAGCCGAAAACCGGAACGGTGAAGGTGGCCGGCCGCACTATTAACGAGCTCGACCGGGACGGGCTCTACCAGATGCGCGCCCAAATGGGCATGCTCTACCAGTTTGGCGCGCTTTTCACCGACCTCTCCGCGTTCGACAACGTCGCGTTCCAGATGCGCGAGCACACGAGCCTGCCGGAAGCCATGATCGAGGACCTGGTGCTGATGAAGCTGCACGCCGTCGGGCTGCGCGGCGCCCGGGACATGATGCCCTCCGAGCTGTCGGGCGGCATGGCGCGGCGCGTGGCCCTCGCCCGGACGATCGGGCTCGACCCCACGCTCATCATGTACGACGAGCCGTTCACCGGGCTCGATCCCATCTCGATGGGCGTCATCAGCAACCTGATCAAGCGGTTGAACGACGTCCTGGGCACGACTTCCATCATCGTCACGCACGACGTGCAGGAGTCGCTCAAGATCGTGGACTATGTTTATTTCATGTCGGATGGCGTCGTCGTCGCGGAAGGCACGCCCGCGGACATCCGCAATTCGAAGGCCCCGTTCGTGCACCAGTTCGTGTGGGGCGAGATGGACGGCCCGATGCCGTTCCATTACCCAGGCGCGCCGTACGCGCAAGACCTGGAGCTGGAGGCGGCCCGTGCCTGAGCGCGTCGTGAAAGGGCTGCGCGGCGTGGGACACCAGGTGGTGAGCGGGGTCTGGCGGCTCGGTTATGCGACCCGGTTTTTCCTGGTCACCCTGCTGCGGTCGGCCACTAGCTTCCGCCGTTTCCGGGGGCTGATTTTCCGGGAAATCTATTTCGCCGGCGTGCTCTCGCTCATCATCATCATCGTCTCCGGCCTGTTCGTGGGCATGGTGCTCGCCCTGCAGGGCTACGAGACGCTGCAGAAGTACGGCTCGTCGGAAGCCGTCGGCACGCTGGTCGCGCTCTCGCTGGTGCGCGAGCTGGGGCCGGTGGTCTCGGCGCTGCTGTTCGCGAGCCGGGCGGGCTCCGCCATGACCGCGGAGATCGGCCTGATGAAGGCGACCGAGCAGATCTCCGCGATGGAGATGATGGCGGTGGACCCGATCGCGCGCGTGATCGGGCCGCGTTTCTGGGGCGGCGTGCTCTCGATGCCGCTGCTGGCCGCGATCTTCAGCGCGATGGGGGTGTTCGGCGGTTACCTGATCGCGGTGGTGCTGATCGGGGTGGACGCAGGCGCGTTCTGGTCGCAGATGCAGAACGCGGTGGATTTCCGGCAGGATATCGTGAATGGAGTGATCAAGAGCGTGGTGTTCGGCGTGGCGGTGACGGCGATTGCGCTGTTCGAGGGTTACGATGCCCCGCCCACCGCGGAGGGCGTGTCGGGCGCGACCACGCGCACGGTGGTCACCTCGTCGCTCGCCATACTCGGGCTCGATTTCATCCTTACCGCATTCATGTTCAAAGGAGTCTAGGCATATGGACAGAACCGTACTCGACGCGTGGGTCGGCATCTTCGTGGCCGTCGGCATCGCGGCGCTGTTTGTGCTCGCGCTCAAGGTGGGCAACGCCAGCACCACGTTCAACGTGGGCGAGAGCTACCGTATCTCCGCCGATTTCGAAAACATCGGGGGGCTCAAGGTGCGGGCACCCGTGAAAAGCTCCGGCGTGGTGGTCGGCCGGGTGAGCGATATTCAGTTCGACGGCAAGAAATTCGTCGCGCGGGTGACCCTCAACGTCGACAAGCGCTATGAATTTCCCAAGGATTCGTCGGTCTCAATACTTACCTCCGGCCTGCTGGGCGAGCAGTACATCGGTCTCGAGGCGGGCGGAGATACCGCCGTGTTGAAGGATGGTGATACGCTCAAGCTCACGCAGTCGGCCGTGGTGCTGGAAAAACTGATCGGCCAGTTTCTCTACAACAAGGCCGCGGAAGGCGGGGCTAAGTAACAATGTTGAATGTTGAATATTGAATAATGAATGATGAGTGAAACCATGATGAAGAAAATGATGATGTTGATGCTGGTCCTATCCTGCACGGCGGCCGCGCCGGGGTGGGCGCAGGAAATGATGGCGCCGGATGCGCTGGCCAAGAGTGTGACGGACGACGTGCTGGCGGTCTTGCGTTCGGACAAGGAGATCCAGGCGGGCAACACCGGGAAGGTGGTGGATCTCGTCGAGAAGAAGGTTCTGCCGCACTTCGATTTCGCCCGGATGACGCGGCTCGCGGTCGGCCCGAACTGGCGGCAGGCGAGCCCCGAGCAGCAGAAGTTGCTGGTGAGCGAGTTTCATACTTTGCTGGTGCATACCTATGCCGCGACGTTCGTGGCGTACCGCGACCAGACCATCGAGTACCGGCCGCTGCGCATGCAGCCCAGCGATACCGAAGTGGTGATCAAGTCCCAGATCAACCAGCCGGGCGGCAAGCCGGTCAACGTGGACTACAGGATGGAGAAGGGCGCCGGCGGGTGGAAGGTGTACGACGTGGTGGTGGCGGATCTCAGCCTGGTGCAGAACTACCGCGGCACCTTTGAGTCGGAAGTGCGCAAGGGCGGCATCGACGGGCTGATCAAGGCGCTCGTCGACAAGAACAGGCAGCTCAGCGCCGGGCGCACGGAGACGGCGAAAAAATGATCGCTTGCGACGGCGGCCGCTGCTCCCTGCAGGGGCCGATCACCCTGGCAAGCGTGGTCGCGCTGCTCGCCCGGGGCAACGAGCTCTTCACGACGCCGCAGGTTACGGTCGATCTTGCCGCCGTTACGGAGGTGGATTCCTCCGCGCTCTCCCTGCTGCTCGAATGGCGGCGCGAGGCCGGCCGTGGCGGACGGTCGATCCGCTTCCTCAACCTGCCAGCCAATCTCAAGAGCCTGGCCGAACTCTACGGCGTCACAGAGCTGATCAGTGAAGAGTGCTGAGTACTGAGTGCTGAGTTACTAGTTTTTCACTCGGCATTCAGCACTTCGAACTCAGAACCCAGCACTCAGCACTTCGATGGCTCCGGCAATCCAGGTCGAGCAGGTCTCGAAACGCTACGGCACGCTCAACGCGCTGGACGGGGTGAGCCTGACGATCGAGCGCGGAGAGTTTTTCGGGCTGCTCGGACCGAACGGCGCCGGCAAAACCACGTTGATCCACATCCTGGCCGGACTGACGCTCGCCACGAGTGGGCGCGCCCGGGTGATGGGCCACGATGTCGTGAGCCAGTACCGCGACGCGCGGCGGGCGCTGGGCGTGGTGCCGCAGGAACTGGTGTTCGATCCGTTCTTCACGGTGCGCGAGACGCTGACTTTTCAGTCCGGCTATTTCGGCCTGCGGAACAACCGCGAGTGGATCGAGGAGGTGATGCGCCACCTCGATCTCACCGGAAGAGCGGAAACCAACATGCGCGCGCTCTCCGGCGGCATGAAGCGGCGGGTCATGGTGGCGCAGGCTTTGGTCCACAAGCCCCCGGTGATCGTGCTGGACGAGCCGACCGCGGGAGTGGACGTCGAGCTGCGGCAGGCGTTGTGGAAGTTCGTCCGTCAGTTGAACGAGGACGGCCATACCATCGTGCTTACCACCCATTACCTGGAGGAAGCGGAGGCGTTGTGCGGCCGCATCGCCATGCTGAAGCAGGGGCGCGTCGTTGCGCTCGACACCACGCATAATCTGCTGCGTAAGCATTCGGGGTGCTATGTCGAGCTGCGGCTCGAGCCGGACCGGATCCCCGAGTCGCTCGCAGCGCTCGTCGCGCAACGGCACGAAGGCGGCTACCGCCTCGCGCTGCGCGACTACAGCGAGGTCGAGCGTGTCATCGCCGTACTGCGCACGAACGGCGTCGAGATCCGGGAACTGGAAGTCATGCACCTGGATCTGGAAGAGGTGTTTGTCCAGATCATGAATAGGTCGTGATGCGGGATACGGGATACGGGATACGGGACGTATGATGCATGACAACTCTTGATCAAAACCCGAAGCCTGGTGGGCTGCCCATCGCGCATCCCGTATCGCGTATCGGGGGGTTTTACACCCTGTTCCACAAGGAATGGCTGCGCTTCTGGAAGGTGAGCGTGCAGACCATCCTCGCGCCGGTGCTGACGGCGCTGCTGTTCCTGGTGGTGTTCGCCTATTCCCTGCGCGACCGCGTCGAGATCTTTCCCGGCGTGGACTACGCGGCTTTCCTGGTGCCGGGGCTGGCGATGATGTCGGTGCTGCAGAATGCTTTTGCCAACGGCTCGTCCTCCCTGATGCAGTCGAAGATGACCGGCAACATCATCTTCGTGCTGCTGCCGCCGCTGTCGTACCAGGAATTTTTCGCGGCCTACGTGCTGGCCGCCGCCGCGCGCGGGCTGGTGGTGGGCGCGGGCGTCTTTCTTACCACGGTGTGGTTCGTCGACCTGCGCTTCGAGCATCCGCTGTGGGCGCTCGCCTTCGCGGCCGCCAGCAGCGGCGTGCTGGGCGTGCTCGGCGTCATCGCGGGTATCTATTCCGACAAGGTGGACGAGCTCTCGGCGTTCCAGAATTTCATCATCCTGCCGCTCACATTCCTGTCCGGCGTGTTCTACTCGATCCAGTCGCTGCCGCCGCTGTGGCAGTGGCTGACGCATCTCAACCCGGTCTTTTACATGGTGGACGGCTTTCGCTACGGCTTCTTCGGGGTGAGCGACGTTTCCCCCTGGATGAGCCTGGCGTTGGTCGGATCGAGTTTCCTGGTCTTATCATTTTTCACCCTGTGGCTGCTGCGCACGGGGTATAAGCTGAGGCACTGACCATGGTGGATCCCGAACAAATCAAGGGCTGGATCGAAGGCGGCCTGCCGTGCGAGCACGTGGAAGTGCGCGGCGACGGACATCATTTCGAGGCGGTGATCGTGAGCCCGTCCTTTCGCGGCAAATCGCGCGTGCAACAGCACCAGCTGGTGTACGCGGCGCTGGGCCACCGCATGCGCGAGGAGATCCACGCGCTGTCCATGCAGACCTACGCGCCGGAGGACTGGGTGGAGAAGGGCTGAGAAAACCTTGGCCACGGAACCACACGGAATCACACGGAATTGAAAACCTCCACCAATCGATACAACTGAGATGATTTAGCATGCTTCTTCTCATGGGTTTCAATTGTTCCGTGCCCTTCCGTGTGTTTCCGTGGCTAATGGGGTTTGTTTTCCCTGACCGCCTGGGGGCTCGGCATGGATAAGCTCCAGATCGAAGGCGGCGCGCCATTGTCCGGCGAGGTCAACGTATCCGGCGCCAAGAACGCCGCGTTGCCGATACTCACCGCGGCGCTGCTGACCGAAGAGCCGCTCGTGGTCGCCAACGTGCCGCACCTGCGCGACGTGACCACCATGCTGAACCTGCTCGCGCAGATGGGGGTCGCAGTCTCGATGGACGAGAAGCTCGGCGTCGAGCTGACCGCGAAGCGCATCGGCGACCCGACCGCGTCCTACGAGCTGGTGAAAACCATGCGCGCTTCGGTGCTGGTGCTGGGGCCGCTGACGGCGCGCTGCGGCGAGGCGCGGGTGTCCCTGCCCGGCGGCTGCGCCATCGGGCTGCGGCCGGTGGACCAGCACATCAAGGGGTTGCAGGCGATGGGGGCCGAGTTCGCGATCGAGCACGGCTACATCTCGGTGCGCGCGAAGCGACTGCAGGGCGCGCGCATCTGCATGGACCTCGTGACCGTCACCGGCACCGAGAACCTCATGATGGCGGCGACGCTGGCGCAGGGCACAACCGTGATCGAGAACGCGGCGCGCGAGCCGGAGGTGGTGGATCTCGCTCATTGCTTGAACGCCATGGGGGCGCGCGTGCGGGGGGCGGGCACCGACGTCATCACGATCGAAGGCGTCGAGCGGCTGCACGGCGCGCAATACCGGGTGATGCCGGACCGCATCGAAACCGGCACCTTCCTGGCGGCGGCGGCGGCCACCGGCGGCAGCATACGGCTCACCGGCGCGCGGCCGGACATCCTAGACTCGGTGCTGGAGAAGCTGCGCGAGGCGGGCGCGCGCATCGAAACCGGGCAGGACTGGATTGCCTTGAAGACTGACGGCGCGCTGAACGCCGTCAACGTGCGCACTTCGCCTTATCCCGCGTTTCCAACGGACATGCAGGCGCAGTTCATGGCGTTGAACAGCGTCGCGCGCGGCACGGCGCTGGTGACCGAGACCATTTTCGAGAACCGCTTCATGCACGTGCAGGAGTTGAAGCGCCTGGGCGCCGATATCGAGGTCGAAGGCAACACCGCGGTGGTGAAGGGGGTGTCCCACCTCGATGGGGCGATCGTGATGGCAACGGATCTGCGGGCCTCCGCGAGCCTGGTGCTGGCGGGGTTGATCGCTCGCGGCGTCACCACGGTGGACCGCGTCTACCACCTCGATCGCGGTTACGAGCGGATCGAGGAGAAGCTGATGCAGCTCGGTGCGCGGATCAAGCGCGTCCACTGAAAGGCAAACCTCTCACCGCGGAGGACGCAGAGGACGCCAAGACTACAGTGTTAAATTTTGAATGTTGAATTTTGAGTGGAACGCAGGCTTGGGTGTTAACTCAACATTTAACACTCAGCATTCAACATTGTTATTTCTGCCGCCGAGGCGCAGAGAGAGGCAAGAACAACAATCGAACCGCCAAGTCGCCAAGGCCGCCAAGAAAGAAAATATTGAAATTACCAATGAACGCCGATTAAGGCAGATGGTGATTCATTTATTGCCTCTGCGTCCGCCGCGTCCTCTGCGGTGAGAGTTGCGGTAAAATGCTGTTTTTTCAGGAATTGCCGTGATTACGATCGCGCTCTCCAAGGGCCGCATCTTCGATGAGACCGCGCCGCTGCTGAAGGCGGCGGGCATCGTCGCGCGCGGCGACCCGGAAACGTCGCGCAAGCTGATCATTCCGACCAACCAGCGCGACGTGCGGCTCATCATCGTGCGCGCGACCGACGTGCCGACCTACGTGCAGTACGGCGCGGCGGATCTCGGGGTCGCGGGCAAGGACGTGCTCGACGAGCACGGCGGGCAGGGGCTCTACCAGCCGCTCGACTTGAAGATCGCGCGCTGCCGCATGGTGGTGGCGGTGCCGACAGGATTCGATTACCGGCGCGCGGTGCGGCAGGGCGCGCGCTTGAGGGTCGCCACCAAGTACGTGAAACTCGCGCGCGAGCATTTCGCCGCCAAGGGCGTGCACGTCGACCTCATCAAGCTCTACGGCTCGATGGAGCTCGCCCCCTTGACCGGGCTCGCCGACGCCATCGTGGACCTCGTCAGCACCGGCAAGACGCTCAAGGCGAATAACCTGAAGGCGGTCGAGGAGATTGCGCTGCTCTCCGCGCGGCTGATCGTCAATCAGACGGCGTTGAAGTTGAAGCGCGCGGCGATTCAGCCGTTGCTCGACGCTTTTGCAAGGGCCGCGGCATGAGCTGCTCGGCGAGGGGATCGGCGGAGCGTGGAGCAGGGGCCCCGCTTGCGGGGATGCGACCGTGCAGCCGATCGGGGGCGCGAGCTACCGATCCCTTGCGCGCCTCAGGGGTCAGATCCCCAAAGGGGCCCCTCTTCCGCCCTTCGACGCGCCCCGCGCGAGCGGGGATCGACGGCAAAGCGATTGCCGCATGCGACCGACGCCCGGGTGTGCAATTTTTCGCGAAGGTCTCGGAGGTCGCGCGATGATCCCGATCCGGCGCCTCTCTACCACGCAACCCGATTTCGACGCGCAGCTCGCCGGGTTGCTCGCGTTCGAATTGGCGCAGGATCCGCAGGTCGAGGCCACCGTGGCCGCGATCCTTGCCGACGTCAAGGCGCGCGGCGACGCGGCGCTGCTCGAATACACGCGCCGTTTCGACCGCATCGAGGTGGCAAACGTTGCGGCACTCGAGGTGCCGAAGGCGGAGCTCCAAAAAGCCAAACGGCGCATCGACAAGACGACACGCAACGCGCTCGAGGCCGCTGCCGGGCGCGTGCGCGCTTATCACAATAAACAGGTGGCGCGCTCCTGGCGCTACCGCGATGCCATTGGCGCAGAGCTCGGCCAGCGCGTCACCGCGCTCGACCGCGTCGGCATCTACGTGCCCGGCGGAAAAGCGGCCTATCCCTCGTCGGTGATCATGAACGCGGTGCCGGCGAAGGTCGCGGGCGTGCGCGAGATCATCATGGTGGTGCCAACCCCCGGCGGCGTGCGCAGCGATCTTGTGCTCGCGGCGGCGGCGATCTGCGGCGTGGACCGCGTTTTCGCGATCGGCGGCGCGCAGGCGATTGCCGCGCTCGCCTACGGCACCGCGACGGTTCCCGCGGTGGACAAGATCGTCGGCCCGGGCAATGCCTACGTCGCCGCCGCCAAGCGGCGCGTGTTTGGCGTGGTCGGCATCGATATGATTGCGGGCCCCTCTGAAGTGGTGGTGGTATGCGACGGCAAGACCGAAGCCGACTGGATCGCGATGGATCTCTTCGCGCAAGCGGAGCACGACGAACTGGCCCAGGCGATCCTGATCACGCCCGACGCCGCGTTCCTCGACGCGGTCGCGGCCAGCATGGCCCGCCAGCTGGCCGCGATGCCGCGGCGCGAGGTGATTGCCGCCGCACTCGCGAAGCGCGGGGCGCTCATTCGCGTTCGCGATTTGCGCGAAGCCTGCGAGCTCGTCAACCGCATCGCCCCCGAGCACCTGGAATTGTCGGTGGCAAAGCCCGACGCGCTCCTGCCCAGGATCCGTCACGCCGGGGCGATCTTCCTCGGCCGCGAGAGCTCGGAAGCGCTGGGCGATTACTGCGCCGGGCCGAACCACGTGCTGCCCACCTCGCGCACCGCGCGCTTTTCCTCGCCGCTCGGCGTCTATGATTTCCAGAAGCGCTCGAGCGTGATCCGCATCCCGCGCCAGGCGGCGGCGAAGCTCGGCAAGCTCGCCGCCGTGCTCGCGCGCGGCGAGGGGCTGACGGCGCACGCGATGTCGGCCGAGTACCGCATGAAGGCGAAGTAGGTCTCACCGCAGAGACGCTGAGACGCAGAGTAACAATGCTGGGTATTGAATTCTTGTTGTTCTTCGCGCCTCTGCGCCTCCGCGGTTAATCCTTATGCCGAAGACACCCGAAGAGATCATCCGCGAAGAGGTCCGCGCGCTGAAGGCCTACCACGTACCCGAGTCCGCGGGCATGGTGAAGCTTGACGCGATGGAGAATCCCTATCGGCTGCCGCCGGAATTGCGCGGCCGCCTGGCGCGCCTGGTGGAGGAAGCGGCGCTCAACCGTTACCCCGACCCGGGGGCGGGCCAGTTGAAGGCCCGGCTGCGCCGCGCGCTCGAGGTGCCGGACGGGATGGAGTTGCTGCTGGGCAACGGCTCCGACGAGCTGATCCAGATGCTGATCCTGGCGGTCGCGAAACCCGGCGCGGTCGTGCTCGGCGTGGAGCCGTCGTTCGTGATGTTCCGCCTGATCGCTTCCTTCGCCGGCGCGCGCTACGTCGGCGTGGACCTGCGCGGGGATTTCTCGCTCGACGTTGAGCGGGTATTGGCGGCGATCGAGCGGGACCGGCCGGCGCTCATCTTCATCGCCTATCCCAACAACCCCACCGGCAACCTGTTCGACGCCGGAATGATCGAGCGCATTATCGAAGCTGCGCCGGGCCTGGTGGTGGTGGACGAGGCTTACCACGCATTCACCGGGAAAAGCTTCATTCCGCGGCTGGCGGGCTGCCCCAACCTGCTAGTGATGCGGACGCTGTCAAAACTGGGGCTGGCCGGGATCCGCCTGGGCGCATTGCTGGGCGCCGGGCGCTGGCTGGCGCAGCTGGACAAGCTGCGATTGCCCTATAATGTCAGCACGCTCACGCAGATTGTCGCGTGCGAAGTCCTGCTGCACGGTGACGTGTTGACAGAACAGGCCGGGGCCATCAAGCTAGAGCGTAGTCGCCTGCTGCAGGGGCTGCAGAACCTGCCGGGCGTGACGGCGTATCCGAGTGACGCCAACTTCATATTGTTCAGGATCAACCAGGCGGAGCGCGTTTTCGACGGATTGAAACGACGCGGAGTCTTGATAAAAAGCCTCCACGATTCTCATCACCTGCTCGCGGATTGCCTGCGGGTAACGGTCGGCACGCCGGATGAGAACGCCGCTTTCCTCTCTGCATTGACCCAGACCCTCAACGCTTGATCCTCAAAGTCCAACCTGCGCCCATTGCACCGGTAGCGGTGTAAGCACGGCCATGCGTAAAGCTGAAGTCACACGCAACACCAAAGAAACCCGGATTGGCGTAAAGCTCAACCTCGACGGCAAGGGGCGGGCGAAGATCGCAACCGGCGTGCCGTTTCTCGACCACATGCTGGAGCTCCTCGCGCACCACGGCGCGTTCGACCTGGAGGTTTCCGCCAAGGGCGATCTCCACATCGACGCGCACCACACTGTCGAGGACATCGGCATCACTCTTGGCCAGGCGTTTGCCAAGGCAGCGGGCGACAAGAAGGGCGTGCGCCGCTATGGGCACGCCTACGTGCCGCTCGACGAGGCGCTGTCGCGGGTGGTCGTGGATCTCTCGGGGCGGCCCGGGCTCGAGTACCACATCGAATTCACGCGCGCGCGCATCGGCGAATTCGACGTGGACCTGGTGCACGAGTTCTTCCAGGGTTTCGTCAATCACGCGCAGGTGACGCTGCACGTGGACAACCTGAAGGGCACCAACGCGCATCACCAGTCCGAGACGGCTTTCAAGGCGTTCGCGCGCGCCCTGCGGATGGCAATCGAAGCCGATCCGCGCGTGAAGGGCGTGCCTTCAACCAAGGGCGCCCTTTAAAAGGGTCGCCCGTTCCAGGTTCAAAGTTCAATGTTCAAAGTTCGAGGTCTTGACGTACACATGGAACATTGAACTTGGAACGTTGAACGTGGAACAGATGAAGTCATGATTGATGTCGCTGTCATCGATTACGGCATGGGCAACCTGCGCTCGGTCGCCAAGGCGATCGAGCACGTCGCCCCGCAACTCGAGGTCGCTGTCACGAGCGATGCCGCCGTGGTGAAGCGCGCGCTGCGCGTGGTGTTTCCGGGCCAGGGTGCGATGCCGGATTGCATGCGCGAGATGCAGGCACGGGGGCTGCGCGATACCGTGCTCGATGCGGCACGCGTGAAGCCGTTCCTCGGCATCTGCATCGGCCTGCAGATGCTGTTCGAACGCAGCGAGGAAGGCGACACGCCTGGACTGGGATTGTTGCCGGGACGGGTGCGGCGCTTTCCGGCTGAAAAGATGGTGGACGGGGAGGGCGCCCGGCTGAAGGTTCCGCACATGGGCTGGAACGAGGTGCGGCAGGCCGCGCCGCACCCGCTGTGGGAAGGCATCCCGCAGGACAGCCGTTTCTATTTCGTGCACAGCTATTTCCCCGACCCCGGCAGCCGCGGACTCGTCGCGGGCAGTAGCGTCTACGGCGTTCCGTTCACCTGCGCCGCGGCGCGCGACAACGTGTTTGCCGTGCAATTTCACCCTGAAAAGAGCCAGGCGGCCGGATTGAAGCTCATCGCCAATTTCCTGGCGTGGCAGCCGTCCGTGCCAACCCCGCGGCAAAAGACCGCCGCTTCCCCCGCTGCTTAGAAAACCATGCTGATCATTCCCGCTATCGATCTCAAGGACGGAAAGTGCGTGCGCCTGAAGCAGGGCGCGATGGACAAGGTCACGGTATTTTCCGATGATCCCGGCGCGATGGCACAGCAGTGGCTCAAGCTGGGCGCGCGGCGGCTGCACGTCATCGACTTGAACGGCGCGGCCGCCGGCCGGCCCAGGAACGAGCCGGCGATCAAGGCGATCGCGGAAGCGGTCGGCGGGAAACTGCCGATCCAGCTGGGCGGCGGCATCCGCGATCTCGATACCATCGAGAAGTTGCTCGACTCCGGCGTCAGCTACGTCATTATCGGCACTGCCGCGGTCAAAACGCCGGGCTTCCTGCACGAGGCATGCACCGCGTTCCCCGGGCACGTGATGGTCGCCCTCGACGCCAAGGACGGCAAGGTCGCGGTGGACGGCTGGTCGAAGATGACCGGTCACGAGGTGCTCGATCTGGCGAAAAAATTTCAGGATTACGGCGTGGAGGCGATCATCTACACCGATATCGGGCGCGATGGCATGCTGACCGGAGTCAACATCGAGGCGACCGTGACACTGGCGAAAGCATTGTCCGTGCCGGTGATCGCGAGCGGCGGCATCAACGGCCTTGATGACGTAAAGGCGCTGTGCAAGTTCGAGCACGAAGGAATTACCGGCGCCATCACCGGGCGCGCCATCTACGAGGGCAAGCTGGATTTTGCCGCCGCCCAGAAGTTAGCAGACCAACTCTCGAAGAAAGGAGAGGCGTAAGGCGATAGACGAGAGGCGGATCGCCGAATTCGTCTTTCCTCTATCCTCTCTCTTCTCTCGCCCAAATGGGCCTCGCCAAGCGCATCATCCCCTGCCTCGACGTCACCGCCGGGCGCGTGGTGAAGGGGATCAATTTCGTCGGGCTGCGCGATGCCGGCGACCCGGTCGAGGTCGCGCGGCGCTACGACGAGCAGGGCGCGGACGAGCTGACTTTTCTCGACATCACGGCTTCCAGCGACGGGCGCGACCTGATCGTGAGCGTGGTGGAGTCGGTGGCGGCCCAGGTTTTCATCCCGCTGACCGTGGGCGGGGGCGTGCGCGCGGTGGAGGACGTGCGGCGGCTGCTCAACGCGGGCGCCGACAAAGTGAGCATCAATACGGCGGCGGTGGAGAACCCGCAGCTGGTGAAAGATGCGACCGCGCGTTACGGCTCGCAGTGCATCGTGGTGGCGGTGGACGCCAAGCGCGTGCCTGGAGCCGAACCGCTGCGCTGGGAGGTGTACACCCACGGCGGGCGCAAGCCGACCGGAATCGACGCGCTGGAGTGGGGCCGCAGGATGGAGGCCGCCGGCGCCGGCGAGATCCTGCTGACCAGCATGGACCGCGACGGCACCCGCAACGGTTTCGATCTCGAGCTCACCCGCGCGTTTTCCGACGCGCTCACGATACCGGTGATCGCGAGCGGGGGCGTCGGCAACCTCGAGCACCTGGCCGACGGCATCCTCAAGGGCCGCGCCGACGCGGTGCTTGCCGCGAGCATCTTTCACTACGGCGAATACACCGTGCGCCAGGCCAAGGAGCACATGGCAAAACGGGGCATCGAAGTCCGACTGTAGTCGGTGTTCCGTGTTAAAGGTTCCGTGTTTCGTGTTAAAGCCTTAAACTCGGAGTTCGGGGCCCGGAACTCGGAACTCGGAACTCGGAACGCGAAGCGATGAAAGACGACTGGCTCGACAAAGTGAAGTGGGCGCAGGACGGCCTCGCGCCGGCGGTGGCGCAGGAGACGGGCAGCGGGCGCGTGCTCACGGTGGCCTGGATGAACCGGGAAGCGCTTGGGCAAACGGTGCGCACGGGTGAAGCGCACTACTGGTCGCGCTCGCGCTGCAAGCTGTGGCACAAGGGCGAGGAGTCCGGGCACGTGCAGAAAGTGAAATCCATCCGCCTCGATTGCGACGAGGACGTGATTCTGCTGGAAGTGGAACAGGCGGGCGGCATCGCCTGTCATACCGGGCGCCACAGCTGCTTTTTCCAGCGCCTCGACGGGGGCGAGTGGGTGGTGACCGATCCGGTGCTGAAAGATCCCGGGGAAATCTACAAGCGATGAACGACGAGAGCATACTGCGACGACTGGGCGAAGTGCTTGCGGCACGCAGGGGGAGCGATCCCTCGGCGTCCTACGTGGCGGGCCTCTACGCCAAGGGCGAGGATGCGATACTGAAGAAGATCGCCGAGGAAGCGGCCGAAACGGTGCTTGCCGCCAAAGGCGGTGATAAACTGCACATCGTGCGCGAGACCGCCGATTTGTGGTTTCACAGCCTGGTGCTGCTGGCGTGGCACGGGCTCTCGCCCGAGGACGTGTTGAAGGAGCTGCAGCGTCGCGAGGGCATTTCGGGGATAGACGAGAAGAACTCACGCGGCAAACCGGCGCCGCGCAAGGATTGAGGAGAACGATATGGGTTCATTCAGCATCTGGCACTGGCTGATCGTCCTGATGGTGGTCATCCTGATTTTCGGCACCAAGAAGCTCTCCAACCTGGGCAAGGATGTCGGAGCCGCGGTGAAGGGCTTCAAGGACGGGATGAAGACGGAGGACGACAAGTCCGCCCAGGCCAAGGCGGAGATCCCGCCCACCACCGGCCAGACCATCGAGGGCGAGGTCAGGAAGGAATCTACGCCGAAGACGTGAGGCGTCAGGCGTCAGGCGTCAGGCGTCAGGCGTCAGGCGTCAGGCGTCAGGCGTGAGGCGTGAGGCGCGCCAGCACTGCAAGTTGACGCTTAACTCCTCACTCCTCACCTCGCACGCCTCCCGGTCTTCTCATGTTCGACATCGGATTCTCCGAAATGCTGGTGATCGCGATCGTGGCGCTGATCGTGATCGGCCCCCAGCGCCTGCCCAAGGTCGCCCGCACGCTGGGCCACCTCTTCGGCCGCATGCAGCGCTACGTCAACGACGTCAAGGCCGACATCTCGCGCGAGATGGAGCTGGATGACTTGAAGAAGATGCAGGCGAGCATGGAGGACACGGCGCGCGCGATGCGCGATTCGGTCTCGCAGGGCATTGCCGAGACCGAGAGCGAGTTGAACAAAGTCGCGGAATCCGCCAGGCCGGCCCCCGATCTCATCGCCGACCCGGCGCTGCCCGCGCCCGTCGCCGCATCGACTTCCCCGCAAGGGGAGCTGCCGCTGGAAGCGGGCCCGCAGGCCCCGGCGCAGAAAAAAGCCTGAACGCCAAAGGGTGACAAGTGATAGGTGATAAGTGGCCGAGTCTCAGCGATCGCCGTACAGCAAAGTCTCAGCGATCGCCGAACACTTAAGGTAGGGTTTTGGCTTTTTTGAGGGTTTTGTCATGGCTAAAAACTCCGTATCGAACAAGTGCGCCGCGCGATGGTGCGTGCGGT
>CAZFRR010000086.1:0-1683 GCA_964521405.1 uncultured Streptomycetaceae bacterium | reverse complement strand
TGATGAAGCGTGATTCCCGTGTCCTCGGGTTTTGCGACCGACGGCGCTTTACCATGTCACGGGGTTCCACGTCACGCTCCAACATGTCACGTTTTTTCATGTCACGCCTTTTGCTGTGCGCGGCGGCGCTGATCTCCGTTGTGCCCGCCGGAGCACAGCCGTATCCGGCAAAGCCGATACGTTTCATCATCGCCCAGGCGCCCGGCGGCCAGAACGACGTGCAGGCGCGGCTAATCGGCGCGAAGATGGCGGAGGCGCTCGGGCAGCCGATGGTCTACGACAACCGCGCCGGCGCCGGCGGGCAGATCGGCTTTGAATTGCTGGCGCAGACCCCGCCCGACGGCTACGCCATCGCGATGGGCTCGATCAGCACGCTCGCGGTGATCCCGATGATGCCGCGCAAGCCCCGTTACGACCCGCTCCGGGATTTCGCGCCGGTGACGCTGGTCTCCACCTCGCCCTACGTGGTCACCACGCACCCGTCTGTTCCCGCGCGCAATATCAAGCAGCTGGTGGCCCTCGCCAAGTCGAAACCGGGCGCGATCGCCTACGCCACGTCCGGCGTCGCCACCGGCATCCATCTCACCACCGAGCTCTTCATGATGACCGCGGGCATCAACATGGTGCACGTGCCGTACAAGGGCGGCGCGCCGGCGGCGACCGACTTGATCGCGGGCCAGGTCGCGGTGATGTTCAACAACGTGATCACCGCCGTGCCGCATGTGCGGGTCGGGAGATTGCGGGCGCTGGCGGTGACGACGGCAACTCGCTCCCCCGCGCTGCCCGAGGTGCCGACCGTCGGCGAATCGGGTTACCCGGGATTCGAATCCAACTCGTGGCAAGGGATAGTGACCCGCGCGGGCACGCCGGCGGCCATCGTCGCCAGGTTGAACAGCGAGGCGGTCCGGGCGCTGCAGCTGCCGGAGGTGAGAACCCCGATCGTGAACCAGGGCAACGACATCGCCACCGGCCAGCCGGAGGAATTTCTTGCTTATATCCGCAGGGAAATGGAAAAATGGGGTAAGGTAATCCAGGCCGCAGGCGTGAAAGGCGAGTAGCCCGCCGCGCCGGCTCCGGATTACACATATAAAAGAAGGAGGAGACCGTGAAATCTGCCAAGTTGTCCGTGATTCTCGGCATCGCCGTCCTGACCGTCGGGCTATGGCCCGCGGCAGCCGGAGCGCAGCAGAAACCCGTCACCATCCGGCTCGGGCACGTGGGCTTTCCGGGCTCGATCTTCGACATCGTGAGCAACAAGTTCGCCGCGGACGTGAACGCGGCGCTGAAGGGCAAGGTGGAGGTGAAGGTCTTCCACTCGAGCCAGCTGGGCTCCGACGAGCAAATGATCAAGGGCATCCGCGTCTCCTCGCCCGAGATGGTCGCCCCGTCCACCGTCATGAGCACGGTGGATCAACGCTACGGCGTGTTCGAGATGCCATACCTGATCGTCAACCGCGCGCACATGAAGAAGGTGGCCGATAACAAGCAGGTCCAGAAAGCTCTGTTCGATCCCATGCCCGCGCGCGGCATCCGGGTGCTGGCCGTCTGGGAAAACGGCTTCCGCCACATCACCAACAACCGGCGGCCGATCAAGGTGCCGGGCGACTTGAACGACATCAAGCTGCGCGTGCCGGGCGGCGTGTGGCGCGTGAAGATGTTCAAGGCCTACGGCGCCAATCCCTC
>CAZFRR010000085.1:0-114815 GCA_964521405.1 uncultured Streptomycetaceae bacterium | reverse complement strand
ATTCATGCCGCGCGCCGAGCCAGCGCGCGAGGTGGCGCTGCGCGACGTCCGGCCGCTCGCGCAGCAGCGTGTCCGCCGCGGCGCGCGCGCGATCGAGCAGATCGAGGTCGGTATCGAGGTCGGCGAAGCGCAGCAGCGGCGTGCCGCTCTGGCGCGCGCCGAGCAGCTCGCCGGGGCCGCGCAGGCGCAGGTCGTGGCGCGCGATCTCGAACCCGTCGTGGTGTTCATAGATGATCTTCAGCCGCTCGCGCGCCGTGGCGGTCAGCGGCTGCTGGTAGAGCAGGATGCAGGTGCTTTCCCCGGCGCCGCGGCCGATGCGCCCGCGCAGCTGGTGCAGTTGCGCAAGGCCCATGCGCTCGGCGTGCTCGATCACCATCAACGTCGCGTTCGGCACGTCCACGCCGACCTCGATCACGGTGGTCGCCACCAGCAGCTGGATCGCGCCGTCCTTGAACGCGGACATGACGCGTGTTTTTTCCCCGCCCTTCAACCGCCCGTGCACGAGCCCGACCTTGAGCTCGGGAAAGGTCTGTTGCACGGTCTCGTAGGTTGCGAGGGCGGTCTTCAACTGCAGCGCTTCAGAATCCTCTATCAGCGGACACACCCAGTACGCCTGGCCGCCGTCGATACAGGCGTCGCGCACGCGCCTCACCACCTCGGCGCGCCGCGTGTCGAGAAAAAGCTTGGTCGTGACCGGCGCGCGCCCCGGCGGCAACTCGGCTATGACCGAGACGTCGAGATCAGCGTAGTAGCTCATCGCCAGCGTGCGTGGGATCGGCGTCGCGCTCATCATCAACTGGTGTGGCTGCGCCCCCCGGTTGGGACGCGTGCCCTTCATGCGCAGCTGCAGGCGCTGGTGCACGCCGAAGCGCTGCTGCTCGTCGATGATCGCCAGCGCGAGGTCGTGAAAGCGGACCTCCTCCTGGAACAGCGCGTGCGTGCCAACTACCACTGCCGTCTCGCCGGCGGCGACCCGCGCCAGCGCCTCGCGTTTCTCGCGCGCCCGCTGGCTGCCGGACAGCCAGGCGACGGCTATGCCCAGGCCGTCCAGCCACTCCCTGAATTTTCCGAAGTGCTGCTCGGCGAGGATCTCGGTGGGCGCCATCACCGCGACCTGGTGGCCGTTCTCGACGCATTGCAGGGCCGCGAGTGCGGCGACGATCGTCTTGCCGCTGCCGACATCGCCCTGCAGCAGGCGCTGCATCGGGTACGGCTGGGCGAGGTCGTGCCGGATCTCGGCGAGCGCCTTGTTCTGCGCCTTGGTGAGCTTGAACGGCAATCGCGCCAGCAGCGCCTGCGCCAGTTTGCCGCGCGGCTTCAGCGCCGGCGCTCCGGCCGCCTTGCGCCGGCGGTAGTGCACCCGCATCGAGATCTGCTGGGCCAGCAGCTCGTCGAACTTGACGCGGCGCCACGCCGGATGGGTCCTGCCGGCGAGCGTAGCCTGCGGCGTCTCCGGCGGCGGATTGTGCAGCAGCAGCACCGTGTCGCGAAAGCGCGGCAGACCCAGGGGCTCCGTCAGGTCGGCGGGCAGCGTGTCGCCGAGGTCGGAATCCGCGAGGGAGCGCGCGATCAGCCGCCGTAGAGCTTCCTGAGCGAGCCCGGCCGTTGTCGGGTACACCGGCGTCAGCGCGTGCGCGACCGGCGCCCCGGCCGGCACCATCCGGTACTTTGGGTGCACCATCTCCGGCCCGTGGAAGCCCTGGTGGATCTCGCCGAAGGCACGCACGTGGCTGCCAGCAGCAAGCTGCCGCAACTGGCTGGGATAGAAGTTGAAGAAACGCAGCGTCAGCACGCCGCTGCCGTCCTCGATATGGCAAACCAGCTGACGCCGCGGGCGGTACTTGACGTCGGCCTCGACCACCGCGCCCTCGACCAGCACCGGCCGGCCCGCCGGCGCTTCGCTCAGGGAATAGAGCCGCGTCTCGTCGTCGTAGCGCAGCGGCAGGTGCAGCACCAGGTCAAACTTCGAGGCGATGCCGAGCTTTGCCAGGTGCTCCAGCGTGGATCGGCTCAGGCCGCTCAGTGAGGGGTGAGGCGGGAGGCGGGAGGCGGCAGGCTCGCGCCGCTTTGCGCTTTTCACTCCTTACTCCTCACTCCTCACGCCTCACGCCTCACTCGAGATGCAGGATGGCGTCGATCTCCACCAGCGCGCCGCGCGGCAAGCTGGCGACGCCGACCGCGGCGCGCGCGGGGTAGGGCGGCTTGAAGTAAACCGCCATGGTCTCGTTCACCAGCGCGAAGTTGCCGAGATCGGTGAGATAGACCGTAAGCTTGACCGCGTCCTTGAGTTCGCCGCCTGCCGCCCGCGCCACCGCCTGCAGGTTCTGGAACACGCGGTGAATCTGCGGCCCGACGCCGGCGACCATTGCCATCGTCGCCGGGTCGAGCCCGATTTGCCCGGCCATGTAGACCGTGGCGCCGCAGCGCACCGCCTGCGAGTAGGTGCCGATCGCTTGCGGCGCGCTGTCGGTGTGGATAATTTGCCGGGCCATGTGTTGTCTCTCCATCAGGATGGAAGCTTCAGCACGTACTTGGCGAGGATGTTGCGCTGGATCTCGCTCGAGCCGCCGTAGATGGTGGCGGGGCGCGAGTAGTAGAACGGGTTGAGGAAATCGGCTTCCACTCCGGCGACGTCCTGCACGCCGGCGATGACGCCCTGCTCGGCGCCGGCTTCGATCAGGAGCTCGGTCAGGCGCTGCCAGGTTTCCATGGTCCAGATCTTCAGCATGGAAACGTCCGGCCCGAGCGGCTCGCCGCGCTTCACCTGCTCGACGAAACGGCCGTAGAGCGCCGCGCCGTCCTCGATGTCGAGCTTCAACGCGATGAAACGGTCGACGAATCCGGTATCGTCCAGCAGGCCCTTCGCCCGCGCGACCATTTCCAGGCGGTTCAACGCATACTGCGGGCGGCGCGGGCTGCCGAGGCCAAGGCGCTCGAAGCCGAGCAGCGCCTTCGCCACGGTCCAGCCGTCGTTCAGTTCGCCAACGAGCGTGTCGCGCGGCACACGCGCATTGTCGAAGAACACCTGGCAGAATTCTTCGTGGCCGGCGAGGTTGCGAATGGGACGCAGCGTGATGCCCGGCGTCTTCAAGTCCACCAGCAGGAAACTGATGCCCTGCTGCTTCTTCGCCTGCTTGTCGGTGCGCACCAGCAGGTAGATGTGGGTCGCGTCGTCGGCAAGCGAGGTCCAGATCTTCTGGCCATTGATGACGAAATGGTCGCCTTCGATCACCGCCGCGGTCTGCAGGCTCGCGAGATCGGAGCCGGCGTTCGGCTCGGAATAGCCCTGGCACCAGATGTGCTCGCCGGAGCGGGTGCGCGGCAGGTAGTGGTTCTTCTGGGCTGCGGTGCCGAAGCGCATGATGAGGGGGCCCACCTGCGTGATGCCCTGGTCCGGCGCGCGCGCGACGCCGTGGCGCTCCAGCTCCTCGATGTAGATCACCATCTTGCCGGCCTCGAGCGCCATGCCGCCCCATTCGCGCGGCCAGTTGGGCGCGATCCAGCCCTTCTCGCAAAGCTTGCGCCACCAGTCCTTCATCTCGCGCCAGCGCGCGCGATGCAGGATGTAGCGCAGGTGCGGCGGGTACTCGGCCTCGACGAAGGCGCGCACTTCCCGGCGGAACTCCTCCTCCGGCATTGCATTCCATTCGGTCACGAGGCGCCCATCTGGAGTTCTCCCTTCCCCCTTCTCCCTTCCCCCTTCGCGCCGGCCGCAAGGCTGGCGTAGCGGCGGCGGTGCCACACCGGGTGGCCGAGCCACGCCGCCAGCGTCAGCGCGCGCTTGAGATAGAGTCCGGCGTCGTAGTCGTCGGTGAAGCCGATCGCGCCGTGGAGCTGTATCGTCTCGCGGGTGATTTTCAGCGCGGCATCGGCGCAACGCGCTTTCACGCGGCTGGCCGCCGCGGCGCGGGTGGCCGCGTCGGGCCCGCGGTCGAGGAGCGCCAGCCCTTCATCGAGCACCGCGCCGGCAAGCTCCTTGTGAATGTGGAGATCCACCGCGCGGTGCTGCAGCGCCTGGAACGCCCCGATCGGTTTGCCGAACTGCACGCGCGTCTTGAGATAGTCGAGGGTCATTTCGAGCGCGCGATCCATCACGCCCGCGAGCTCGGCGCCCGCGATCACGCTGCCATGGTCGAACGCGCGGGCGAGCGCCTCCGTCGCCGCGGCGCCGGCCGCCACCACGCGGCCTTTGGGCACCAGCACGTCCTGCAGCTTGAGCGTGCCGAAGCTGCGCCCGTCCGCGAGGGGTTCGAGCTCCAGTTGCGCGCCCGGCGCATCGCGCGGCAGCCACAGCAACACGATGCCGTTTCCGGCCTTCGCGGTGACCAGGAAAGCGTCGGCCTGTGCCGCGCCCGGAATGAAGCGCTTGACCCCGGAGAGCTTGTAGCCGCCCTCGAACGGCTCGGCGCGAATGCGGCTAGCGGCGGCGTCGAGCGCGCCCGCGGCTTCCTGCCAGGCCAGCGCGGGCAGCGTCTCGCCGGATACGAGCCGCGGCAGCTCGTCACGCTTCAGCGCCTCGTTCTCGCCCGCGGCGAGCGCGGTTGCCGCCAGCACCGCCGTGGCGGTCAGCGGCTCGGGAACCAGCGCGCGCGCGAGCCCGCGCGCGACGATCGCCATCTCGGCGAGTCCCAGCCCGAGCCCGCCGTGGCTCTCCGGCACCAGGATGCCGAGCCAGCCCAGCTCCGCCATCTTTTTCCACACGGCGCGGTCGTACTCGGCGCTTGTGCCGCGGAGCCGCCGCACCCGCGCGATATCGGTGCCGCGCGCGGTGAAATCCGCCACGCTGTCAGCGAGCAGGCGCCGGTGCTCGGCGACTCCCGCAGCGGCGGCCGGACCCGTTCGCATCATCGCCGCTCCGCGCTCACAGGAAATGCGTTGCCAGCCACCACGCTACCGCCGCCATGAACGCCGTGCACGGGATGGTGAGCACCCAGGCGAGCACGATGTTGCCGGCGACGCCCCAGCGCACGGCGGACATCGTGTTGACCGAGCCCACGCCGATGATCGCCCCGGTAATGGTGTGGGTGGTTGAAACCGGTATGCCGAACCCGGTGGCGAAGAACAACATGATCGCGCCGCCGGTCTCGGCGCAGCAGCCGCCGACCGGTTTCAACTTCGTGATTTTCTGTCCCATGGTCTTGACGATCCGCCAGCCGCCGAAGGCGGTGCCCATGGCGATCATGACGTAGCAGGCAATCACCACCCACATCGGCACCGGGTCCTTGGCGCCGAGATACCCGGCGGAGATCAGCAGCAGCCAGATGATGCCGATGGTCTTCTGCGCGTCGTTGCCGCCGTGGCCGAGCGAGTAGAGCGAGGCGGAGACGAGCTGCAACCGGCGGAACCATCGGTCCACCCGGGCCGGCGTCGAGCGGAAGAACAGCCAGGACACCCCGAGCATCAGCAGCGCACCGAAGAGCATGCCGAGCAGCGGCGAGATGAAGATGAATGCCAGCGTCTTCACCAGCCCCGCGGCAACGAGGTAGCCCGTGCCGGCCTTGGCGACCGCCGCGCCGACGAGCCCGCCGATCAGCGCGTGCGAGGAGGAGGACGGGATCCCGAACCACCACGTGATCACGTTCCAGGCGATGGCGCTGATGAGGGCGCCGAACACGACATAGTGGTCCACGATGACGGGATCGACGATGCCCTTGCCCACCGTGGCGGCCACGCTGAGATGAAATACGAACAACGCCGCGAAATTGAAGAAAGCGGCCATCAGTACCGCCTGGTGCGGCTTCAACACCCGGGTCGAAACGACGGTCGCGATGGAATTCGCGGCGTCGTGAAACCCGTTCATGAAATCGAAGGCAAGCGCGACCAGCACGAGCACGACGACGACGGCCAGGCTGATCTGGACGGGCTCCACTGGGGCGGATCCTACGAATGCTCCAGCACGATGCCTTCGATGATGTTCGCGACATCCTCGCAGCGGTCGGTAATCAGCTCGAGCAGCTCGTAGATCGAACGCAGCTTGATCAATTGCTTCACGTCGGACTCCTCGCGGAACAGCCGCGACATGGCCGAGCGCATGACCCGGTCGGCGTCCGACTCCAGCCGGTCGATTTCCTCGCAGGTCTTGAGAATCGCCTCGGGGTGGCGCAGGTTGGCGAGCAGGCCGACGGCCGTCTTCACGCGATCGCAGGTCATCTGGCAGATCTGCGCGAGCTGTTGCGCCTCGGCGCCGACGCGGCGGATATCGTAGATCACGATCGTCTCGGCCACGTCCTGGATGAGGTCGAGGACATCATCCATGTTGGTGATGAGCTGGTGGATCTGGTCGCGGTCGAGCGGGGTGATGAACGTCTTGTGGAGCAGCGTGATGGTCTCGTGCGTGATCTTGTCGGCATTGCGCTCGGCCACGTCTATGCGCTCCGCGTAAACAGCGGAGGTCTCGAAATTGGCGAAGAGCTGTGCGAGCGCGTGGCTGCCTTCGACGATCAGCGCGGCGTGGGCGTTGAAGAGGTCGAAGAACCGGCCTTCGCGCGGCATCAATTTGCTGAACATGGCGTGGTCCCGGGAAGTGGAGCCGCTATTCTGCCAGAAGCCCCGGTGCAACCGGCGCCGGAATCCGGCAATAAAAAAGGCCAGCTGCAGCTCTGGCCCGGAAAAATGGTGGAGACGAAGGGGATCGAACCCTCGACCTTCGCATTGCGAACGCGACGCTCTCCCAGCTGAGCTACGTCCCCACGGCTTTGCGGTGAGGGCGGGATTCTACAACGGCTCATGGCAGCGCGACAATTCGGGCCCCCGCCCGAAGCTCCCCACAGCGCTATAATTTGATTCTGTTGGACATTCCGGGGTCGCTCCGCCCTATGGAGATCAAGCCGCCCTACGGTTACCAGGAAATCGTTCCGCTCACCAAGCAGCACCGCGTGCTGCTGCCGGTGGCGCGGAAGCTTCCGGTCGTGTTTCGCAGGCTGACCGCGCTACCGCTCTCCTACTCCGAGTTCGCGGTGGCGTGCCGCGATTACCCTATTGCCTTCGTCACGAGCGACGGCAATCAGAATTTCATCGCGATGGCGGTGCTGGGGATGGAGAACCAGCAGAACCTGTTCGTGACGGCGGAAGACGGGTGGGATGCCGGTGTCTACCTGCCCGCCTACGTGCGGCGCTACCCGTTCTGCATGACGCGGGTGACGGTGGACGGGCGGGAGCAGCCGGAACGCGTCGCCTGCGTGGAGAAGCGCGCGATCCACGACAAGGGCGAGGCCCTCCACGACGCCCAGGGCGAGCCGCTGCCAGTGTGGGAAGAGCGCCGCAAGCTGCTGTTCGAATACGAATCCGACCTGGTGCGCAGCGAGGAGATGTCGCGCATCCTCGCCGGACTCGGCCTGCTGGAGACTTTCACCATGCAGGCGGTTCCCAACCAGGGCGCACCGCTGGCCCTGACCGGCATGTACCGCGTGTCCGAGGAGAAACTCGCCGCGCTGGCGCCTGAAAAACTGAAGGAGCTGACGCAGAAGGGCATACTGGCGCGCGTCTACGCCCACCTCATCTCGCTCTCGAACTTCGGGCGGCTGCTCGACCGCCACGCCGCGGCTGCGAAGCTCGTTGAAGCCTCAAGAGCGTGAGTCGCGAATCTTGAGCCAAGTTACAAATTACCGGCAGGGTCGAATCACGATTCACGAATCACGATTCACGCCTTTGGGCTGATACGCCCAGGCCATCATCGCCGCTCCGGCGACGATCATCGGCACCGACAGCCACTGTCCCATCGAAAACCCCAGCGTGAGCAGCCCGAGAAAGCGGTCGGGCTCGCGCGTGTACTCCACGCCGAAGCGCAGCACGCCGTAGCCCAGCAGGAACGCCCCCGACACCGCGCCACGCGGGCGGGACCGCGACGAAAACCACCACAGCAACGCAAATAGCAGCACGCCCTCCAGCGCGAACTCGTAGAGCTGCGAGGGGTGGCGCGGCATGCCGTCCACGTTCGGAAACACCACCGCCCACGGCACCGCAGCGGGACGGCCCCACAGTTCCGCGTTGATGAAGTTGCCGAGCCGCCCCGCGGCAAGCCCCAGCGGCACGAGTGGCGCGATGAAATCCGTCACCGCGAGCCAGTCCTGGCGGCGGCTCCTCGCAAACCATGCCAGGGCGAGGATCACGCCCAGCATGCCGCCGTGAAACGACATGCCGCCTTCCCAGACGTAGAAGATGCGCCACGGCTCGGCAACATAATCGGAGAACTTGTAGAACAGCACGTAACCGAGACGTCCGCCAAGAATGGTGCCCAGTATCCCGTAGAACAACACGTCGTCCAGGTCCTTCGCCGCCCACGGGCCCACGGGCGGGCGCGCGATGCGGTAGCGGCCCGCGGCCCAGATCAGCGCGAAGCCGACGAGGTACATCAAACCGTACCAGCGCACCGCCAGGGGGCCGAGCTGGAGCGCGATGGGGTCGAATTGCGGGTGGATGAGCATGGGGATGCGCTAAAATGGCGCCCCATCATTATAGTAGCCGCGAGAATCTTCATGCCGCTCAATAAACGCAGCCGTCTCATCACCCATGGCGTTGCGCGCTCCCCCAACCGGGCGATGCTGCGCGCGGTCGGCTTCGGCGACGGGGACTTCGAGAAGCCCATCGTCGGCGTCGCTAACGGGCATTCAACGATGAATCCCTGCAACGCCGGCATCCAGCCGCTGGTGGACCGCGCGCTGGCCGCCCTCAAGGAGGCCGGCGCGATGCCGCAGGTGTTCGGCGTGCCCACCGTCACCGACGGCATCGGCATGGGCACGGAGGCGATGAAGTACTCGCTGGTCTCGCGCGAGGTGATCGCGGATGCCATCGAGACCGCGGTCAACGGCCAGGCGATGGACGGCGTGCTCGTCTGCGGCGGCTGCGACAAGAACATGCCGGGCGGCATGATCGCGATGGTGCGCATGAACGTACCGGGCATCTACGTCTACGCCGGCACCATCAAGCCGGGCCGGTGGAAAGGCATGGACCTGACGGTGGTGTCCGCGTTCGAGGCGGTGGGCGCCTACGCCGCCGGCAAGATGAGCGACGAGGATTTCGTCGGCATCGAGAAAAACGCCTGCCCCAGCGTCGGCGCGTGCGGCGGCATGTACACCGCGAATACCATGTCCTCCTCGTTCGAAGCGCTCGGTATGAGCGTGCTCGGCTCCTCGCAAATGGCATCGCCCGACCCGGAGAAGGCGGACTCCGCGGCCGCGTCGGCGCGCGTTCTGGTCAACGCCATCCGGCAGGACGTCAAGCCGCGCGACATCGTCACGAGGAAGAGCATCGAGAACGCGGTCGCGCTCATCATGGCAACCGGTGGCTCGACCAACGCGGTGCTGCACTATCTCGCGATCGCCCACGCCGCGGACGTGAAGTGGACGATCGATGACTTCGAGCGCATGCGGAAGAAGGTTCCGGTGTTGTGCGACTTGAAGCCCTCAGGGCGCTACGTGGCGGTGGATTTCCACCGCGCCGGCGGCGTGCCGCAGGTGCTGAAGATGCTGCTCCAGCACGGGCTCCTCCACGGCGAGTGCCTGACGATCACCGGGCGCACCATGGCGCAAGAGCTGAAGGACGTGCCCGGCGAGCCGCGGCGCGACCAGGACGTGATCCGGCCGTGGGCGAAGCCGATGTATCCGCACGGCCACCTCGCCATCCTCAAGGGCAATCTCGCCCCCGAAGGGTGCGTTGCCAAGATCACCGGCCTCAAATCGCCGAAGATCACCGGTCCGGCGCGCGTGTTCGACTCCGAGAATGCGTGCATGAACGCGATCATGGCGAAGCAGATCCGGGCGGGCGACGTGATCGTGATCCGCTACGAGGGTCCGAAGGGCGGGCCAGGCATGCAGGAGATGCTGGCGCCGACCGCGGCGCTGATCGGCCAGGGCCTGGGCGAAGCGGTCGGCCTCATCACCGATGGGCGGTTTTCCGGCGGCACCTGGGGCATGGTGGTCGGTCACATCGCGCCGGAAGCGTTCGAAGGCGGCCCGATCGCGCTGGTGCGCGAGAATGATTCCATCACGATCGACGCGGTGAAGCGCCTGATACAACTCAACGTGCCGGCGAAGGCGCTCGCCGCCCGCAGGAAAAAATGGCGCCAACCCAAACCGCGCTACACGCGCGGCGCGCTCGCCAAGTACATCAAGCTCGTCTCGACCGCCTCCCGGGGCGCCGTCACCGACTGAAGGCCCGTGATGAAGGCATTCGCGCAACGCGTCGTGGCAGCCCGCTGGTTCGAGCCGGTGATGATCGGGCTCATCCTCTTCAACGGCGTGCTGATCGGGCTCGAGACCTCGCATGACATCATGGAGGGCTACGGTCGCTGGCTCCATTTCGGCAACGACGCCATCCTCGCCATCTTCATCATCGAGGCGGCGTTGAAGATCACCGCGGTCGCGCCGCGAGTGGAGCGCTATTTCGGCAACGGCTGGAACCTGTTCGACTTCTCGATCGTGGTGGCTTCCCTCATCCCGGCCGTGGAGGAGTTCGCGCTGGTCGCGCGGCTGGTGCGCGTCCTGCGCGTCCTGCGGCTCATCTCGGCCGTGCCGCAGCTGCGGCTGATCGTCGCCACGCTGGTGCGCTCCATTCCCAGCATGGGCCACGTCATCTTGCTGATGAGCATCATTCTCTATATTTTCGCCATTATGGGTTTTCATCTGTTTCACACGCACGACGCCGAGCACTGGGGTACGCTCGGCGCCGCGCTGTTGACGCTGTTCCAGATGGTGACGCTGGAAGGCTGGGTGGAGGTGATGGACACCGCGCTGGAAGCGCACCCCTGGTCGTGGATTTATTTCGTGAGCTTCATACTGATCGGCACCTTCGTCATGTTGAATCTCTTCATCGCGGTGGTGATCAACAATCTCGAGGCGAGCAAGACCGCGGAACTCGAGGAGCTGCGCGACCCGGTCACGCACGATGAGGTGCTGCACGAATTGAAGCGCACGCGCGACGCCCTCGCCGACCTGCAACGCAGGCTGGAAGCGCTGCCAGCTCACCCATCATCTAACCGGACCTGACCGAGCCACGGGCAAGGCTCCATGCCCAACCGCCTCGCCTCCCAGACCTCGCCCTACCTGCAGCAACACGCGGGCAACCCCGTGGACTGGCAGCCGTGGGACGCGGAGGCGCTCGAGCTCGCGCGCGCCCAGGACAAGCCGATCCTGCTCTCGATCGGTTATTCCGCCTGCCACTGGTGCCACGTCATGGCGCACGAGTCGTTCGAGGACCCGGAGGTGGCGGCGGAGATGAACCGGCACTACGTCAACATCAAGGTGGACCGCGAGGAGCGCCCCGACCTCGACCAGATCTACCAGGCGGCGCACGCGATGCTGACGCAAAGAAGCGGCGGCTGGCCGTTGACGCTCTTCCTCATGCCCGACGGCACGCCGTTCTTCGGCGGCACTTATTTTCCCAAGCGCGCCCGCCACGGCATGCCGGGGTTTCTCGAGCTCCTGCCGCGGGTCGCGCAAACCTACCGCGAACAACGCGGGGAGATCGCAAGACAGAACACCGCGCTCATCGAAGCGTTCTCGCACACGCTGCCGGCGCCGGGGGGGGCGCGCGAGATGCGGCGGGCGCCGCTCGAAGCCGCGGTGCGCGAATTCGCGCAAGTCTTCGACGGGGTCCACGGCGGCATCGGGCGCGCGCCGAAATTCCCGCATCCGTACGAGCTCGCGTTCTGCCTGCGCCGCCATGCGCAGGACGGGAGCGAGCCCGGCCTCGCGATGGCGCGCCTGACGCTCGTCAAGATGGCCGAGGGCGGCCTCTACGACCAGCTCGCCGGCGGTTTCTGCCGCTACAGCGTGGACGAGCACTGGAGCATCCCGCATTTCGAGAAGATGCTGTACGACAACGCGGCGCTCACCGCGCTCTACAGCGACGCCTGGCTGGTGACGCAGGCGCCGTTATTCGAGAAGGTCGTGGCAGAAACCGCGGCCTGGATCATCCGCGACATGCAGTCCCCGGCGGGCGGCTACTACTCCTCGCTCGATGCTGATTCCGAGCATGAGGAGGGCAAGTTCTACGTGTGGACGCCGCAGGAAGTGAAAAATTTGCTGACGCCGGACGAATATGCCGTGCTCGAGCCGCACTACGGGCTCGACGGTGCCCCCAATTTCGAAGGCACGACCGCGGAGGGCGGAGCAGGCGCCCGCTGGCACCTGCGGGTGTCGCAGCCGCTCGATGACGTGGCGAGTCGGCTCAACGTGCCGCTGGCGGAATGCGAGCGGCGGCTCGACGCCGCACGGGCAAAGCTCCTCGCCGCGCGCGTGAAGCGCGTATGGCCCGGCTGCGACGACAAGGTTCTCACGAGCTGGAACGCGATGATGGTGAAGGGAATGGCGCGCGCGGCGCGCGTATTCGGGCGGCCGGCCTGGCTCGCCTCCGCGCAACGCGCCATGGATTTCATCCGCGGCACGCTTTGGCTCCCGGGCACGAGCGCGGACCGGGCGCGCGGGCGCCTGCTGGCGACCTGCAAGGACGGGCAGGCGCACCTCAACGCCTACCTCGACGATCACGCCTGTTTGCTCGATGCGCTGCTGGAGCTGATGCAGGCCGATTTCCGCGGGGAGGATCTCCGTTTCGCCCGCGATCTCGCCGAGATCCTGCTCGAGCAGTTCGAGGACCGCGAGGCCGGCGGCTTCTACTTCGTCTCCCACGATCACGAAAAGCTGATCCACCGCGCCAAGCCCGGCCACGATAACGCGACGCCCTCCGGCAACGGCATCGCCGCGTTCACCCTGCAGCGCCTGGGGCATCTCGTCGGCGAGCCGCGCTACCTCGAGGCGGCCGAGCGCGCGCTGAAACTGTTCTATCCCGTGATCGAGCACCAGCCGAGCGCCTGCGTGAGCCTCGCCGCCGCGCTCGACGAATACCTCGCGCCGCCGCAGACCGTCATCCTGCGCGGCGAGGCCGGCGCGTTGGCCGATTGGCAACGCTCGCTCGCGAAACGCTACCGGCCCGATGCGCTCGTCATCGCCATTCCCGCGGACCGGGCGGGCCTGCCGGCCGTCCTCGACAAAACCGCCCCGGCGAGCGGAGTCAACGCCTGGGTCTGCCGCGGCGTTACTTGTCTTGCGCCTATCGGCGACCTCGCCCAACTCGAGCGCACGCTGTCCGCCGGAAGCGGCCCGGCGTAAGGGCGTCTCATGCAAGAAGCCAAGGCTTTTCCGGGCGAGGAAACGGTTGCACCGAGACTCGACAAAGTTCTGCTAGAATGCGCGGGCTTTTTGACCACCCCCACTATTCAACAGGAGCCCTGTTTACCATGAAGCACATCATGATTCTGGTTGCCGCCGCCATGCTCACCTCCGGCGCGCACGCCGCCGACCCCAAGGCCGCCGAAACCCTTTCCAAGAACAACGGTTGCTTTGCCTGTCACTCTGCGGACAAGAAGTTGGTCGGGCCCAGCTACAAGGAGATCGCCGACCGCTACCGCGGCGACAAGACGGCGGAGGCCAGCCTCGACAAGAAAGTGAAAGCGGGCGGCAAGGGCGTGTGGGGAGACATCCCGATGTCGCCCAATGCGCACGTCAAGGACGAGGACATCAAGACCATGGTGCAGTGGATCCTGTCCATCAAGTAAGACCAGGCCCCGCTACGACAAAAAACCGGCTGCGGCCGGTTTTTTTGTTGGCACACCCCCCGGCAGGCTGAAAGATTTCTGAAATTGACAAGCCGCAGGCGCCTACGGATAATGAAATCCTCCGCAGCAACAATGAGTTATATACAGGGAGTCCCCATGCTACGTCATCCCGTCCGCCGCACCACCTTGAGTTTTGCGCTCGCGCTCATGCTCGCCGGCTGCGGCCAGGAAGCGCCGCCCCCCAAACCCAAGGCCGCGGCGCCCAAGGCGCCGGAGGTGGTGACCGTCAAGATCGGCTCGGCATCGCCGCTGACCGGCCCGCAGGCGCATATCGGCATCGACATCAGGAACGGCGTGCAGCTCGCGATCGAGCATGCCAACGCCGCCAATATCGAGATCGGCGGCAAGAAGCTGAAGTTCGAAATGGTGGCCGAGGATGACGAGGCCAACCCGACCAAGGCGACGACCGTCGCGCAAAAACTGGTCGACGCCAAAGTGGCCGCGGTGGTGGGGCACTTCAATTCCGGCGCCTCGATCCCGGCTTCCAAGATCTATGCGGACGCGGGCATCCCGCAGATCTCGCCCTCGTCCACCAACCCCAAATACACGTTGCAGGGCTTCAAGACGGCATTCCGCGTCGTCGCGCACGACGACCAGCAGGGACCGACGCTCGGCCGCTATGCGGCCGGGGCGGTGGCGGCGAAGCGCGTCGCGGTCATCGACGACTCCACCGCCTACGGGCAGGGCATCGCCGATGCCTTCGAGAAAACGGTAAAGGCCGCGGGCAGCACGATCGTCGCGCGCGAGCACACCACCGACAAGGACACCGACTTCAAGGCCATCCTGACCAAGATCAAAGGCAAGAAGCCCGATCTCATCATGTTCGGCGGCATCGACCCGCAGGCCGGCCCGATGGTGAGGCAGATGGCCCAGCTCGGCATCAAGGCAAAGTTCATGGGCGGCGACGGCATGCAGACGCCGAACTTCATCAAGCTCGGCGGCGACGCGGCGGAGGGCGCATTGGCCTCCATCCCGGGACTGCCCAAGGAGCAGATGCCGGGCGGGAAGCGCTTCATGGACCAGTACAAGGCCAAGTTCAACGCCGAGGTGGAGCTCTATGCGCCGATGGGCTACGACGCCGTGATGGTGTTCATCGACGCCATGAAGCGCGCGGGCTCGACTGAGCCGGCGAAGTTCCTGCCGGAAGTTAGCAAGACCCGCTATCAGGGCGTGATCGGGCCGATCGCGTTCGACGACAAGGGCGATCTCGTCAACGGCCCCATCACCATCTACGTGGTGAAGGGCGGCAAGTGGGAACCCCTCGAGACGGTCTCGCCGGGCGGCGCCGCAGTGGCTGCGGAGGCGAAACCCGCCGCTGCTACCGCGGGCGAGGCGAAAAAATAATTCCCGCTAGCAGCGGATCGGACTTTCGCCCCGACCCGCTGCTATATAAGATGACCCTTTCACCACCACCGGGGACGGTGGCAGGGTTACGTTCAAGCCACCCCAGTCCTGTTTCACCGGATTCCAGCGGGCGGTTTTGCTTAAGGAGTTTGCCGGACTTATGTCGGGCAAACTCCTAGACGCATGGACATCTTTCTCCAGCAACTCGTCAACGGCCTGGTGCTGGGCAGCATTTATGCGCTGGTGGCCCTGGGCTACACCATGGTCTACGGCATCCTCGGGCTGATCAACTTCGCGCACGGCGACATCTGCATGATCGGCGCGCTGACGGCGCTCACCGTGGCACAGGCGCTCCTGGCGATGGGGCTGCCGGCACCACTGGCACTCGCGCTCGCGGTCCTCGCCGCCGTGCTGGTGTGCGTCGCGCTCGGCGTTTCCATCGAGCGCGTCGCTTACCGGCCGCTACGGCGCGCGCCGCGCCTCGCGCCCCTCATCACGGCGATCGGCGTTTCCATCCTGCTGCAGTATTCGGCGGCGCTCATCTGGGGCAAGCAATACCTCTCCATGCCCGAGCTGGTGAAGCCCACCGAAATCGCCTTCGGCGGGGTGCATTTGACCGACTTGCAGGTATTCATCTTCGTCCTCGCCTGTGCGGTGATGGCGGGACTGTTGTGGTTCATCAAGGCCAGCCGCATGGGCCGGGCCATGCGCGCCACCGAACAGAACCCCGAGGTCGCCGGATTGATGGGCGTGGACGTGAACCGCGTCATCGCGTTCACGTTCCTGCTCGGCTCGGCGATCGGCGCCATTGCCGGCGTGATGGTGGTGCTCTACTACGGTATCGGACATTACTTCATGGGTTTCATGCTGGGGTTGAAAGCCTTTACCGCCGCGGTGCTGGGCGGCATCGGCAACGTCGCGGGCGCGGTACTCGGGGGGCTCTTGCTCGGCGTTATCGAAAGCCTCGCCGCGGGCTACATCGGCGACCTCACCGGAGGGGTGCTGGGCAGCAACTACCGCGACATCTTCGCCTTCCTGGTGCTGATACTCGTGCTGGTGCTCCGGCCCTCCGGCATCATGGGCCAGTCGAGCGGGGACCGCGCATGAAAAACAGGATTCGCGATGCGCGATGCGCGATCCGGGGGCAGTCATGACCAGCGCGATCGATTACCTGCGGCAAGCCAGGCGTGATCAGCGCTTGCGGTATGCGGCTGGCGTCGTTATTGCGGTCATTCTCATCGCGCTGCCGTTTGCGGTCGATGCGATGCTCGGGCGCGCCTGGGTGCGCATCATCGACGTCGCGCTGCTGTTCATCATGCTGGGGCTGGGGTTGAACATCGTGGTGGGCTACGCGGGCCTGCTGGATCTGGGCTACATCGCGTTCTTCGCGGTCGGGGCTTACTGCTACGCGCTGCTGGCTTCCCCCCAGTTCGACCTGCACTGGTCGTTTCTCGCGCTGCTGCCGCTCGCCGCCCTCGTCGCCGCCGTGTTCGGCGTGCTGATCGGCGCGCCGACGCTGCGCTTACGCGGGGATTATCTCGCCATCGTCACGCTCGGTTTCGGCGAAATCGTCCGCATCTTTTTCAACAACCTGAACCGCCCGGTCAACATCACCAACGGGCCGCAGGGTATCACCTTGATCGATCCGCTCGGCTTCGGCGGCGTGACGCTCAACCAGACCTACACCCTCGCCGGCCTCACCCTGGCGCCGGTGCACAGCTATTACTTCGTGTTCCTCGCCTGCGCCGTGGCATCCATCTTCATCTCGCTGCGGCTCGAGGATTCGCGCATCGGCCGCGCCTGGATCGCCATCCGCGAGGACGAGATCGCGGCGTCTGCCATGGGCATCAACACGCGCAACGTGAAGCTGCTCGCCTTCGCCATGGGCGCGACCTTCGGCGGCGTGGCGGGCGCGCTGTTCGCGTCGTTCCAGGGATTCATCAGCCCCGAGAGCTTCACGCTGCTCGATTCCATCATGGTGCTGTGCATGGTGGTGCTGGGGGGCATGGGCAACGTCGGCGGCGTGGTTCTCGGCGCGGTCCTCCTCACCGCGCTGCCGGAGGCCCTGCGCTACGCCGCGCCGCTGCAGCAAAACTGGCTCGGCGAGGTCTACGTCGATCCGTCGGACCTGCGCATGCTGCTGTTCGGCCTGGCGCTGGTGCTGATGATGCTGTTCCGCCCGGCGGGCCTCTGGCCTTCCACCCTGCGCTTGCGCGAACTGGCCGGTGGGGAGAATACGCATGTTGCACGCTGACGCGCCGCTCCTTGCCGCCAGCTCGGTCAGCAAGCGCTTCGGGGGGCTGGCCGCGCTCGCGGCGGTCTCGCTCACGGTCAGGCGCGGCGAGATCTTCGGCCTGATCGGGCCCAATGGCGCGGGCAAGACCACGCTCTTCAACGTGCTGACCGGGCTCTACCCGCCCGACGCCGGCGAATTCATCTTCGACGGGGAGCGCGTGACCGGTATCAAGCCACACCGGATCGCAGCCTGCGGCATCGCGCGCACCTTCCAGAACATCCGTCTCTTCGCCAACATGAGCGCGCTCGAGAACGTGATGGTGGGACGCCACGCGCGCACGCGCGCCGGCGTGCTCGGCGCGGTGCTGCGGGATGCGGCGACCCGCGCCGAAGAGGCCTCGATTGCCAGCCGGGCCTACGCGCTGCTCGAATACGTCGGCATCGCCAGCCGCGCCGCGGAACCCGCGTACTCGCTCTCTTACGGCGACCAGCGGCGACTCGAGATTGCGCGCGCGCTGGCGACCGACCCGAAGCTCCTCGCGCTCGACGAGCCGGCCGCCGGCATGAACGCCACCGAGCGCGGGGAGCTCGCGCGCCTGCTCGGGAGAATCCGCGGCGACGGCATGACGCTGCTCCTGATCGAGCACGATGTGAAGCTCGTGATGGGGCTGTGCGACCGCGTGGCGGTGCTCGATTACGGCCGCAAAATCGCGGAGGGCGCGCCACCGGAGGTGCGGCGCGATCCCGCCGTCATCGCCGCCTATCTCGGAGGCGATTTTGCTTGAGGTCAAGGGGCTCAAGGTCTCCTACGGCGGCATCAATGCCGTCAAAGGCATCGACCTCGTAGTGCGCGCGGGGGAGCTCGTCACGCTGATCGGCGCCAACGGTGCCGGCAAGACGACGACGTTAAAGGCGCTCGCCGGCCTGCTGAAGCCAGCGTCCGGCAGCATCCTCTATAATGGTGCCGACATAACAGCGCGCCCGGCATACGAGCTGGTCCGGGCCGGGCTGGCACTGGTGCCTGAGGGACGCGGCGTATTCGGGCGGCTCACCGTGGAGGAGAACCTCGCGATGGGCGCCTACAGCCGCCGCGACGCTAACCGAATCAAAGCCGATTTCGACCGGGTATACGAACGCCTGCCGCGGCTGGCCGAGCGGCGCCGGCAGCTTGCCGGAACGCTCTCCGGCGGCGAGCAGCAGATGCTGGCGATCGGGCGGGCGTTGATGGGCCGGCCGCGGCTGCTGCTGCTTGACGAACCCAGCATGGGACTCGCTCCACTGATGGTGCAGAAGATCTTCGAGACCATACGCGCCATCGCCGCCGAGGGCGCGACGCTGCTGCTGGTGGAGCAGAACGCCCGGCTGGCGCTCGAGACCTGCCATCGCGGCTACGTGATGGAGAGCGGCCTTATCGCGGCGGCCGACAGCGCGCAGCGCCTGCTGGCCAATCCCCAGGTGCGGCAGGCCTATCTGGGTGAATGAGCCGGGTGAATGAGCTCGATGAATGAACGCACGATGACCGAGACCACCGCCCCCCTGGCAAAGTTGCAGCGCATCCTGGCGATGAAGGCCGCGCGCCGCGCGCTCATCGCCGCGGGCTGCGTCGCGCTCGCCGCCATCCTGGGCTTCCTCTACTTCAAGACCCAGGGCGTCGATATCAAGCGCGGCCATGAAGTGCTGGCGGCGTTGCGGGGGTTGAAGGAAATCGACGCGCGCTGGGATGTGGATGCCTGGCGGCTGCGTTTCGAGCTCGGCCCGCAACAGCTGCCGGTTGCAGACCAGGGCCCGACGCTCGCCCGCATCCAGAAGGAACTCGCCGCCGACGCCCGGGCGCTCGGCAGCCCGGTGTTACTGCGCAGCCTGCCGGATCTGCTCGCCGCCTTCTCCCAAAAAGCCGAGATGGTTGAAAAGTTCAGGCAGACCAGCGCCGCTACCCGGCAGACTTTCACGCGCGTGCTGGCGTCCGACGCCGAGATTGCCGCCCTGGTGCGGGGATCATGGCAGGAGTTTCGCGACCGGGAGCGCCTGGTGGCGACGGAAAGCACGGCGGTGCAGGCGATCGCCGAGGCGCAGCGCTATTACTTCGCCCCGAGCGAAGCGCAGCGCAAGCTCGTCGAGGCGGCCGTGTCCGACCTGCGCCAGGCGGCGGGCCGGCTGCCGCCGGCGCTGCGCGACGGCATCCTGCGCCTGGACGACCTGGTGCAGCAGCTGCTCGGCGCCAGGGCGGCCGAGCAGGAACTGTTCGCGAAAGTATCGTTTCTCACCGCCGGGCCGCGCGTCGACAGCCTGGCCACCGCGTTCTCCGGCGAGCTGGAGGCCGCGCTCATCGACCAGGAGTTCTATCGCGCCTATCTCGTCGCTTACTCCGGCGCGTTGCTGATCCTGCTCGCCTACCTGGCGACGCGCCTCGTTGCCAGCTACCGGCTGCTCAACGCCGCGAACGAGGAACTGGAGCGGCGCGTCATCGAGCGCACCCGCGAGCTGTCGGAAGCGCTACGGCAGCTGAAGGATTCGGAATCGCAGTTGATCCAGACCGAAAAGATGTCCTCGCTGGGCCAGATGGTCGCGGGCGTGGCGCACGAGATCAACACGCCGCTTGCCTACGTCAAGAACAGCCTCGGCTCGGTGACGGGGAAGCTGCCCGCTCTCGCCCAGCTGGTCGCCGAATCGGAGAAGCTGCTCGACCTGCTGCGCTCGGGAACGGCCAACCCCCACCAGCTGGCGCAGCAATTCGCGCTGACCGAGCAGCTGATCGGGCACTTCAAGGAACACCACGTGCTGGAGGAGCTGCAGACGCTCTTGAAGGACGGGCTCTACGGCATCAACCAGATCTCCGAGATCGTGGTGAACCTCAAGAACTTCTCGCGGCTCGACCGCAGCAAGATGGCGAGCTTCAACCTGAACGAGGGGCTCGAGAGCACGCTGCTCCTCGCCAAGCACGAGTTGAAGGGCCATACCGTCAAGAAGAATTTCGGCGACATCCCGCCGGTCACCTGCTCGCCTTCGCAGGTGAACCAGGTGTTCCTGAACCTCATCAACAATGCGGCGCAGGCGATCGAGAGCGGGCGGGGCGTGATCACGCTCACCACGCGCCGCCAGGACGGCGAGCACGTCGCGGTCGAGGTGCAGGACAACGGCAAAGGCATCCCGGCGGAGGTCCTGCCCAAGATCTTCGATCCTTTCTTCACCACCAAGGACGTGGGCAAGGGCACCGGGCTCGGGCTCTCGATCGTCTACAAGATCATCCAGCAGCACGGCGGCAGCATCAGCGTGGACTCTGCCGCCGGAATTGGCACCAAGTTCACGGTGGTGCTACCTTTGACCCCCCCCGCAGCGGAACCAGAAGCCGCCTGAGCGCGCGCACTCGACACACCATGGACAACCCAAGCTCGATCGGCAAGTACCAGATCCAGGGCGTGCTCGGCCAGGGCGGCATGGGCGTCGTCTACCGCGCGTTCGATCCCGCAATCCACCGCCCGGTCGCGATCAAGACCATCACCAAGTCGGCGCTGGACCCCACCGACCTGCAATACGCGTTGACGCGCTTCCGGCACGAGGCGCGGGCGGTGGGCCGGCTCACCCATCCGCGTATCGCCGCGATCTACGACTACGGCGAGGACCTGGAGATCGCCTACATCGTGATGGAGCTGGTGAACGGCCAGTCGCTGTTCCATCACATGCAGAACGAGGCGAAGTTCGGGCTGAAGGAAGTCGGCGAGATGATCCGGCAGCTGCTCGACGGACTGGGTTACGCGCACGAGCTGGGCGTCGTGCACCGCGACATCAAGCCGTCCAACATCCTGATCAACGACGACGGGCGCCTGAAGCTCACCGACTTCGGCATTGCGCGCATCGATTCCTCCACGCTCACCCAGGTGGGCGAGATCATGGGCTCGCCGGGCTACATGTCGCCCGAGCAGTTCCTCGGCACCGACGTCGATGCCCGCAGCGATCTCTATTCGGTGGGCGTGATCGCCTACGAGCTGCTCACCAGCCGCCGCCCGTTCATCGGCAACAACGCCGAGGTGATGCGCCAGGCGTTGAATGAGCGCCCGGCCAACCCGTCCGAGCACGACCCGAAGATCTCGGCGCAGCTCGATTGGGCGGTGCAGAAGGCGCTCGCCAAGAAGCAGTCCGAGCGCTTCCAGGACGCGAAAGAGTTCTCCGAGGCTTTCGTCAAAGGCATCGCGGCGAGCATCCGGCAGGGCCAGCCCGCTGCCGCCGCTATCGCGGACGAACCGACTCAGCGCATCGATCCCAAGCTGATCCAGGCCGCGCGCATGATTGCCGGCCTGCCGCCGTTGAAAGCCGATGTTCCGACCCAGCCGGAAGCGCCGGCGCCGGAAGCGCCCGCCCCGGCAGCGCCCGCGCCCGGGGCCGCCGGCGCGAAGAAACCGCGCATCCTGTTCGTCGACGACGAGGAACGCATCCTGACGGCGCTGCGCTCGGTCTTCCGCATGAATTACCACGTCTTCACGGCGACCAACGGTCCCGAAGCGCTGGAGCTCGTCAGGAAATTCCAGCCCCATGTCGTGGTGAGCGATCAGCGCATGCCGGAGATGACGGGGGTGGAACTGCTGCGGCAGATAAAAGCCGTTGCGCCGGCGACGGTGAGATTGCTGCTGACCGGCTACTCGGATCTCGCGTCCATCGTCGGCTCCGTGAACGAAGGCGAGGTGTTCCGCTTTGTCTCCAAGCCGTGGGACAACCAGGATATCCTGAACACCATCGGCGAGGCGGCGGCGATAGCGCAGGAACTCGCCGAGACCGCCTCGACCCCGCCCATCGTTCCCGACAAGATGGACGCCGCGGTGCTGGTGATCGGCGCCGGCGAGGAAACATACAACGCCGTGAAGCGGTTCGTGGGCAGCGCCTGCCCGGTGCACCACGCCGGGGACTTCGACTCGTCATTGGACCTGCTCGAGGCAAACGAAACGGCGCTGATCATCGCCGACATCGCGAACCGCGGCGAGGAGTCGCTGGCCGCCCTCAAGGTCCTGAAGCACGAGCACCCCGAGATCCTCGTCATCGTGCTGACCGAGGCGTCCGACTCGGTGCTCGTGATCGATCTCATCAACCAGGCGCAGATTTTCCGCTTCATCAACAAGCCGGTGAACCCGGACCTGTTGCGGCAGCACACCCACAGCGCGCTCACCCGTTACCAGTCGTTCAAGCAGAACCCCCATCTCACCCGCCAGCACCAGGTCGCGCTGGCGGCGGTCACCGATGTGAGCCAGAGGATCCTCGACAAGGTGAAAGCGCTGAGGAACTGGTTCTGACGGCGCCTGCTAGGCGCCGAGTGTTGAGTTCTTAGTTTTGAGTGCTGAGTGTTGAGTGTTGAGTTGGGGGTTAACTCAAAACTAAACACTCAAAACTCAACACTGGTTCTCAGTCCGCCCAGTTTTTCGGGACCAGAAATTCGGTGTAGAGCTGTTCCTCCGGGCTGCCCGGCTCGGGCTTCCAGTCGTAGCGCCATTCGACCCGCGGCGGCAGCGACATGAGGATCGACTCGGTGCGCCCGCCTGACTGCAGGCCGAACAGCGTGCCGCGGTCGTACACCAGGTTGAATTCGACATAGCGGCCGCGGCGGTAGGCCTGGAACGCGCGCTCGCGCTCCCCGTAAACCATCCCCCGGCGGCGCTCGAGGATGGGAACATAAGCCGGCAGGAAGTGCTCGCCCACGCGCTGCACGAGCGCGAAGCAGGTCGCGAAATCAGGCTGGTTGAGGTCGTCGAAGAAAATGCCGCCGACGCCGCGCGGCTCCGCGCGGTGCTTGAGGAAAAAATAATCGTCGCACCCTTTCTTGTAGCGGGGGTAACAGTCCGCGCCGAACGGTTCGAGCGCTTCGCGGCAGACGCGGTGGAAATGCCGCGCGTCTTCGGCGAAGGGGTAGTAAGGCGTGAGATCCGCGCCGCCGCCGAACCACCACACCGGGCTCGCGCCGGGCTTCTCCGCCATGAAGCAGCGCACGTTCATGTGCACCGTGGGAAGGTACGGATTGCGCGGGTGGAGCACCAGCGAGACGCCCAGCGCCTGGAACGAGCGGCCCGCGAGCTCCGGCCGCGCAGCGCTCGCCGACGGCGGCAGATTGGCGCCGTGAACGTGCGAGAAATTCACGCCCGCGCGCTCGAATACGCCGCCTTCCTCGACCAGCTGGGTGATGCCCCCACCGCCCCCGGGGCGAGCCCATTCGTCGCGCCGGAATGCGCTCCCGTCAATCTTCGCCAGGCTCGCGACGATCGTCTGCTGCAACCCGGTGAGAAACTGCTTGACGGCGGAGATATCCACGGCGGGCGACGGGCGGCGCGGGTGCGCCGGTTATTTGGAGTCCTGCCGCAGGCCCAGCGCTTTCACCGCCTGCGCGATTTCCGCGTCTTCCTTGGCGATCAGCCGGCCGAACTCGACCGCCGGCAGGAAAGCGGGGGCGACGAGGAGTTTCTCCGCGGCCCTGATGAATTCGGGCCCCGTCACTGTCGCGCGGATCGCCTCTTCCAGCCTGGCGACGATGCGTGCCGGCGTGCCCTTGGGCGCGGCAACGCCACGCCACAACTCGGCGACGGCGGTCACGCCCTGCTCGCGCGCAGTCGGGACATCGGGGAAAGCCGGATCGCGCGCGGCGGAGAGGGCCACGAGCGCCCGCACCGTCCCGGACTTCACGTGCCCCGCGAGCGCGCCCGGCAGCTGCACCACGGCATCGACGTGGCCACCGAGCAGGCTCGGCACCACCTGCGCCGCGTTGAACGGCACGTCCACGACCTGAGTGCCGGCCGCCCGGAACAGCCATACCGAGGAGAAATGGGTATGGCTGCCCGAGCCGGAGTTGCCGATGGTGAGCTTGCCGGGATTTGCCTTGGCCTGCTGAACGATGTCGCGCAAGCTCTTCCACGGCGCTTCGTTTCTCACGAACAGCAGCGGGGTCTCGATCTGCACGCGCGCGACCGGCACGAACGTCTGGTAGTCGAATGGCAGCACACCCGTGTGGTAGGTGGTGGAGATATTGTTCGAATTCCAGACCAGGTGGTGCCCGTCGGGCGCCTGCACGGCAACGTAGCGGTAACCAACCGCGCCGCCGCCGCCCGGCCGGTTCACCACCACGATCTGGGTGCCGAGCTGCCTGCCCATGCCCTCGGCCAGCACACGCGCGGTGACGTCGGCGGAGCTGCCGGCGGGAAACAGCACCACGAATTCGATCGGTTTCTTGCCCGGGTAGGCCTCTTGCGCCAATGCCGGCCGGGATAAGGCCAGCAGCGCCGCAGCCGCGAAAACCCAAAATGCAACACGACGGGGGACCGGCATGGGCGCGCCTCCTCTTTGCTGTTCTTCCGCGAGCGGGCCCTGACGGCTCGCGGGCCAGTGCGGGAATTCTAGCAGGGTGTTACCAGTGAATGCGCCCGCCTGACGCAGGCGTGGACTTGCCGGATCAGTACGTGCCGCGGAAAGCGTCGTGACCGCGCACGTAATCGCGGTTGGTCTGCGCCGGGTCGCGGTTGACCAGCGGGCGCGCGTAGAGCGGGTGCGTGAGGCTGCGCACTTCGTGCTCGAGGGTGAACAGCGTCTTGCCAGTATCGAGATCCACGAGATCGCGGAAGCGGTACTGGTGCTCGCTGCTCTCCTCGGTGATGAGCCCGCGCTCGAGCAGGCGACGATGGGGCCCGGAGAAGTCCACGACGTAGATCTGCACGTGGTGTCCGTCGTAATCCGGCAGCGGTCGCGCGGTTTCACGAAAGCGCAGCCGCTGGTCAGCGCTGACGGAAACCGCGGCTGTTTCGCTCCCGGAGACGCCGTTCAGCTCGGCATGCGCCCCGAAGATGTCCTGGTAGAAACGCGCGATGCCGCGCGCAGCGCCGGGTGGCACGTCGAATTCCACGTAGGCGATCGCCAGCTCGGTGTCACCGAATTCGGGTGCGGGCGCATGGCAACGGTAGCGGTTGCCCCACGGGCAGGTCGCCTCGACGGCACCGTCGCGCTGCTCCCAGGTAAAACGCGTTTCCGCGAGCAAGGGCGCCACCTTCTGCAGGCGGCGCTCGAGCGCCGCCAGGTCGGGCGTCACGATGCCGACGTGGCCGCGCAACACCTGGATGCCGCGCGTGGGCAGGTGAAACTGGTGGCGGCCGACGTTGACCCACATGTTGTCCACGCCCGTCACGAGGTAGGGATCGCGCGTGAGTCCCAGGCCGGAAATATAGAAGATCGTCGCGAGACGCTGGTCGGTGATGCAGACGTTGACGTGCTCGAGCAGCACGATGTTGCCCAGGTCCTGGCGCGCGCGGTCGTAGTTCATGGCCATGGCAAAGTTTACTCCTGTGAAACTGTCACTTTCTGCCGCCGCCGAGCGCGCGGTGGCCGATATCGCGCCGGAACTGCATGCCGTCGAAGCGGATCTTCTCGGTAATCTCGTAAGCGCGACGCTGCGCGGCGCTCACGTTGCCCCCGAGCGCCGTGACGGTCAGCACGCGCCCGCCGTTCACGACGACCTCCTTGCCGTTCAGCATCGTGCCGGCATGGAAGACGTGGCTGTCCTCCTCCGGCGCCGGCAGCCCGTGGATCGCGTCACCCCGGCGCGGGGCGTCAGGGTAACCGTGCGCGGCCAGCACCACGCAGAGCCCGACCCGCCGGTCCCACTCGATCTCCGCCTGGTCCAGCGTGCCGGCGAGCGCGTGCTCGATCAGGACGGAGAGGTCGCCTTTCAACCGCAGGATGATCGGTTGCGTCTCGGGGTCCCCCATGCGGCAGTTGAACTCCAGCACCCTGACCCGTCCCTCCCGGGTAATCATCAGGCCGGCATAGAGAAACCCGCTGTAGGGCGTGCCGTCCTTCTCCATCCCGGCGATCGCCGGCTGGATCACTTCGCGCATCACCTTGGCGTGGATCGCGGGGGTGACCACCGGCGCCGGCGAATAGGCGCCCATGCCGCCGGTGTTGGGGCCGCGGTTGCCGTCGAGCAGCCGCTTGTGGTCCTGGCTGGTTGCGAGAGCGAGTGCGTGACGGCCGTCGGCGAGCACGATGAAGCTCGCTTCCTCGCCTTCCAGGAATTCCTCGATCACCACCCGGGCGCCGGCAGCGCCCAATTTCTTCTCGGTCAGCATCCCGTCCACCGCTGCGTGCGCTTCGGCTACGCTCATCGCCACCACCACGCCCTTGCCTGCGGCCAGGCCATCGGCCTTGATGACGATCGGCGCGCCCTGCCGGTCCACGTATTCGTGGGCGGGGCCGGCCTCGCTGAACGCCGCGTAAGCCGCCGTCGCGATGCCGTGACGCTGCATGAAGCTCTTGGCGAATTCCTTGGAGCTCTCGAGACGGGCGGCGGCCTGAACCGGGCCGAAGATCTTCAGGCCGGCCGCCCGGAACGCATCCACGATGCCTTCGGCAAGCGGCGCCTCCGGGCCGACCACGGTGAACGCGATCGCTTCCCGTTTCGCAAGATCGATCCACTCCGGTATCGAAGCCGCCGGCACGTTGGCAAGCCCGTCCTCGCGCGCCGTACCGGCGTTGCCAGGCGCCACGAATACCCGCGAGACGCGCGGCGAGCAGGCGAGCTTCCACGCCAGCGCGTGTTCGCGCGCCCCTGAACCGATAACAAGCAACTTCATAACTTCAAGCCACAGAGAACACAGAGATCACAGAGAGAAGCCATTCTAATCATGTCGTTGTCGTTCTCTGTGTTCTCGGTGCGCTCTGTGGCTAATGAATTAGTGACGGAAGTGGCGATAGCCCGTAAAGACCATCGCCATGCCATGCTCGTCGGCGGCGGCGATGATCTCCTCGTCGCGCAGGCTGCCGCCAGGCTGGATCACCGCGACCGCCCCGCACCGCGCGACCACGTCCAGGCCATCGCGGAACGGAAAGAAAGCGTCGGAAGCCACCACCGATCCCTGGAGCGAGAGCCCGGCGTTCTCCGCCTTGATGGCGGCAATGCGCGCCGAGTCCACGCGGCTCATCTGTCCCGCGCCCACGCCCAGCGTCCGGCCCCCGCCGCAGAACACGATGGCGTTGGACTTCACGAACTTGGCCACGCGCCAGGCGAACAGGAGGTCCGCGATCTGCGCTGCGCCCGGCTTCACGCGGGTGACCGCCCTGAGTCCCGCAGCATCGAGGCTCGCGCTGTCGGGCGTCTGCACCAGCAGTCCTCCGCCCACGCGCTTGAAGTCGTAGTCATTGGCGCCGGGCGCGAGCGGCACCTCGAGCACGCGGATATTGGCCTTGGCCGAGAGCAGCTGCACCGCCTCCGGCGCGAGGCCGGGCGCGATCACCACTTCGACAAACTGCTGCGTGACAGCCTGCGCCGCGGGCCCGTCGAGCGGGCGGTTGAAGGCAATGATGCCCCCGAATGCCGAGGTGGGGTCGGTAGCGAACGCCTTGCGGTAGGCTTCGGCAAGGTCGGGGGCGACGGCAGCGCCGCAGGGATTGGCGTGCTTCACGATGACGCAGGCGGGCTCGGCCAGGCTCTTCACGCACTCCCACGCCGCGTCGGCATCGGCGATATTGTTGTAGGACAGCTCCTTGCCCTGCAACTGGCGATAGGCGCTCAGCATGCCCGGCGCCGGTTGTGAATCGCGGTAAAACGCGGCCTCCTGGTGCGGGTTTTCCCCGTAGCGCATCGCCTGGACCCGTTCGAACTGGAGGTTCAGGCGCTGCGGGAAACGGGTGCGAGCGCCCGCGGGGTCGAACGAGGTCAGGTAATTGCTGATCGCGCCATCGTAGTGCGCGGTATGGGAGAACGCCTTCTGCGCCAGGCGAAAGCGCGTGTCGGCCCCGATCGCGCCGGCCGCCGCCGCCATCTCCTTCAGGACCGGCGCGTAGTCCGCGGGGTCGGTCACCACCGCCACGTGCTCGTAGTTCTTGGCGGCGCTCCTCACCATGGCCGGCCCGCCGATATCGATGTTCTCGATGGCCTCGGCAGCCGTGCAGCCGGGCCTCGCCACGGCCGCGGCGAAAGGATAGAGATTGACGACCACGAGATCGATGGTCGAGATGCCCGCCTTCCCGAGCGCGGCCGTGTGGCTGGGGACGTCGCGCCGGGCGAGGATGCCGCCGTGCACCTTGGGATGCAGGGTTTTCACCCGCCCGTCGAGCATTTCGGGAAAACCGGTGTGGTCGGCGACCTCGGTCACCTTGAGGCCCGCGTCTCTCAGGAGCCTGGCGGTGCCGCCGGTGGAAATCAGCGCAACGCCGAACCCGGAGAGGCCGCGCGCGAACTCGACGACGCCGGTTTTGTCCGAGACGCTGACGAGCGCCTGCTTGATGACAGCCATTATGTGAAGTAAGCGGTGAGCCGTTGGCGGGGAACCGTCGGACCCCGCGCCCGGCATTCTACCGCTTACCGCTCACGGCTTACCGCTTGCGCCATCAGAACTTGATGCCGTGCACCCTCATCTTCTTCCTCAGGGTGTTGCGGTTGATACCGAGCATCATCGCGGCATGGGACTGGTTGCCGCGCACGCGGTGCAGCACGCTCTCCAGCAGCGGTTTCTCCACGCAATGGATGACCATGTCGTAGACCGCGCAGGGCTTCTCCCCGTCCAGGTCGCGAAAATAGCCATCGATCGACTTGCGCACCATGCGCGCCATTTCATTCTCGTTCTTCATGCTGCGAGTTCCTCGGCATAGATCAGGCGCTGCCCGCGGTCGGCGAGCTGCGCGAAAAAATGGTTCACGGCTTGCAGCTGCTCGAAGCGGCTCTCGAGCTGGTTCATGGCGTGGCGGAACGCCGCCGATCCGGCCAGGCCCTTGGTGTACCAGGAAATGTGCTTGCGCGCGACGCGCACGCCGGTGTATTCGCCGTAGAACTGGTAGAGATCGTTCAAGTGGGCGGTGAGGACGCGGTGGATCTCCTCCACCTGCGGCGGCGGCAGCCGGCGCCCCGTCTCGAGGTAATGCTGGATCTCGCGGAACATCCACGGCCGTCCCTGGGCGGCGCGCCCGATCATCACGGCGTCCGCCCGCGTATAGTCCAGCACCTCCTTGACCTGCTCGGGGGTGGAAATATCGCCGTTGGCAATCACCGGGATGCCGACCTCGGCCTTGACCGCCGCGATGGTCTCGTACTCGGCCTCGCCGGAGAAACCGCAGGCCCGCGTGCGGCCATGAATGGCGAGCGCCTGGATGCCGGCCTGCTCCGCGGTCCGGGCGATCTGGATCGCGTTACGGTTGCCGCGGTCCCAGCCAGTGCGGATCTTGAGCGTGACCGGGGCGGCTACCGCCCTGACCACCGCGTCGAGGATGCGCCCGACCAGGGGCTCGTCCTTGAGGAGCGCCGAGCCCGCCATGACGTTGCAGATCTTCTTGGCGGGGCAGCCCATGTTGATGTCGATGATCTGGGCGCCCTGGTCGACGTTGTAGCGCGCCGCCTCCGCCAGCATGCGGGGGTCCGCGCCCGCGATCTGCACCGAGATCGGGTCGACTTCGCCATCATGGTTGGCACGACGGCGCGTTTTCTCCGAGCCCCACAGCAGCGAATTGCTCGCCACCATCTCGGACACCGCCATGCCTGCGCCCATGGCCTTGCACAGTTGCCGGAACGGGCGATCGGTGACCCCCGCCATCGGCGCGACGATGAGATTGTTCTTCAACTGATACGGGCCGATGTGCATCGAACGTGCCGTGTCCGCGATCGAAAATGTTTGGTTTACGGGGAAGGGCGCCATTGTAATCGCTCGTCCCGCGCAAGAAAAGCAATTACTGCTCTTTTTTTAATCGGTGTTGCAGCAACCCCACAAGCGAGCCGCGCGATACGGCATCGACCGGTCAAACTGCTTGGCTTCGTAAGCCCTTATACAAAATTTTTCGAGCAGCGCTTGCGCGACGGTGCCTAACTGCTGATTGGCAATGGCGCGTCCGCAGGTTGAATCGAATGCGGCTCGCGCTCAGCCGCGCGTGCCGAAAGTCATGCGCCGCACCACGAAGTCCCTGAGCGGTGGCACGGCGCCCAGCGCCGCAAGTCCCAGGCCGCGGGCCAGCTTCAACGGCGTGAAATCGTTGGAGAACAGCCGCACCAGGCCATCGGTAAACCCGATGACGCCGCGGCGGTCGAGACGCCGCCGGGCCTGATAAGTCCCGAGATGCGCGGCACTGCCAATCTCACCCCTGTCACAGCCGCGCACCGTTACCGCCAACTCCCAGGCATCCCGCAATCCGAGATTCAGGCCCTGCCCGGCGACCGGGTGCAAGGTTTGCGCGGCGTTGCCCAACGCAACCAGCCGTGGCTTTGCAACCAGATCGGTGACTTTCAAGGTGAGCGGGTATCTGGAGCGCGCGCCGGGCTCGCTGAAGGCACCCAGTCGGTTTCCAAAAGCGTCCTGCAACCGCTCAAGGAACACCGCCTCGGACAGCTCGCACAAGAGTTGTGCTTGCTGCGGTGTGGTGGTCCAGATCAGAGCGAGCTTGTCGCCCATTGGCAACAACGCCAGCGGCCCTTCGGGCGTGAAACGCTCATAAGCAACATTGCGGTGCGGGATTTCGCAGGCCACGCGCGTTGTTACAACGGCCTGGCGGTAATCCCGGGTGCGCACCGGTGCCGCGGCGAGCGCGCCGCCATCAGCGAGAGCGAGCAGCCGGGCCGTGGCCTGCCCGGGGCCGGTGACGTCATCGAAGCGTGCGAGGGCCGCATCCGGCCCGGGTTCAAGCGCGTTCACTGCAGCCCGCAGCAGGCGGCAACCGTCCTGCGCCTCGAGCGCGCCGGCCAGCGTGATGGCGAGACGGCCGTAATCCACGACGTAGCCCAGGGCCGGCAGGCCGGCTTCATTCGCATTCAACTCGACCCGGCCAAAACCGCCCCGCTGCGATACGTGAATGCGCTCGATCGGAGTGGCCGGCGCGAGCTCCTCCCACACCCCGATGCGCTCCAGTATCAGCCGGCTGCCGTGCGAGAGCGCGATCGGGCGCGGATCTGCTTGCAGGGTTTGCGGGGCCCGCGCCTCCACCAGCCCGACCGCCAGGCCGGCGCCACGCAGGGACAAGGCGGCCGCGGCGCCGACCGGGCCGCCGCCCACGATCAGCACGTCGTAATCAGGCATCGCGCGAACCCATCCAGGCCTCTATTTCGGCGGGATGCTTCGGCGCATCGCGGGTCAGCACTTCGGCGCCGGTATCGGTTATCGCCACGTCGTCCTCGATGCGCACGCCAATGCCGGCAAAGCGCTCCGGCACGCCATCGCCCGCGCGGATATAGCAGCCCGGCTCGACCGTGAGCACCATGCCCGGGGCGAGCTTGCGCCACTCGCCGCCGCGCTTGTAAGCACCCGCGTCGTGCACGTCGAGCCCCAGCCAGTGGCCGGTGCGGTGCATGTAATACTTCTTGTAGGACTCGGTCTCCAGGGCCTCGGCCACACCGCCCGCCAGCAGCTTGAGGTCGATCAAGCCCTGCGCCAGGATCTCGACCGCAGCACGGTGTGGCGCATCCCAGCCATTGCCCGGCCTGGCCGCCGCGATCGCCGCGGTTTGCGCCGCCAGCACCAGCTCGTAGACCTCGCGTTGCGGCCCGCTGAACTTGCCATTCACCGGAAACGTGCGCGTGACGTCCGCGGCATAGCCATCCAGCTCGCAGCCGGCGTCGATCAGCAACAGGTCGCCGTCCTCCAGCCGGCCGTCGTTCTGCACGTAATGCAGCACGCAGGCGCGATCCCCGGCGGCCACGATCGGGGTGTAGGCTGGCGCCTGCGCGCCATGGCGCCTGAACTCGTGCAGCAGCTCCGCTTCGAGTTCGTACTCGGCCCGGCCCGGCCGCGCGGCGCGCATGGCGCGGCGGTGCGCGCCGGCGGTGATGGCGGCCGCGCGCCGCATCACGGCGAGCTCTTCCGGCCCCTTGATGAGCCGCATCTCATCGAGCAGCGCATGCGCGTCCTTGATCTCGCCCGGCGCCGTGACGCCGCTGCGGGCGCGGCCGCGCACCTGGTTGATCCAGCCGGTTACACGCGCATCCCACGACGAATCCTCGCCGAGGCGGCAAAAGAGCGCGCCGCAGTCGGCGATCAGCTCCGGCATCCGTTCGTCGATGCGATGGATCGAGTGGGCTTCGTCGAAGCCGAAGGCCTCGCGTGCCGCATCCGGTCCATAGCGGAAACCGTCCCAGGTCTCGCGCTCGGGGTCCCTGTCGCGGCAGAACAATATGTGCCTCACCGGCGCGCCCGCGACAACGACCAGCGCCGCCTCGGGCTCGCGGAACCCGGTGAGATAGTAGAAATAGCTGTCGAAGCGGTACGGGTAGTGCGAGTCACGATTGCGGCTGCGCTCGAGCGCCGTCGGCACGATGGCCACGCCGGCGCCCATCGCGGCTGCAAAACGCTCCCGCCGGCGCCGGTAGATGCCGGTATCCATGCCCGCTGTCATCCTGGAATTATAAACAAGCCGGTGGGCGGGCCCGGGTCCGGCGCCATCAGTTCCGCCGCGCCGGCAGAAGCAACTGCTCGAGGTCGGCCAGTCTCTGGGGCGTGCCGACGTCCATCCACAGTCCCCGGTGGTGCTCGCCGGTCACGCGCCCTTGTGCCATCGCCGGCTTGAGCAGTCCCGCCAACTGGCACTTGGCGCCGCGCGCAACGCCGGCGAACAGCGCCGGCGCATACATCCCGATACCGCTGAAGGTGAGCCGCGAATCGCATCCCTCGCCGGACACTTTTCCTTCGCTCAGGCAGAAATCACCCCCGGGATGGTGCGGCGGGTTGTCGACCAGCACCAGGTGAGCCGCCACGGCGCCGCCGCGCAAGTTCGCCTCGACTTTCGCGAGGCGAGCGAAGTCGAAGTCGCAATAGAGATCGCTGTTGACCACCACGAACGGCGCCTCCCCGAGCAGCGGCAGCGCATAGGCGATCCCGCCCCCGGTCTCCAGCGCCTGCTCCTCGCGTGAATAGACGATACGCACCCCGTGGCGCGAACCGTCGCCCAGTTCGCGCTCGATCTCGCCGGCGAGGTGCGAGACGTTGACCACCAGCTCGACCAGGCCGGCGCGCGCGAGCCGCCCGATCAAATGCTCGATCAACGGCCGGCCGCCGACCGGCAGCAATGGCTTGGGCACGCGGTCGGTCAGCGGGCGCATGCGCTCGCCGCGGCCGGCGGCCAGTATCATCGCTTTCACGTTCGGGGGCGGTTCTCGAGCTGATCGATGAGCCGAGCGAGCGGCGCGAGCTCGGAGTAACGTCCGGCGACGGCGCGCGCATAGCTCACGAAACGCGGCGTGTCCTCAAGATAGCCGTGCTTGCCGTCGCGATAGCGGATGCGCGCGAAGATGCCCAGCACCTTCAAGTGACGCTGCAGGCCCATCCACTCGAAATCGCGATAGAACCCGCTGAAATCCAGATCGACCGGCAGGCCCGCCCGCCGGGCTTTCTCCCAGTAACGCACCGTCCAATCGATGACACGCTCCTCTTCCCAGCTCACGAACGCGTCGCGCATGAGCGACACCACGTCGTAGCTGATCGGCCCGTACACCGCGTCCTGAAAATCGATCACGCCGGGGTTGGGTTCGGTCACCATCAGGTTGCGCGGCATGTAGTCGCGGTGCACGTAGACCGCCGGTTGCGCCTGCGCGCGGGCGATGATGAGCGCGATCATCTCGGCCAGCACGGTCTGCTGGCCGGGCGAGAGCGTCACGCCGAGGTGGCGCGCGACGTACCACTCCGGAAACAGGTTGCATTCACGCCGCAGCAGCGCCTCGTCGTAGGGCGGCAGCTCCCCCGCGCGGCTCGCGAGTTGCCACTTGAGCAGCGCTTCGATCGCGTCGCCGAAGAGCCGGTCTGCATTGCTCTCATTCAGCGCGGCAAGAAAGGTCGTGTCGCCAAAATCGGTGAGCAGCAGGAATCCCCGTTCGAGATCCTGCGCTTCGACGCGCGGCGCGTTGACGCCCGCCGCGCGCAGCAACCCCGCCACGCGCACGAACGCGCGGCAGTCCTCGCGCGCCGGCGGCGCGTCCATCGCAATCCAGGAACGGCCGTCCGCGACCACGCGAAAATAGCGGCGGAAACTGGCGTCGGCGGAAGCGGGACTCACCGTGAACGCGCCCGCCGCGGGCAGCGCGGCAAGCCACTCCTGCAGCTCCTCCAATCGAATATCCGGTGACGCCTGCAATTCGATTGCCTTCCACGATGAATTGTGCGATTTTAGCATCTCGCTTCCGCCGTTCTTCCCGATGCGAAAACTGAAAATATCACGCATCTCACTCGCCGTTTTATGCGCGCTTCCGCTTGCGGCCGGTGCGCAGCAGGAATTGAAACTCAAGCTGGAGCCCACGCTGACCCTGACCCCGCCATCGAGCAAGGAGGAGGTGCCGCTGTTCCTCGACGCAGACCGGTTGCGGGGGCACAACGACCGGGAGACCGAGGCCGAGGGCAACGTGAGGATGAGGACGCGAGGACAGGCGGTGCACGCCGACCGGTTGCGCCACGACAAGCCGACGGACGAAGTCACGGCGGAAGGCAAGGTGCGCATCGAGCGGGGGACGGACGTGGTGGAAGGCACGCGCCTGAAGTACAGCCTCGAGACCGAACGCGGCTTCATGGACAACCCGAGCTACACGCTGCACAAGAGCCAGGACCCGGGCGGGCAGCGGCAGTTGTTCCGCGAGGCGGACGCGCGCGGAACGGCAGAGCACCTGTTGTTCGAAGGCGCCGACCGCTACCGGGTGCGGCGCGCGGAGTACACCGCCTGCGCGCCGGGCAACGACGATTGGTACCTGCGGGCAGGCGAGCTGACCATCGACAAGAGTCGCGATCTGGGCGAGGCGCGCGATGCCACCATCGTGTTCATGGGCACGCCTATTTTCTATTCGCCCTACCTGTCTTTCTCCCTGCACCAGGAACGCAAGTCCGGCTTCATCACGCCGCATTACGGCAGCACCAACACGGGCGGTGCGGAACTGACCATCCCCTACTACTGGAACATCGCGCCCAACCGCGACGCCACCATCTCGCCGCGCGTGATGACGCGGCGCGGCGTGCTGTTCGATACCGAATTCCGCTACCTCGATCCGACTTATGCCGGGGAAGCCCGCGTCGACCTGTTGCCGGATGACAGGGTGCAAGACAACGATCGGCGCTGGGCCTACTACCTGCGGCACAACCAGACCTTCTCCAACGGATGGTCCGGTGCGCTCAACCTGCTTAGAGTGTCGGACAACACCTACTTCACCGACCTCTCGACGCAAATCGCCCTGACGTCCCAGGTTCAGTTGTCGAGCGATCTTACCCTCGGCCGCAGCGGCGCCTGGGGCAGCACCGGCTCGTACTGGTTCTCCGGGCTGGTCCAGAACTGGCAGACGCTGCAACCCGACCCCCTGGCGCCGGTCACTCCGGCTTACAACCGCCTGCCGCAGTTGACGGTGAATGCGCGCCGGGATGTGAAGAATTCGGATTTCGACTTTTACGGGCAATACGTCGGCTTCGATCACCCGACTTTTGTCAACGGCCAGCGCGCACTGGCATACCCGAGTTTCAGTCTGCCGCTACAGAACGCCTACGCTTACGTCACGCCCAAGCTGGGACTGAACGTGACCCGCTATGCCCTCGACCCGAATACCTCCGGCTACGAAAGCCAGACCCGTACGCTGCCGGTTTTCACCGTCGACAGCGGCATGGTATTCGAGCGCCCGGCCTCGTTCGGCGGCGCCAGTTTCGTTCAAACCCTCGAGCCCAGGCTGTACTACGTCAATATCCCGTACCGCGATCAGAGCAGCATACCGGTATTCGACACTGGGCAGCAGGACATCCGTTTCTCGACCATCTATACCGAGAACCAGTTCTCGGGATGGGATCGCATCAACGACGCCAACCAGATGACGCTCGGCGTCGCCTCGCGCCTGATCGCGACCGACAGCGGCAGCGAACGCTTGCGCGCCGCCGTGGCACAGCGATTTTATTTCGAAACCCAGCGTGTCGGCCTGCCCGGCGTGCCTATGCGCACGAGTTCCAGCTCCGATCTTCTCGCCGGGCTCTCCGGGACGATCGCGCCCTACTGGACGGCTGACATCGGCTGGCAGATCACCACCCGCTCTTCGCAGACCCAGCGATTGGACCTCGGCACCCGCTACCAGCCGCAGCCGGGAAAGGTGCTCAACCTGAGCTACCGCGAAAACAAGGCGAACGCGGTGCGCCAGACCGACATCTCGACGCAATGGCCGATCAGCCCGAACTGGACGGCGCTTGCGAGGTGGAATTACTCGCTGCTCGACAGCCGCACCCTCGAAGGTCTGGCCGGCGTGGAATACAATGGCGACTGCTGGGCGCTGCGCGCGGTTGCGCACCGCTTTGCGGTTGCCACGCAACAGACCTCCACGACATTTTTCATCCAGCTCGAATTGAACGGCGTGTCACGTATTGGCTCTAATCCGATGGAAACGCTGAGACGCAACATCAGCGGCTATACCAGGCTGGATCCCCGCGCTCCCAGGCCAGATGACAAGCAGACACCCTATTACTGATACCGCAAGTCGAGCCGTGGCCCCCACCCGCGCCCGCTTTCAGCGCTGTGCCCTGGTCCTGCAGGCGCTCCTGATCACCGCAGCGTTCGTGCCGGCAGTAGAGGCGCAGCAGCCGCGCAAGGTGATCGTGCTCGACAACATCGTGGCCGTGGTCAACAACGAAGTGATCACACGCGGTGTCCTGGCCGAGCGCACCCGCTTCGCCGCAATGCAGCTGAAGCAGCAGGGCACGCCGCCGCCGCCGCACGCAGTGCTGGAACGGCAGACCCTCGAGCGCCTGATCTCCACCCGCGTGCAGTTGCAGCACGCCAAGGAGACCGGGCTGCGCGTGGACGAGGCCGAGCTCGACCGCGCCATCCAGCGTGTCGCCCAGGAGAACAAGCTCAGCGTGCAGGCGCTGCGCGCGGCGCTGGAAAAAGATGGCGTGCCCTTCCCCCGGTTCCGCGAAGACATTCGGGACGAGATCCTGCTCTCGCGGCTGCGGGAACGCGAAGTGGAAAACCGGGTGGTGGTGACCGACGGCGAGATCGACAATTTCATCAACACGCAGCAGGCGCAAACCGGGCGCGGCGAGGAGTACAACCTCTCGCACATCCTGGTAACCGTCCCGGAGAACGCCAGCCCCGAGCAGATCCAGGTCCGGCGCGGCCGCGCCGAGCAGGCGATCGAGCAATTGAAATCCGGCGCTGACTTTCGCCAGGTAGCGGCCAGCTTTTCAGAAGCGCCCGACGCATTGCAGGGCGGCGGCATGGGCTGGCGCGACGCCACGCGCCTGCCGTCGTTGTATCTGGACGCGGTGAAGACGCTGCAGCCCGGGACGGTGAGTTCCCTGTTGCGCAGCGCCAACGGCTTTCACATCCTCAGGCTGAACGAGCGCCGCGGCAGCACCGCCCCGGTGATCGTGCGCCAGACCCGCGCGCGCCACATCCTCATCAGGACCAACGAGCTGGTGCCGGAAGCCGAGGCACGCCGGCGCCTGGTGAGCATCCGGGAACGCCTGGAGAACAAGGCCGATTTCGCGCAGCTGGCGCGCCAGTATTCCGAGGACAGCAGCAACGCCAGGGGCGGCGATCTGGGATGGCTGTCTCCGGGCACCACCGTGCCTGAATTCGAGCGCGCCATGAATGCACTCAACCCGGGAGAAATCAGCGATCTGGTGCAGACGCCGTTCGGATGGCATCTCATCCAGGTGCTCGAACGGCGCAACGAGGATATGTCGCGCGAGAGCCTGCGGCTGGAAGCGCGCAAGGCGCTGCACGCGCGCAAGGCCGATGAGTCCTATCAGGAGTGGGTGCGACAGCTGCGCGACCTGGCCTACATCGAATATCGCCTGGAAGAGCGCTAGCGCTCAGTTTTGAATGTTGAGTTAAGAGCCTATAACACCATGAAACACACGTGCGTTGCTGCCAGAATTGGTGCTGACGCGAAGCGAGGTACAGCCAATATGTCGATATTGGCAAGCCGAGCGACAAAGTCAGCGCCGATTCTGGCTGCAACCCCTTGCGGGCTGGCACGAGTTTTGGCCCATGGCTTTGTCGCAAGTCCCTTGCTTAGTCGGTCTAAGCGGCGGGCCTTGCTTCGCGCCCTGAGCCAAAATCGTGCCAGCGCATCGTGCGTTTCATGGTGTTATAGGCTCTGGTGTTAAGTTATCGGTCGTATGGCTGTTGCGGCATTCGGGCAACTCAACATTAAGCACTCAACACTCAACACTCCGCTAATAGCGGTAACAGCGGGCGAGCCCGCCGGCATCGGGCCCGACCTCTGTGTTGGGCTCGCGCACCGGCGTCTTCCGGCCCGGGTCGTGGTGCTGGCCGACCGTGAACTCCTCAAGCGCCGCGCCCGCAGCCTGGGCTTGCCGCTCAGGCTCGTGGATTTTTCCGCTGCTGCTGCGAAGCCCCGCGCAGGCTCGCTAATGGTGCGTCACATTCCGATGCCACGACCAGCTGTCGCCGGTCGGCTCGACCCCGCCAACAGCCGTTACGTGTTGCGCACCCTGGAGGCCGCCGCGGCCGGCTGCCGCGATGGCGTTTTTGACGCGATGGTCACCGCGCCGTTGCAAAAGAGCGTGATCAACGACGCGGGCATCGCGTTCACCGGCCATACCGAGTTTCTCGCCGAATTCACCGGCGCCCAACACGTGGTGATGATGCTGGTGGGCGGCGGCATGCGGGTCGCCCTTGCCACCACCCATCTTGCGTTGAAGGACGTCGCCCCCAGCATCACGCGCAAAAGCCTGGAGAGCACGCTGCGCGTGCTGCGGCGGGACCTGATCGGACGGTTTTCGATCCCTGCGCCGCGCATCCTCGTCGCCGGGCTGAATCCCCATGCGGGGGAATCGGGCTTTCTCGGGCGCGAGGAGCCCGAGATCATCGTGCCGGTAATCGACAAGCTGCGCCGTGCCGGCTTCGATCTCACGGGACCCTTGCCAGCCGACACCTTGTTCCAGCCGAAGCGGCTCAAGAACTGCGACTGCGTGCTGGCGATGTACCACGACCAGGGCCTGCCGGTACTCAAATACGCGAGCTTCGGCGCCGGCGTCAACGTGACGCTGGGCCTGCCGATCATCCGCACCTCGGTGGACCATGGCACCGCGCTCGACCTGGCCGGTAGCGGCAGGGCTAATATCGGCAGCCTGGTCGAGGCGATCAAGCTTGCCGCCACGCTCGCCGCCGGCAGCCGCCGTAATCGCCGCGCCGTGTGAGGCGGTCGCGGCGGGCCGGCTCATGCGTCACATCCCCCGCAAGCGCTTCGGGCAGAACTTCCTCACCGATGAGTCGGTGATCGCGGCCATTGTCGCCGCCATTCATCCGCGGCCTCACGACTTCATGGTGGAAATCGGCCCGGGCCTCGGGGCGCTTACCCAGCCTCTCGCAGCGCATCTCGACCACCTGCACGTCATCGAGATCGACCGCGACATCATCGCCCGCCTTAAGACTGAGTTCCCGGCCGGCCGCGTCACGGTGCACGAAGGTGACGCGCTCAAATTCGACTTCGGCGCACTGGGCGCCCGGTTGAGAGTGGTCGGCAACCTTCCTTACAACATCTCCACGCCGCTGTTGTTTCATCTTGCGCAGTACGCCGGCGCGATCCAGGACATTCACGCCATGCTGCAGAAGGAAGTGGTGGAGCGCATGGTGGCCGCGCCCTCTTCCTCGGCATACGGCCGGCTGTCGGTGATGCTTCAGTACCGCTTCGAGATGGAACGCGTTCTCGATGTCCCGCCAGGGGCCTTCCGTCCCGTTCCGAAAGTCGAGTCGGCGGTGGTGCGCATGACGCCGTACGCTTCCCTGCCACATGCCGCACGCGATGCGGGCCGGTTCCGCGCCATTGTCACGGCGGCATTCGCGCAGCGCCGCAAGACGCTGCGCAACACGTTGAAAGGCTATTTCGGAGCCGCAGACTTCGAGCGGCTCGGGATTGACGCCAGGCTGCGCGCGCAAGACCTGCGGGTCGAGGATTTCGTCCGCCTTGCGGACGACAGGACCGGTTCTGCCGGTTAAGCGGCCGTTTTGCGCTGGACGAATTCTATCTTGTAGCCGTCGGGATCCTCGACGAAGGCAATCACGGTGGTGCCGTGCTTCATCGGGCCGGCTTCGCGCGTCACCCTGCCGCCGCGCTTCTTCACGTCTTCGCAGGTCTTGCGGGCATCCTCAACCTCGATCGCGACATGGCCGTAGCCGCTGCCCAGCTCGTAGGATTTCGTGTCCCAGTTGTGGGTGAGCTCGAGCACCGCCGCCTTCGACTCCTCGTCGTAACCGACAAAGGCGTTGGTGAAGCGCCCGCTGGGATATTCGCTCCTGCGCAGCAGCCGCATGCCCAGCACCTGGGTGTAGAAGTCGATCGAGCGCTGCAGGTCGCCGACGCGGATCATCGTATGCAGGATTCTCATGGTCGCCTCAAACCTCCACCATCTCGAAGTCATCCTTGCGCGCGCCGCATTCCGGGCAGGTCCAGTTGGGCGGCACGTCCTCCCATCGCGTTCCCGGCGCAATGCCGTCTTCGGGCAACCCTGCCGCCTCGTCGTACAGGAAACCGCAGATGAGGCACATGTAAGTCTTGTAGACCTCGGTCTCGCTGGCGGTCACATTCAAGCATCCGTAATTGAGCTAGAATCCAATTCTATCTAATCGCCCTTCCGCGACCAACCGCGGGCTCCCGGATTCCCCCGACGCATGGCCGACCTGCCTCCCATCGTTCTGGTCTTCGCCGCAACCGATCCGAGCGGGGGCGCCGGGCTGCAGGCGGACATCATGACGCTCTCGAGCATGGGTTGCCATCCGCTCTCGGTGGTAACCGCGGTCACCATCCAGGACACCATGGGCGTGGACGACGTCTCGCCAATCGAAGCCGAGTGGGTCATCGATCAGGCGCGGTGCGTGCTGGAAGACATGCCGGTCGCCGCCTTCAAGATCGGCCTGCTGGGAAACATCGAGCAGATCGCCGCGATCGCCGAGGTCGTGTCCGATTACCCCGAGATACCGCTCGTGCTCGACCCGGTGCTCGCTTCGGGCCGCGGCGACGAACTGGTTTCCGAGGAGATGGTGATCGCGCTGAGGGAACTCCTCATTCCCCAGACCACCATCCTGACCCCTAACAGCCTGGAAGCACGGCGGCTCGCGGCGGAAGAGGGCGAGGAAGGCGAGGGTCCCGACCTCGCCGAGTGCGCCAAGCGGATCATCGCCAGCGGGTGCGAATACGTGATCGTCACCGGGACGCACGAAAATACGGTCCAGGTCGTCAACACCCTCTATGGTCAGAACGGCGCCGTGCGCAGCGATTCGTGGCCGCGGCTGCCCGGCACCTACCATGGTTCGGGTTGCACGCTCGCGTCCGCCATTGCCGCCACCATTGCCAACGGGCTCGAGGTCAGCGATGCCGTGAAGGATGCCCAGGAATACACCTGGCAGACGCTGAAAGCGGCATTCCGTCCCGGCATGGGCCAGTACATTCCGGATCGCCTGTTCTGGGCGCGCGAGGAAGAACCGGCGGGCGGCGGCGGTCAAGAGGAATAGCGCGTGAAGCACGGGATTTCCGGTCTCTACGCCGTCACCCCCGACACTGACGATACGCCCGATCTCCTCGCCAAGGTCGAAGCAGCGCTTGCCGGCGGCGCGTGCCTGCTGCAATACCGCAACAAGACCGCGGACGCGGCGTTGCGGCTGTTACAGGGCCGCGCCCTGCTCGCGTTGTGCCGCAAATTCCAGGTGCCGCTCATCATCAATGACCACCTCGAGCTCGCACTCGCCCTCGACGCGGATGGATTGCATCTGGGCTCCGACGACGGCCAGTTGCCGGAAGCGCGCGCTCGGTCGGGTGTCGGGAAGATTCTTGGCGCTTCCTGCTACCGCAGCGTCGAAACCGCGTTGGTTGCTCAGGCGTCGGGCGCGGATTACGTGGCTTTCGGTGGTTTTTTCCCGTCTCTCGTCAAACCGGGAGCGGTGCGTGCGCCGCTGGCCCTGCTTCAGGAAGCCAAAAGGTGCCTTTCCGTGCCGGTGGTGGCGATCGGCGGCATCACGCTTGATAATGCGCCGCAACTGCTCGCGGCTGGCGCCGATGGCTTGGCGGTGATATCAGCCCTGTTCGGGGCGCCCGATATCCGCGCTGTGGCGCGAGGCTTCACCGCTCTCTTTCCCAGGCTCCCGAAATGAAACTCAGCCAGAAGCTCTACCAGCGCGCGCAATTCGTCATCCCCGCCGGCGTCAACTCGCCGGTGCGGGCGTTCCGCTCGGTTGGCGGCACGCCGCTTTTCATCCAACGCGGCAAGGGTGCCCAGGTATGGGACGCTGACGGCCGTGCCTACATCGACTACGTCGGTTCGTGGGGCCCGCTTGTTCTGGGGCACGCTCATCCGGAAGTCGTGAGGGCAGTACAGCAGGCGGCCGATCGGGGTTTGAGTTTTGGCGCGCCTACCGAGCAGGAGGTCGAGATGGCGGAACTCCTGTGCCGTCTTGTGCCATCGATGGAGCAGGTGCGGCTGGTCAGCTCCGGCACGGAAGCGACGATGAGCGCGATTCGCCTCGCGCGCGGTTTCACCGGCCGCAGCAAGATCGTGAAGTTCGAAGGTTGCTATCACGGCCACGCCGATGCTCTCCTCGTGAAGGCGGGATCGGGGGCGCTTACCTTCGGCCAGCCTTCCTCGGCCGGCGTGCCGGGACCCACCGCCGCTGACACGCTGGTGCTCGAATACAACAATGAAATCGCGTTGGCCCGCGCCTTCGACAGCGAAGGCCCCGGCATCGCGGCGGTGATCGTGGAGCCGGTCGCTGGCAACATGAACCTCGTCGCGCCCCGCCCGGGCTTCCTGGAAGCGCTGCGCACGCTTTGCACGAAGCATGGCAGCGTGTTGATTTTCGACGAGGTGATGACCGGGTTCCGGGTGGCGCTCGGCGGTGCGCAGGCGCTCTATGGAGTGAAGCCGGACCTCACCACACTCGGTAAAGTGATCGGCGGCGGCATGCCGGTCGGCGCATTCGGCGGCCGGCGCGACATCATGCAAGTCATTGCGCCCCTTGGCCCGGTGTATCAGGCGGGCACGCTTTCCGGCAATCCGGTTGCGGTTGCGGCAGGGCTCGCAACCCTCAAGCTCGTCCAGTCGCCGGGCTTCTACGACAAACTAGCCGCGACCGCGCGTTCATTATGCGAGGGTTTCACCCGCTGCGCGCAGGCGCGCAACATCCCTTTTTCGGCCACGGCCGTAGGCGGCATGTTTGGCATCTTCTTCCGCGAAGCGCCGCCCGTGAGCTTCGCCGAGGTCATGCAATGCGATAAGGAGGCCTTCAACCGTTTTTTCCACGCCATGCTCGCCCAGGGCGTTTACCTGGCCCCCTCAGCCTACGAGGCCGGCTTTGTCTCGTCGGCTCACGGCAAGCCCGAGATCGAGCGGACGGTCAAGGCCGCGGAGAAAGTCTTCGAAGAATTTCAAGCCTAACAGCCCGCCGTCGGGCATCTAACATCAGCGCAGGCCGGCGATGTACTCCGCAACTGCCGTGATTTCCTTGTCGGAGAGTTTCTCGGCCACCGCGCGCATGGTGCGATTGGGGTCGTTGGTGCGTTCGCCCGAGCGGAACGCCTTCAGTTGAGCTGCCGTGTACTCGGGAAACTGACCTGCGAGTCGTGGAAACTGGGCCGGCATGCCGCCGCCATTCGGGCCATGACAGGCGGTACATGCCGCCACGTTTCTCGATAGTATGCCGCCGCGATAGATCGCCTGGCCGAGCTTTACCAGAGCCGGATCGCGCGCTGTGCGCGGGTTGGGCGTCTGGGTCTGGAAGTAGACAGCCAGATTGCGCATGTCGTCAGCCGAGAGCGTTGCCGCCATGCCTGCCATCACCGCGTTCGGCCGCTCTGCCGGTTTGCCACTTTGGGACTTGAAGTTCATCAGCTGCTTTTGCGTGTACTCGGCGTGCTGTCCGGCAAGCACGGGGTTGACGGACAGCGGGCTGTTGCCATCCGCAGCATGACAGGCGGCACAAACTTGCTTCGCAATCTCCTGCGCTTTGGTAAGGTCTGCCTTGGCGGGGCCTTGGGCCGCCGCAACCGGGGAGAACAGCATGCCGGCAAGCAGCATGACGGGCCAGCGGAAGTACATGCGGGGTCCTTGTTGACGGTATTGTTATGCGGAACGCGTATTGTATAGTAAGCCCTTCCGCGTGCGCCAGTTTCAGGCGCGATAACAATAACCTAGCTGATTTTTCCTGCTCGTTCCGCCGCCGCCATTTGAATGGCCTGTGGCAATTTCACTGGCTCCAGTCCCGGTAATTTGGCGGTGTGTCCCGTACATAAAAAACCCCCGGTTAAAGGGGAATAAAACCGGGGGCAAAAGCCTTAACTAGAATTAAGGCCCCCGCTCAGGGAGGAGAAGCGGGAGACGACTCAACATCGTCTGTTTATTAAGACGTTTATAATGAGAGTAAGTTCCCCCCGCTTCAAAATAGCAAGTTTCTTCAAAAGGTTAAAAGGATGCGACTCTACGGCAGTTTCCCGCGGCGGCGCATGCGACGGATGCGGCGCGACGCGTTCACGCGACGCCTGCGGCAAGAGCACCGTCTCACCATCGATGACCTCATATACCCGGTGTTCGTGATTGATGGCAGGAACCGGGTCGAGCCGGTGCCGTCGATGCCCGGCATCCGGCGCTATACGGTGGACCGGCTGCTGGCGCACGCCGAGCAGTGCGTGAAGCTCCGCATCCCGGCCTTGGCGGTCTTCCCCATGATCGCGGCGGAATTGAAAACCGCCGACGGCCGCGAAGCCATGAATCCCAAAGGGTTGGTGCCGCGCGCGGTTACCGCTCTGAAAAAGCGCTTTCCGGAACTTGGAGTGATCACGGATGCCGCGCTCGACCCCTATACGACACATGGCCAGGATGGTGTGATCGACCGTCAGGGCAATATTCTGAATGACGAAACGATCGCAGTACTGGAAAAGCAGGCGCTCGCTTGCGCTGAGGCCGGCGTGGACGTGGTGGCGCCCTCTGACATGATGGACGGGCGCGTGGGAGCGATACGCAACGTACTCGACAAGCAAAAGTTTCTCCATACCCGCATCCTCGCCTATTCCGCGAAGTACGCCTCGGGTTTCTATGGGCCATTTCGTGATGCGGTGGGCTCGGCAAAAAACCTGGGGCGAAGCAACAAGCACACCTACCAGATGGACTACGCCAACAGCGACGAAGCGCTGTGGGAAGTCGCGCTCGACCTGGAAGAGGGAGCGGACATGGTCATGATCAAGCCCGGCCTGCCCTATCTGGACATCGTGCGACGCGTGAAGGAAGAATTCAAGGCGCCCACTTTCGTCTATCACGTGAGCGGCGAATACTCGATGCTGAAGGCGGCTTGCGCGCGCGGCTGGTTGGATGAACGCCCTTGCGTGATGGAGGTCCTCACCTCCTTCAAGCGCGCCGGTGCGGATGGCATTCTCACCTACTATGCGCTTGATGCTGCCGGCTGGTTGAAGGCCGACCGTTGATCAGGTTTGCTCCAGCATGTGTTCTACCGCTGGCGGCTTGGCGCGCTCGATGCTCTTTCCTTCGAGGCTGGTGCGTAGCGACCCCCGCAACTCACGTGGCGAGAGCACCGTGATTTCGATCTCGGTGCCCTCATCGTTGACGGTATACACCGGTGCCGTGAGCGGCTCCGTGCCGCAATACAGCCGGCTCTGTGCCGTACGGTAGGGGATTCCCCGGTCTATGAAGTAGAGCTCGACCGCTTTCGCGCTGTCGGTGAAAAGCTGGAGTTTGATGTCGGCATACTTGCCGGCAATGCCGTTCAACACCGATCCGGTCAGGTGCGGATTGAATTGCGCGAGCTCCCGCATCGCCCGCAGCGCCCTCTCGCGCAGCGCCCGCAGCCGGTCCCGGTGCTCCTCCTGTTGGTAGATCTGCTGGTAGGTCCGGAGCGCCGCATCAATTTCCTCGTTGGCCGGCAACTCGCGCGTATCCGGCGTGCCGGCTTGGCGCGCGGCCTTGCGCTTGGCTAACGCATAGTCCTCGATACCGTCCTCGGCCATCAGCCGCGCCGCGAGATGCGCGATATGGCTGCGTCGGTCGTTGCGGCCTGTCTCTCTGGGCATGATCAGATCAGAACAACTGGTTGCGCACCTCTTCCCGCGGGCGGTCGCCGCCCAGTGCGCCGCCGACCAGCGTCTCATGCTCGGGTGGGAGGAATTCCTGAAAAAAATATTCGACTATGCCAGTCTGGGCATCGGTGATTTTCAGGCCGGTATCCGGATGGATTCGCATGGCTACCACGCCGTTGGGAGGCTCTAGCGGCCGTTCTGATAAGCCTTTCAAGGCTGTCTCCATATATCCCATCCAGATCGGCAATGCCGCTTGCGCGCCGGTCTCGTTGCGTCCAAGCGTCTGCGGCGTATCGAAACCGATCCAGGCGACCGCCACCAGTTCGGCGTTGTAACCGCAGAACCAGGCGTCCACGAACTCGTTGGTGGTGCCGGTCTTGCCGGCGAGATCTCCGCGACCAAGCTTCATCGCCCGAGCGGCGGTACCGCTGCGCACCACGTCGCGCATGATGCTGTTCATAATGAAGGCGTTGCGCTCGTCGATCACGCGTTCCGCCCCCGCTCCCACCCCCGCCGGCTTTGCCGCCATTAGCACATTGCCGCGCGCATCTTCCACGCGCTCGATGAAATACGGCGACACGCGGAAGCCGCCATTGGCGAATACGGAGTAAGCCGCCACCATCTGCATCGGGGTCACGTTACCGGCGCCGAGCGCCATTGTGAGATAAGGCGGATGCAGCTTGGGATCGAAACCAAAGCGCGTGATGTAGTCCTGCGCATACTGCGGCGAAATCGCCTGCAGGATGCGCACCGAGACCAGGTTCTTGGATCTGACGAGCGCGGTGCGAAATCGCATCGGTCCTTCAAACTTGCCGTCGTAGTTTTTCGGCTCCCAGGGTTCCGACCCGGTTTGCGCGGCCGTAAATGTAAGCGGCGCATCGTTGATGACGGTTGCCGAAGTGAACCCTTTTTCGAGCGCCGCCGAATAGACGAAGGGCTTAAAGCTCGAGCCCGGCTGCCTTAACGCCTGGGTGACATGGTTGTACTGGCTGCGGTTGAAATCAAAACCGCCAACGAGCGCCCGCACCGCGCCATCGCGCGGGTCGAGCGCGACGATCGAGGCCTCGACGACGGGCAATTGCACGATATGCCAGCGCCCTTTTTCATCCTTCTGCACGCGAATAATGGCGCCACGGCGAATGCGTTGGGCGGGACTTGCCTTGTCGCCCAGCATGCGGGCCGCAAACTTGAGTCCGTCTTCCTTGATCTCGACCCAGTCCCCGCCCTTGCGATAGGCGCGTACGAGTTTGGGGCTGACTTCGACTACTACAGCTGCGTAGATATCGTCGCTGTCGGCGACATCTTGCAGCGCGTCTTCCAGCGCTTCGTCAGTCAGCTTGGAGGGTAATTCGACGTAACCCTCGGAACCGCGATAGCCGTGACGACGGTCATAGTCCTGCACGCCCCGGCGCAATGCCGCATAAGCTGCATCCTGGTGCGCGGTCAGAAGCGTGGTGTATACGCGAATGCCTTTGGTGTAGGTGTCATCCTGGTAGCGCTCGTAGAGCGCCTGGCGCGCCATCTCGGCGAAGTACTCCGCATGGACCGGGTACTCATTGATTTGTTTCTTCACCACGATCGGCTGTTTCTCGGCCAGTGTTCCTTCCTCGTCGGTAATCAGTTGCAGTTCGCGCATGCGCCGTAGCACGTAATGCTGTCTCTGCTTGGCGCGCCTGGGGTTCACCAGCGGGTTATAAGCCGAGGGCGCCTTGGGCAGCCCTGCGAGCATCGCGAATTCGGCAAGCGTCAAATCAGGAAGCGGCTTGCCGAAATAGATCTGCGCGGCGGCGGCAAAGCCATAGGCGCGTTGACCGAGGTAAATCTGGTTGATGTAGAGCTCGAGTATCTGGTCCTTGCTGAGGTTGGCCTCGATCTTGAAGGCGAGCAGCATCTCGTTAAATTTACGGGTCAGCGTTCTCTCCTTCGACAGGAAGAAGTTACGGGCGACCTGCATGGTGATGGTGGAAGCCCCCTGCCGCACTCCGCCGGAGACAAAATTGGAGAGCGCGGCCCGCGCCACGCCAAGGTAATCAACGCCGCCGTGCTGATAAAAGCGCTCGTCCTCCGCCGCGAGAATGGCGCGGACCATGGGTTGCGGGACATCCTGTATTCTTACGACGGCTCGGCGCTCTTCGCCGAACTCTCCGATCAGTTTGCCGTCGGCGCTATAGACACGCAGTGGAATTTTCGGCTGGTAGTCGGTGAGCACCTCCAGGGAGGGCAATGTCGGATAAACCATGGCTGCGGCAAACGCGAGCAGTATGACCGCTGCTAGAGCGCTTGAAGCCAGCAGGACCAAAGGAAAGGCCAACCATCTAATTCTCATTTAATCAATGCCTTAGTATACGTTTGTTGCGGTACTACAACAACTAGGAAGCTTAACTACCGGCTTGTGAACCACATCGCAGCAACTTGCTGCAGAGTAAGCTATATTCATCGTCCGTCGATTATAGGCGGGGTTCCCGGTAATTTTAAAAGAAGATAAAACGCTTTACATCCAAGGGTGTTATTGATAACATCTAATGTAAACTGTGGGATAGTCTCCCCATAAACTTATGCTTAAAGGAAAATTTAGCCTCCGCGCTCTCGAAGGCCTGTTCAAGGCCAAGATGCCGCCGTTGATTGGGGCTGATATCAGTTCCTCGGCAGTCAAGATGGTGGAGATCGAAAATGCCGGCAAGGGCATGTACCGCATCGAGCGCTACGCCATCGAGCCATTACCCAAGGATTCGGTAATGGAAGGCAACATCAACAATCTCGATGCAGTAAGCGACGCGGTGAAGCGTTGCCACAAGCGCCTGGGCAGCAATATCAAGAATCTAGCCCTCGCCCTGCCCAATGCGGCCGTCATCAGCAAGAAGATACTGGTTCCGGCCGGGCAGACAGAGGAGGACCTCGAGCTGCAGGTTGAAACCGAGGCTAACCAGTACATTCCTTTCGCCCTTGAGGAAGTCAATCTCGATTTTCAGGTTCTTGGGCCCGCGCCCAACAGCCCGGAAGACGTGGAAGTGCTGATCGCCGCCTCCCGCAAGGACAAGATCATCGACCGGGTGGCTGTAGCCGAAGCTGCAGGACTCAAGGCCTCGGTGATGGATGTTGACGTATTCGCTGCCCAGACCGCCTTCGAGCTGATCGCGTCCCAGTTTACTGACAGGGGCAAGGACCAGAACATCGCCATCGTGGACGTGGGAGCTTCCATCATGGCGGTCAACGTGCTGCGCAACGGCCAGTCGATCTACATGCGAGAGCAGCCGTTTGGCGGTAACCAGTTGACGCAGGAAATTCAGAATCGTTTCGGGTTGAGCCCCGAGGAGGCCGAGGCCGCCAAGCGTGCCGGCGGGCTGCCGGAGAACTACGAGACCGACGTGCTGCAACCGTTCATGGACATGCTGGGCCTGGAAGTCGCTCGCGCGCTGCAATTCTTCTTTACCTCGACCCAGCACAACCTGATCAACCACATTGTGCTCTCGGGCGGCTGTGCTGCGATCCCGGGCGTGGATGAAGCCGTTGCAAAACGCGTGCAGGTCAACACGGTTGTCGCCAACCCTTTCATTAACATGCAGGTTTCCTCAAAGATACGGGCGAAGACTCTAACGCAGGACGCGCCTTCACTCATGGTGGCGTGCGGCTTGGCTATGCGGAGGTTTGACCCATGATCCGCGTTAACCTATTACCGCATCGCGAAATCCGCCGTAAGCAACAGCAACAGCAGTTTTTTATCATGCTGGGTGTCGTAGTCGCCATTGGCGCCGGCATCTGGTTTGCCGTGCATACCTATCTCGAGGAGCAGTTCGACAACCAGGTAGGCCGAAACAAGTATCTCCAGAGCGAGATCGAAAAACTCGACAAACAGATCGCCGAGATACAGAAACTGAAGGATCAGACCGCAGCGTTGCTTGCCCGCAAACGGGTGGTGGAAACCCTACAGGCTACCCGCTCCGAAGTGGTGCATTTGCTTGATCAGCTGGTGCGGCAGCTGCCCGACGGTGTCTACCTGAAGAGCATCAAGCAGGCAGGCACCCGGGTCACGATCACCGGCCTCACCCAGTCCCAGGCACGAGTTTCCACGCTGATGCGCAACCTGGAAGCCTCGCCTCATTTGGAGAACCCCGGACTGATCGAGATTAAGTCGGGGCAGCAGGGCGCTCTGCGGGTCAACGAGTTCATCATGAACATCAATATAACGCGCGCCAAGGTCGAGGAAGATACCAGGAAGCCGGCTCCCAAGCCGGCCGCGAAGGGGTAATGCCATGGCGATGACAGCCAACGAACTTCAGCGATATCTCGATCCCAAGCGTATTGGCGGTGCGCCGATCCTGGTCAAGATCGGCGTGTTGCTCGTAGTACTGCTGCTTATTGTCGGCGCGAGCTACTGGTTTGACTGGCAGGATCAGATTGAAAAAATCAGTAACGAAGCCACCAAGGAAGAGGGTCTGCGCAAGACATTCCTTACGAAGAAGAGCGAGGCGATCAACCTGCCTGCCTACCAGAAGCAGCTGGAGGATATCGAAAAACAGTTCGGCGCGCTGTTGAAGCAGCTGCCGGGCAAATCCGAAATGGATGCGCTGCTGACCGATATCAACCAGGCCGGCCTGGGGCGTGGCCTTCAGTTCGAGTTGTTCAAGCCCGCAGGCGGCGAAACGCGGCGGGACTTTTATGCCGAACTGCCGATCACGATCCGGATTACCGGCAACTACCACGACATCGGTGCCTTCGCGAGCGACATCAGCAAGCTCTCTCGCATCGTCACGCTGAACGATATCGGGCTCACTAGCAGCGCCAAGGGGGGCTTGGCGCTCGATGCGACAGCCAAGACCTTCCGCTATCTGGATGACGAGGAAATCGCCCAACAGAGAAAGGCCGCCGCCCCGAAAGGCGGGAAGAAGTGATGCGCTACCGCCTCGCCATCGCGTTGACCTGCATCGCGCTCGCCTCGTGCGGGGGCGAGCAGCATTCAGATCTGCGACAGTTCGTCAAGGATTCGGACAACATGCCGCGCGGCCGCATACCACCCCTGCCGGAAGTGAAACCATACGAGCCGTTTGAGTACGCCGCGTTCGATCTCATCGACCCGTTCGTGCCGCGCAAGATTGAGGCTCCCAAGATGGCCAGTGTTCCCGGCGCGCTGCAGCCGCCCCCGAATCACCGGAAAGGGCCGCTTGAGGCATTCCCGTTGGAAAATCTGAAGATGGTGGGCACGCTGCAGCAGCACAAGAACATCTTCGCGATTATCAAGACGCCGGACAACAATCTGTACCGGGTCAGGACCGGCGATTTCATGGGACAGAACTTCGGGCGCATCGTCGATATCAGTGAAGCCGCCCTCAAGCTGAAGGAACTGATTCAGGACAGCGGCAACGAGTGGAAGGAAGAGGAACGCACGCTGCTGTTGCAGGAATAACAGGAGGCGAGGGAAATGAAGCCGACAACCAACTTTGTCATGTCTATTCTGCATGGAGTGCTGGGCCTTTTGCTCGCCATCGCGAGTTTTGCTGTCCACGCCCAGGCGAACTCGATCGAGGCGATCAACGTGTCCCCCGCGACCGGCGGCAAGGTAGTCGTCAAGGTGACATTGAAGGAGGCGCCGGCCAGCACGCCCGCAGGGTTTACGGTGAACAATCCGCCCCGCATTGCATTCGATTTCCCCAACACCACCAACGCGCTCGGCCGCAGCACACAGGAAGTCGGCGAGGGCGAATTGCGAAGCATCAATGTGGTGCAAGCCGGTGACCGCACGCGGCTCGTTCTCAATCTTTCGCGAGCCGCCAGTTATGACACCCAGATCGACGGGCGGGCGCTGCTCATTACCCTGCAGGGCGCCACCAGCGGCGCAAGCTCGGGGGCAACCACCCAATTCGCCGAAGCGCAGCCTGGAGATTCGCGCCATGCACTGCGTGATATTGATTTCCGCCGCGGCAATTCTGGTGAAGGGCGCGTCGTGATCGATCTCTCCGACAATGCCGTCGGCATCGATCTCAAGCTGCAAGGCAAGGTTATTATTGTTGATTTCGTCAACACCGCGTTGCCGAAAAACTTGCAGCGGCGCCTGGATGTGAGCGACTTCGGCACATCGGTGCAAACCGTAGACGCCATCACCCAAGGCAACAACGCGCGGGTGGTAATCGAGCCGCGTGGCGCCTGGGAACACACCGCCTACCAGTCCGACAACCGGTTCATCGTGGAAGTAAAGCAGGCCCAAGACCAGGACCGCATAGCTCGGGGCGGCGGCTACACCGGCGAGAAGCTCTCGCTCAACTTCCAGAACGTGGAGGTGCGGGCCGTACTGCAGGTGATCGCTGACTTCACCGGGCTCAACATTATTACCAGCGACACGGTGGGCGGCAATCTTACCCTGAGGCTGAAGGACGTTCCCTGGGACCAGGCGCTCGATATCATCCTGCAGAGCAAGGGACTCGACATGCGCAAGACCGGCAACGTGGTGTGGATCGCGCCGCGCGACGAGCTTGCCACGCGCGAGAAGCTGGCGCTCGAAGCGCAACAGCAGATCAACGATCTCGAGCCCACCCGCACCGAGAGCTTTCAGTTGAATTACCAGAAAGGGGCCGATTTCCAGAAGCTGCTGTCCGACCCCAACCAGCGCATCCTGTCCAAGCGCGGCAGTGCAGTGGTCGACCCCCGCACCAACACGATCTTCGTGCAGGACACCCCGAACCGGCTTGAAGAAGTCCGCAAGCTGCTGAAAAAGGTCGACGTGCCGGTACGTCAGGTGATGATCGAGTCGCGCATCGTGGAAGCGACCGATACTTTCAGCCGCAATCTGGGCGTACGGTTGGGCTATCGCGAGAAGGGCGATGGTAGCGGTATCTTTTCGACAGGTTCAGATCTGCGCGGAACGGTTGGCGGGAACTTGAGCACGGTCGCCCCCATCGCGGGCACCAGCGCTGTGCCCCCTTTCTCGACCGGCAACCTCAACGTGAATCTGCCCGCCGCGGGTGGCAGCGTGTTCTCGATGATCCTCTTCAACCAGAGCCGCACGAAATTCATCGACCTCGAGTTGAGCGCGTTGCAGGCGGACAGCAAGGGCAAGATCATCTCCAGCCCGCGCGTGATCACTTCCGACCAGGTCGAGGCGACCATCGAGCAGGGTACGGAGATCCCTTACCAATCGGCGACCTCGAGCGGCGCGACCAGCACGTCATTCAAGAAAGCGACACTCTCGCTCAAGGTCAAACCCCAGGTCACGCCCGACGATAACGTGATCATGAACCTCCGGGTAAACAAGGATTCCGTATCGCCACTGAACACGAATCCCCCGGCGGTTGACACCAAGCAGATCGTCACCGAAGTGCTGGTGGAGAACGGCGGCACGGTGGTGATCGGCGGCATTTACACCCAGGACGAGAGCAGTGGCACCAACAAGGTCCCGGTGCTGGGCGATTTGCCGTATATCGGGTTCCTGTTCAAACAGAACACGAAGCGTGATGACCGGCGTGAGCTGCTCATCTTCATCTCGCCGCGGATCATCAAGGACGGCCTCACGCTGCGCCAGTAAAGATCTGCGTCAATGCATGAAAGGCGACTTCGGCCGCCTTTTTTGTTGCCTATCACCTGCCCCGTGCTGGTTATGCGGCATCAGTATGTTCCGTTAGAATCGCTCCATGAGCGAGGGCGAGCACAAGCTGACGGCTGGAATAGGACCATTCCCGGGCAATATCTTCCTGATCGGGTTGATGGGTGCCGGCAAAACCTCGGTGGGAAGGCTGCTCGCCCGGCGTCTTGGCAAGACCTTCTACGATTGCGATCACGAAATCGAGCGCGCAACCGGGGTCAAGGTTGCGGTGATTTTCGAGATCGAAGGCGAGGCCGGCTTTCGCTCGCGTGAGGCAAAAACTCTGGCGGAGCTGGTCAGGCGCAAGGATATCGTGCTCGCGACGGGCGGTGGCGCGGTACTCTCCGCCGAGAACCGCAAGCTGCTCGCTGGGAACGGCATAGTGGTCTATTTGCGTGCCGCCGTGGCGGATCTGTGGAGCCGCACCCGCCACGACAAGAACCGACCTCTGCTCAAGGCGACGGACCCACTGGCCAGGCTGCAGCAGTTATTCGATGAGCGTGACCCGCTATATCGCGAGGTTGCCGACATCATCGTCGATACCGGTGACCAGAGTCTGGGCAGCCTCGCGCACAAGCTGGAACAGCAGCTGCACCGGCATCAAGCCGGCATGGCCGAACGCGATGGCGCTTCCCTGCGCACCAGTTGACCAGAAAGACCGAAAGCGAATCATGCAAACTCTGAAGATGGAGCTGGGCGACCGCAGTTACCCGATATACATCGGTGCCGGCCTGATCGCGCATGCCGATCTGATCGTGGAACGATTGCACAAGAAGAAGGTGGCGATCGTAACCAACACCACTGTCGCCCCTCTCTACCTCGCGCCGCTCCAGCGCGCGCTGGAAACCCGGGGCGTGGAGGTGGTGCCCATTACACTACCCGACGGGGAATCGCACAAGAACTGGGAAACCCTCAACCGAATTTTCGATGCCCTGCTCGAGCATCGCTGCGAGCGCGGCACCACGCTGATCGCGCTGGGGGGTGGTGTGGTCGGAGACCTCGCCGGTTTTGCCGCGGCGGCGTTCCTGCGCGGCGTGCCCTACATCCAGGTGCCCACCACTCTCCTCGCACAGGTGGACTCAGCGGTCGGCGGCAAGACCGCGATCAATCACCCCCTTGGCAAGAATATGATCGGCGCTTTCTATCAGCCGCGCGCTGTGATAACCGACACCGATACGCTGGCAACGCTGCCGCCGCGTGAGTTTGCAGCCGGGCTGGCAGAGGTGGTCAAGTACGGGTTGATCCGCGATCCCGTGCTGTTCGACTGGCTGGAGAAGAACATGGCGCGGCTCGTGAAACGCGAAACCGAGCCGCTCGCCCACGCAATCGAGCGCTCCTGCGCCATCAAGGCCGAGATCGTGGCGCAGGACGAGCGCGAAGATGGCGTGCGGGCGCTACTCAACCTCGGTCATACCTTTGGGCATGCCATAGAGGCCGGGTCAGGTTATGGGACTTGGCTGCACGGCGAGGCGGTGGCGGCCGGGATGGTGCTGGCAGCCAGGCTTTCACATCGGTTGGGCATGCTCCCGGCGCAGGACGTGGCGCGGGCAAGTGCGCTTATCGTCCGCGCTGGTTTGCCCGTCACGGCTCCTGATTTCGGTCTAAAGCGTTATCTCGATTTGATGGGCCACGACAAGAAGGTCGAGGGTGGCCGCATTCGTTTCGTGCTGTTGAAGCGCATCGGCGAGGCCCTGGTCACCGATCAAGTCCCCGGCGATGCACTCGCAGACGTGTTGGGCGCGCTCGCGCATGCCTGAGCACTCGCTCGCGCCATACGCGGCCCTGCCGGAGCGCTCCCGAGGCCGCCGGCATCGCGAGTCGCCTCCTCGCGGGCGCAGCGAATACCAGCGCGACCGAGATCGCATCATCCACTCCACCGCCTTCCGCCGCCTCGAATACAAGACCCAGGTCTTTATCAACCACGAAGGCGATCTATTTCGCACCCGGCTCACGCACAGCCTCGAAGTGGCGCAGATTGCCAGGTCGGTGGCGCGCAGCCTAAAGCTCGACGAAGATCTCACTGAAGCAGTCGCGCTTGCCCATGATCTCGGCCACACTCCTTTTGGCCATACCGGGCAGGATGCGCTCAATGCCTGCATGCGGCCCTATGGTGGATTCGAGCACAATCTTCAGAGCTTGCGCGTGGTGGATGTGCTCGAGCAGCGCTACGCCACTTTTGACGGCCTCAATCTCACTTTCGAATCGCGCGAAGGGATACTGAAGCATTGCTCCGTGAAGAATGCCCGAGATCTGGGCGAAGTGGGGGAGCGGTTCATCAAGCGGCGGCGGCCGTCGCTCGAGGCACAGCTCGCAAACCTTGCCGACGAGGTTGCGTATAACAACCACGATGTGGATGACGGCCTGCGCTCCGGGCTACTCAGCCTGGAGCAGCTCGCGGAGGTAAAAATCGTTGCGCGCCACTTGAGGGCCGTATTTAAGGATTACCCGCGGCTTGCCGGTCGGCGCCTGGTCCACGAGACCGTGCGGCGCATGATCGATACCCTGGTGACCGACCTGGTGCGCGCCAGTGCAGAAAACATTCGAAGACATGCACCCGATTCCATCGAGTCGGTGCGGCGGGCGCCTCCGCTCATTGCCTTCAGCCCGCGAATCCATGATGAAAGCCTGGCCCTCAAGCAGTTTCTGCGCGACAACCTCTATCGGCACTACCGCGTGGTGCGCATGAGCACCAAGGCCCGCCGTGTCGTCTCCGAACTGTTCGGGGCATTCCTGTCGGACATCCGGTTACTGCCCCCGGAATTCCAGGGGCGCGCACAGGCGCACGCGCCCAGGGCCATCGCGGATTACATCGCCGGCATGACCGACCGCTATGCCATCCTCGAGCACCGGCGGTTGTTCGCCATCGAGGAAACCTGACCCCATTTCTGCCGGAAGGCGATTTTCCGGTTGAATCCAGTCACTTAAGACAGTAAACTTGAGGACTGCGCGTTGATTTCATGCGCGCTTGCTGCGAAGCAGCAATTGTGGCCACAACGCTTTGTAACTAAGACTTTTTCGGGAACTACCCTTGGACCAGCCTGGCCTGCCCCCCGAGCAAGGGCTCTATCACCCGGCCCACGAGCACGATGCGTGCGGCGTGGGCTTTGTCGCAAACATCAAGGGCAGGAAGAGCCATTCCATCGTCGAGCAGGGTCTGACGGTTCTCAAGAATCTCACGCACCGTGGCGCAGTCGGCTGGGATCCAAAGCTCTCCGACGGCGCGGGCTGTCTTATACAGATTCCCGACAAGTTCCTCCGCGAAGAAATGGCCAAGCGCGGGGTGAAGCTGCCGCCGCTCGGCCAATATGGCGTGGGCATGGTGTTTCTGCCGCGGGATCCTGCCTCGCGCCTCGCCTGCGAATACGAAATCGAGCGCGCGATCAAGGACGAAGGCCAGTCGCTGCTCGGTTGGCGCGACGTGCCGGTGGATAACTCGGACCTCGCCGAGCCGGCTAAGCGCATCGAGCCCGTGATCCGGCAGGTGTTCATAGGCCGCGGCAGGCGCATCACCGTCACCGACGCGCTCGAGCGCAAGCTCTACATCATCCGCAAGAGCGCAGGGCACGCGATCCAGGCGCTCAAGCTCGCGCACGGCAAGGAATTCTACGTTCCCTCGATGTCCGCGCGCACCGTCTGTTACAAGGGCATGCTGCTCGCTTACCAGGTCGGGGAGTACTACCTCGACCTCAAGGATGCGCGCGTGGAATCAGCGCTCGCCCTTGTGCATCAGCGCTTTTCGACCAACACGTTCCCGAGCTGGGACCTCGCTCATCCGTTCCGCCTCGTCTGCCACAATGGCGAAATCAACACGGTGCGCGGCAACATCAACTGGATCCGCGCGCGCCAGGGCGCTATTTCCTCCCCCATCCTGGGCAAGGACCTCGACAAGATATGGCCGCTGATCTACGACGGCCAGTCGGATTCGGCCTCGTTCGACAACGCGCTGGAGCTCCTGGTGATGGGCGGCTACTCCGTCGCCCATGCCATGATGATGATGATCCCGGAGGCGTGGGAAAATCACACGCTGATGGACCCGGCGCGCCGCGCCTTCTACGAATACCACGCGGCGATGATGGAGCCGTGGGACGGTCCGGCCTCCATTGCCTTCACCGACGGGCGGCAGATCGGCGCAACGCTCGACCGCAACGGGTTGCGGCCGTCGCGCTACATCGTCACCTCGGACGACCTCGTCATCATGGGCTCGGAATGCGGCTGCCTGCCGGTTCCGGAGGAAAAAATTATCAAGAAGTGGCGCTTGCAGCCGGGCAAGATGTTCCTGGTGGACCTCGAAAAGGGCCGCATCATCGACGACAAGGAGTTAAAAGACACCCTCGCCTCGGCCAGGCCCTACGCCGAATGGATCGAGCGGATTCGCGTCAAGCTCGATGAAGTCGAGACCGAGAAGACGGCACCGCTGAAATCTCAGGTGCCGTTGCTCGACCGGCAGCAGGCGTTTGGCTACACGCAGGAGGACATCAAGTTTCAGCTCGCGCCGCTGGCAGTGAACGCCGAGGAGCCGGTCGGCTCCATGGGCAACGATGCGGCTCTTTCAGTATTATCTTTTAAAAACAAGATATTATATAGCTATTTCCAGCAGCTCTTCGCACAGGTCACGAATCCGGCGATTGACCCGATCCGCGAGGAGTTGGTCACTTCACTCGTCTCCTTCATCGGGCCCAAGCCGAACCTCCTTGGCATCGACGAGATGAACCCGCCGTTGCGGCTGGAGATCAGCCAGCCGGTGCTCGACTTCTTCGAGATGGAGAAGATCCGGCACATCGACCGCTACACCGATGGCAAGTTCAAGTCGTTCGAGGTCGACACCACCTACCCTATCGCCTGGGGGAAGGAGGCGGTCGAGGCACGACTCGCTTCCCTGTGCGCGCAGGCCGAGGACGCGGTGCGCGCGGGATTCTCGGTCCTCGTCATTTCAGACCGCAGAATCGAGCGCGATCTGGTCGCGATTCCGGCGCTGCTCGCTCTGTCAGCCATCCATCAGCATCTCGTCAACAAGGGTCTGCGCACCAGCACCGGGCTCGTCGTCGAGACCGGCTCGGCGCGGGAGGTGCATCACTTTGCGCTGCTCGGCGGCTACGGCGCCGAGGCGGTGCACCCTTACCTCGCGCTCGAGACGCTGCTCGATCTCGCCGGACGCGGCGATTTCGGGACGGGCGTGGACGGCAGAAAGGCGATCAAGAATTACGTCAAGGCGACCGGCAAGGGGCTGAAGAAGGTGATGTCCAAGATGGGCATCTCCACTTACATGTCGTACACCGGCGCGCAAATCTTCGAGGCGGTGGGGCTGGCGCGCTCCCTGGTGGACAAATATTTCACCGGCACGACCTCGTCGGTCGAGGGCATCGGCGTATTCGAGGTCGCCGAGGAGGCAATCCGCATCCATCGGGCGGCATTCGACGAAGACGACCCGGTACTGCGGGGTGCGCTGGATGCCGGCGGCGAATACGCCTGGCGCGTGCGCGGCGAGGAGCACATGTGGACCCCCGACGCCATTGCCAAGCTGCAGCACTCGGCCCGGCAGAATTCTCATGGGACGTACCAGGAATACGCTGCCATCATTAACGACCAGTCGAAGCGCCACCTGACGTTCCGCGGGCTATTCGAGTTCAAGTTCGACCAGTGCGCGCCGGTCCCGATCGAGGAAGTCGAGCCCGCCGCCGAGATCGTCAAGCGTTTTTCGACCGGCGCGATGTCGCTGGGCTCGATTTCCACCGAGGCGCACACCGTGCTCGCGATCGCGATGAACCGCATCGGGGGCAAGTCGAATACCGGCGAGGGCGGCGAGGACCGAAAACGCTACGCAAAAATAGCTGCCGGAGAAACGCTGATGTCGCGCCTCGGCCGCGAGCGCGTGGAAGTCGACATCCCGCTGCAGGAGGGCGATTCGCTCAAATCCAAGATCAAGCAGGTCGCCTCCGGCCGCTTCGGCGTCACCGCCGAGTACCTGGCGTCCGCCGAGATGATGCAGATCAAGATCGCGCAAGGGGCGAAACCCGGTGAGGGCGGGCAGCTGCCCGGGCGCAAGGTGTCGGAGTACATCGCGGAGATCCGCTATGCGACGCCCGGCGTCGAGCTGATCTCGCCACCACCGCATCACGACATCTACTCGATCGAGGACATCGCGCAGCTGATCCACGACCTCAAGAACGCGAATCCCGCAGCCGCGGTGAGCGTCAAGCTGGTCTCCGAGACCGGCGTTGGCACCGTCGCCGCCGGGGTGTCCAAGGCCAAGTCGGATCACGTGACGATCTCGGGGCACGACGGCGGCACCGGAGCCTCACCCTGGTCCTCCATCATGCATGCCGGCACTCCCTGGGAGCTCGGGCTCGCGGAGACGCAGCAGACGCTGGTGCTGAACCGCCTGCGCGGACGGATCGCGGTGCAGGTCGACGGCCAGATGAAGACCGGTCGCGACGTGGTGATCGGCGCGCTGCTCGGGGCCGACGAGTTTGGCTTCTCGACCGCGCCGCTCGTCGTCGAGGGCTGCATCATGATGCGCAAGTGCCACCTCAATACCTGCCCGGTCGGCGTGGCCACCCAGGACCCGGTGCTGCGCAGGAAGTTCGAGGGCAAGCCCGAGCACGTCATCAATTACTTCTTCTTCGTCGCCGAGGAAGCGCGGGAGCTAATGGCGAGACTCGGCGTCCGCAAGTTCAACGACCTCATCGGGCGCAGCGATCTCCTCGACAAGAAGAAGGGTGTCGAGCACTGGAAGGCGAGAGGCCTCGACTTCTCGAAGATCTTCGCCACGCCGCACATGCCGGCTGAAGTTGCGCGTTACCACAGCGAGAAGCAGGATCACGGACTCGACAAGGCGCTCGACAATCGCCTGATCGAGCTGGCGCGCCCAGCGCTCGAGCGCGGCGAGAAGGTCACGATCGAAACCCCGATACGCAACATCAATCGCACGGTCGGAACGATGCTTTCGTACGAGATCGCCAAGCGCTACGGCCACGAGGGGCTGCCGGACGACACGATCCATATCCGCTTCGCAGGCTCCGCCGGCCAGAGTTTCGGCGCGTTCCTGGCAAAGGGCGTGACGCTCGATCACATTGGCGACACCAACGATTATTGCGGCAAGGGCCTCTCCGGCGGGCGGATTTCGGTGCAGCCTTCACCCAAGTTCCGTGGCGAGCCGACCGAGAACATCATCACCGGCAACGTCGTGCTCTACGGCGCGATCTGCGGCGAAGCCTATTTCCGCGGCGTCGCCGGCGAGCGCTTCGCGGTGAGGAATTCAGGCGCCCGGGCTGTGGTCGAGGGCATTGGCGACCATGGCTGTGAGTACATGACGGGCGGCACGGTGGTGGTGCTGGGTCAGACCGGCCGCAACTTCGGCGCCGGCATGTCGGGCGGCATTGCCTACGTGCTCGACGCGGACGGCGAGTTCGTCAGACGCTGCAACACCTCCATGGTCACGCTGGATGCCGTGCTCACCGAGTCCGAGCAGGAGGCGAAGCTCGCGCGCGAGCTTTGGCACATGGGCGCTGCGGATGAGGCGGTCCTGAAGCGGCTGATCGAGAACCATTCCCGCTATACAGGCAGCACACAGGCGAAACGCATACTGGATCACTGGGACGAATTCCGTCCGCGGTTTATCAAGGTGTTCCCGAACGAGTACCGGCGCGCGCTCGGCGAGCTCGCAGCGAAGTCCCGCAGAATCGCGGCCTGAAAGCGCGCCGCCACCACCACGCTGGGCAGCGGCTGGCGGGGCGTTAGAGGGTGGGGAAACGCGGCGGCGATTATGGGGCCCCTGGCCACAAGTTCATCGTGCATGTCGAATGAGGTAAACAGGCGTGGGTAAGGTCACAGGATTTCTGGAGCACCGGCGCGTCGACGAGCCCCACGAGGCGCCGCAGGCCCGCAGGCATCATTACCGCGAATTCATCCCGGCCCTGCCGGATCATGCAGCGCAGATCCAGGGGGCGCGCTGCATGGATTGCGGCATTCCGTTCTGCATGAGCGGCTGCCCGGTCAACAACATCATCCCGGACTGGAACGATCTGGTATACCGGCAGGACTGGGAAGCGGCCATCGCCACGCTGCACTCGACCAACAATTTTCCCGAGTTCACCGGCCGCGTGTGCCCCGCGCCCTGCGAGGAAGCCTGCGTGCTGCGGATCAACGAAGACGCGGTCGGCATCAAGTCGATCGAGCACGCGATCATCGACAAGGCGTGGGAACAGGGCTGGGTCAAGCCGCGGCCGGCGTCACACAAGACCGGGAAGAAAGTGGCGATCGTGGGTTCCGGTCCCGGGGGGCTCGCCAGCGCGCAGCAACTGGCGCGCGCGGGTCACGACGTCGTCGTGTTCGAGAAAAACGACCGCATCGGCGGGCTGCTGCGTTACGGCATCCCCGATTTCAAGCTCGAGAAGATGCAGATCGACCGGCGCATGGAACAAATGGCCGCCGAGGGCGTCTCCTTCCGCACCGGTGTCTACGTCGGCAATCAGCGACCCGGGAAAGGCATTCCCGACTGGGCGACCGGGACCATTGCGCCGAAAAAGCTCCTTGCGGAATTCGACGCGGTGGTGCTTGCCGGGGGCGCGGAGCAGCCGCGCGATCTGCCGATACCGGGGCGCGAGCTCGACGGCGTGCACTTCGCGATGGAATTCCTGCCGCTGCAAAACAAGCGCGTCGCGGGTGACGCGGGCGTGCCCGATCTGTGGGCAACCGGCAAGCAGGTGGTGATCATCGGCGGCGGGGACACCGGCTCCGACTGCGTCGGCACGTCCAACCGCCACGGCGCCAGCTCCGTCACGCAGTTCGAGCTGCTGCCCATGCCGCCCGATGTGGAAAGGAACCCGGTCTGGCCCTACTGGCCGACGCGGCTGCGCACCTCGTCTTCGCACGAGGAAGGCGTCAGCCGCGACTGGTCGGTCGCCACCAAGGAATTCGTTGGAGAAGGGGGCAAGGTCAAGGCGCTCAAGGTGGTGCGGCTGGAATGGAAAGACGGCAGGATGAGCGAAGTCCCCAGCTCGGAATTCACGCTGCCTGCCGATCTCGTGCTGCTGGCAATGGGCTTCATCTCGCCCGTGCCATCGGTCCTGGCGGCTTTCGGCGTGGAGAAAGACGCTCGCGGCAACGTCAAGGCCATCACGGACGGAAACGGTTGCTATTCAACTTCGGTGCCGAAAGTATTTGCCGCCGGGGACATGCGGCGCGGGCAGTCGCTCGTGGTCTGGGCGATCCGCGAGGGGCGCCAGTGCGCGCGCGCCGTAGACGAGTTCCTGATGGGGTCTTCCGAGTTGCCGCGCTGAGTTTTTCACCGCAGAAGCGCCGAGTCGCAGAGCACTATATGATTCGGTCTTCCTCTGCGCCTTTGCGTCTCTGCGGTTAATGACACAACTCAAGAACGATACGTTGCTCCGGGCGCTGCTGCGCCAGCCCACCACCCGTACCCCGGTCTGGTTGATGCGCCAGGCCGGGCGCTATCTTCCGGAATACAACGCAACCCGCGCGCGGGCCGGCAGTTTTCTCGCGCTCGCCAAAAACCCGGGTCTCGCCACCGAGGTGACGCTGCAGCCGCTCGACCGTTTCCGGCTCGATGCCGCCATCGTCTTTTCCGACATCCTGACGATACCGGACGCCATGGGGCTGGGCCTGGGATTTGCCGAAGGGGAAGGGCCATACTTCGAGCGCCCGCTGCGCGAGGAGCGCGAGATACGCGCTCTGGTGGTGCCTGATCCTGGCGCGAGTCTGCGTTACGTGCTCGACACGGTGCGCCAGGTGCGCCGGGCGCTCGCCGGCAAGGTCCCGCTGATAGGCTTCTCCGGCAGTCCCTTTACCCTGGCCTGCTACATGGTGGAGGGGCGCGGGAGCGCTGATTTTCGCACCATCAAGAGCATGCTCCATAACCGGCCCGAGTTGTTGCACCATATCCTGGAGGTCAACTGCCGCGCGGTCATCGCCTATCTCAATGCGCAGATTGAGTCAGGCGCGCAGGCAGTGATGATTTTCGACACCTGGGGCGGCGCGCTGGGTGCCGCCGAGTACCGCGAATTCTCGCTCGCCTACATGCGGCGCATCATTGAAGGGCTCAAGCGCGAGCATCACGGGGAGCGCATACCGAACATTCTGTTCACCAAGGGCGGTGGCGCCTGGCTGGAGGCGATCGCCGCGAGCGGCTGCGACGCCGTCGGTGTCGACTGGACGGTGGATCTCGGCGCGGCGCGCCATCAGGTCGGCGAACGCGTTGCGCTGCAGGGTAACCTCGACCCCATGACGCTGCTTGCCGGCCCCGAAGCAAGCCGCAGAGGCGTCGCCGCCATACTCGCTGAGTTCGGGCGCGGTCATGGCCACGTGTTCAACCTGGGGCACGGCCTCTCGCAACACACGCCCCCGGAAAGTGTTGCCGCACTGGTAGACGCCGTGCATGAACTGAGCCCGGCGTATCACTGAAGAGCCACGCCAGATCTGGCATTGCGGGCGGTCGCCGCCGAGTTATGCACAGCAACATCTTGTGCAACAAGGGATTTTTCTTGAGCATGCCCCCTCAGCGTGCCGTTTGTTAACTCATTGTTTTAACACACATTAATTTGATTCTTTCGGCATGGTGGCGGCACGGGAGGAATTGCCTCCTGAGGGCTGGCCGGGCATTTCTATCAACAGGGTTATCCACAAGGTCGTGTTGATAATCCTGGGTGTAATGGGCCAAGCGGCAAGCGCCGCTCTATAAATTGAAGCGTTGTTTATCAGCCATCCAACTGCTTGCGCTCTCGACATCGCCGATATGCCCATAATCCGCGTCGCGATCGATGTGCCGGTGGACAACCTGTTCGATTATCAGGCCCACGACGCGACCCGTGCCGACATCGGTCACCGCGTGCTGGTGCCGTTTGGTAGAAAAACGGCTGTGGGGGTAATCGTCGAGGTCGCGGAAGCTTCCACGGTCCCGGCCGCCCGCCTGAAGAGCGTGATGCAAGTCTTGCGGGATATGCCGCCACTGGCGCCGGAGGACTTGCGCTTGATGCAATTCGCGGCCGAATACTATCGCCACCCCTTGGGCGCGGTGGTGATGGATGCGCTGCCGGCCCGATTGCGCCGGATGTCAGAACGGTCCCGCTCCAGAGAAACCGGCGTGTATCTTCTCACGGCGGCCGGGTCAACCCTTTCCACGACCGCGCTGCCCGCACGCGCCCATGCCCAGTTGAAGCTGTTGGAGCGCCTGCAAGCGGGCCCGCTCGGGCTTGCCGAGGCAAGAGCGCTCCTGCCCGGTGCGCCGGCCATTCTGAAGCGGTACCTTGCACGCGGCTGGGTCAGCCTGGAACAAGCCCGCGAGGCCGTTACACCGCCTTCGTCGCCTGCCGCCGCGCCGCCGCCCGCACTGACCTCCGAGCAAGCGAGGGCGGTTACTGAAATCTGCGCCAGCCACGGCGAATACCGGCCGTTCTTGTTGCTGGGCGTCACCAGTAGCGGCAAGACCGAGGTCTATCTGCACGCCATTGCGGCAACGCTCCGGGCCGGAAACCAGGCGTTGTTGCTGGTGCCCGAGATCGCCTTGACGCCACAACTGGAATCGCTGGTGGCGCTCCGTTTCCCGGGCACGGCCACCGTCAGCCTGCACAGCGGCCTTGCCGAATCAGAACGCTTCGATCACTGGCAGGCAGCCCGCGACGGGCAGGCTCGTATCGTCCTCGGCACCCGGCTCGCCGTGTTCGCGCCACTGCCCGAGCTCGGCCTGATCGTGGTGGATGAGGAACAGGACAGCTCCTTCAAGCAATCCGAAGGCTTTCGTTATTCGGCGCGCGACCTGGCCGTGACGAGGGCCCGGCAGCGCGGCGTGCCCATCGTGCTGGGAACGGCGACCCCGGCGCTCGAGACTTATCACAACGCCGTCAACGGTCGTTACCAGCTGCTCGAGCTGACGACTCGCATCGGCGCTCCACCGCCGCGCATCGCCTGCATCGATACCCGGACCGAGAAACTCGCCGACGGGCTGTCGCAGCGATTGCTGGCGGCTGTGCGCGAGCGTCTTGCCGCCGGCGAGCAATCCCTGGTATTCATCAACCGCCGCGGCTATGCCCCGGTGCTGATGTGCCGGGCGTGCGGCTGGATCTCGGGCTGCCACCGCTGCTCGGCGCAATTGGTGCTGCACCTCACTGAACGGCGGCTCCGCTGCCACCATTGCGGCCACGACGCGCCGACACCGGTTGCCTGCCCTGATTGCGGTAATACCGATCTGGCGCCGGTAGGGCAGGGCACGCAGCGCGTGGAAGAGGCGCTGACGCGGCACTTTCCTCAAGCGCGCATCCTGCGCATCGACCGCGATACCACGAGCCGCCGCCGTGCCTGGCAAGCCATGCGCCAGCGCATCCAGGACCGGGAGGTGGATATTCTGGTCGGCACCCAGATCCTCGCCAAAGGCCACGATTTTCCGTACTTGAACCTGGTGGGGGTGTTGAATGCCGACAGCCGCCTCTATAGCGATGATTTTCGGGCCGCCGAGCGGTTATACGCCCTGCTCACCCAGGTCGCGGGCCGTGCCGGGCGCGGCGGCGTGCAAGGCGAAGTGTTGATCCAGACCGAATTTCCGCATCATCCGCTCTACGCCGCTTTGTGCCGTCAGGACTACCGGGCCTTTGCCGATAGCGCGCTCACCGAGCGCCAGCAGGCGGGCTTTCCGCCTTTCGTCTATCAGGCATTGTTGCGCGCCGAGGCCCCGCGGCTTGCCACCGCGCTGGAGTTGCTCGCGGCGGCTCAACGCAAGGGCCGCGCACTCGACGCCCACGTCACTCTCTACGATCCGGTTCCCGCCGCGCTGCCGCGTCGGTCCGGGCGCGAACGCGCGCAATTACTGGTGCAGTCGGAGTCACGGCAGCGGTTGCGCAGTTTTCTGGATGCCTGGCACCACTCGATATCGAGCACGAGCGTAACTCGTGCACGCTGGTCCCTGGATGTCGATCCCTACGATTTCTAGCAGCCGCGTGTCACGCCAGCCCCATGATAAAATTCGCTTTTCACTGAGCTTGTCGCCGCTTTTTGCTTGCCTATGTCTTCCGCTGTTGACCTCTACGTGCTCTACAAGATCGCGAACGCGCCGATCCTGTATTTTCCGTTTCCCCATATCGTCGTGCGGGACGTGTTCCCGGCCGACTTCTATGAAACCTTGCGCTCTCATCTGCCGCCGAAAGACGACTTCAAGACGCTGCGGGCGCTGAAGCGGGTGGGTGACGCTTATCCGGATACACGACTCGTGCTGCCGCTCGCCCCCGAGAATCTCCAGGACATGGCCAATCCGTTCCGCGGGTTCTGGCAAGGCGTGGCGGAATGGATGCTCGGCGGTTATTTTGCCCAGGTGGTACTATCCAAGTTCGGCGAGATTCTCGCCCAGCGCCTGGGGGACTTGAAAGGCCGGCGCTTCAGCAATGAAGCTCTGTTGGTCCAGGATTACACGACTTACGCGCTCGGGCCCCATACCGACAAGCCGCAGAAGGTGCTGTCGTTGCTGTTCTACCTCCCGGCGGATGATTCCCGGCCGCACCTCGGGACTTCGATCTACCTGCCCAGGGACCGGAACTTCATTTGCACGGGCGGGCCGCATTATCCGTTCGACCAGTTCCAGCGCATTTGCACCATGCCCTATCTGCCGAACACGCTGTTTGCCTTTGCCAAGACCAACGATTCGTTCCACGGCGTCGAGCCCATCGCCGACGTCGACGTGCGCCGCGACCTATTGCTATACGACATCATGGTGGAGAACCCGCCCGAGCTGCTCCAGAGGGCGCGCACCGCATAGGCGGACGCTGTTGCGACTTCCCGATTCGAACTCATGCTGACCCTCGAGGAATACGAAAAGCTGAATCCGCACTGCGAGCTCACGCACGATGGCGTGCGGGTGGTCTACGCAACGCCGTCCACAGCCACCAAGTGGCGGGTCGATACCTTGTTCGAGAAGGAGCCGATCACCATCCAATGGATTGCGGGATTTGCCGCGAACGAGGTCCTGGTGGACATCGGCGCCAATGTCGGGATGTACACCATCTGGGCGGCCAAGACGCGCGGCGTGAGAGTCTTTGCGTTCGAGCCTGAGGCGCAGAATTACGCGCTGCTCAACCGCAACATCGTGCTGAACGGCCTTGGCGAGCAGGTCAAGGCTTATTGCCTGGGGCTGTCCGACCAGGCGGGCTATAGCGAATTGCACCTGTCGGACCTGAGCATTGGCGGCTCGTGCCATTCCCTGGGCGAGCGGGTGGATTTCAAGCACGAACCGATGCATCCAGTGTTCTCTCAGGGCTGCATCTCCGCCCGGCTGGACGATCTGGTGACCGCGGGAGTGGTGCCCGTGCCCGACCACATCAAGATCGACGTGGATGGCATCGAGCACAAAATCATCGCTGGCGCGCGGGGCGTGCTGGCGGACCGCAAGGTGCGCTCGCTCCTGGTCGAGACCAACCAGAACCTGGCCGACCACAGGCAGATGGTCAAGGAAGTGGAGTCGCTGGGCTACCGCTATGACCCGGCGCAGGTCGCGGCGGCCGAGCGCAAGAGCGGATCCTTCAAGGGAGTTGCAGAATATGTCTTCAAACGCTGACCGTTGCGCCCTGCACGCCTGGCCTGCACACCGGCATGTCGAAAACCGTGCGGTCGTTTCCGCTTTAACTGCCTCCTGACTTCTTTCAGGCCCTTGACGGCATGACTTCGGCGCCCGCAGGCGACGCGAAAACGCAGCTCGCCGAAACCCTTGCCGGCGCATTGCGCGCGGTGGCGCCGGGCGAGGCCGGGACTGCCATCGTGCTCGAGCGCCCCAAGCATGCCGGGCACGGCGATTATGCTTGCAGCGTCGCCCTGCAACTCGCCAAGCCACTGCGCGCCAAGCCGCGCGACATCGCCGCGCAGCTGGTGGCGGCGCTCCCCCCCTCGCCCTACCTTGAAAAGGCGGAAGTCGCGGGGGCGGGCTTTATCAATCTCTTCCTGAAGCGCTCGTTCAAGCAGCAGGCGGTCAACCGCATCCTGCAGGCTGGCGCAGCCTACGGCAGCTCAACGCTTGGGCAAAAGCAACGGGTGCAGGTCGAATTCGTTTCGGCCAACCCCACCGGCCCGCTGCATGTCGGCCACGGGCGCGGCGCGGCTTATGGCGCAAGCCTTGCCAATCTCCTCGTCGCTGCGGGATACGACGTCACCCGCGAGTATTACGTCAACGACTCCGGCCGGCAGATGGACATCCTGACGCTGTCGGCCTGGCTGCGCTATCTCGAGTTATGCGGCATCGCGGTGGCCTTCCCGGCCAACGCCTATCAGGGCGAGTACGTCCGCGACATGGCGCGCAAGCTCCAAAACAGGCACGCCGTCAGCCTCAAGCGTGAGGCTCCCGCCGTGACCACTCCGCAATGGCCGGCTGGGTCAGACGACGAGGCAAAGCTCGATGCCCTGATCGCCGCGGCAAAATCCGCGCTCGGCACCGATTATGAAATCGTGAATGATTTTGTGCTGAACGATCAGCTTGCCGATTGCCGCGACGATCTCGCGGAGTTTGGCGTCGCCTTCGACGGCTGGTTCTCCGAGCGCTCGCTCTACAACGCCGGCCTGGTCGAGCGTGTAGTACGCACGTTGGAGGAGAAGGGTCACGTCTACCGGCAGGACGGCGCGAGATGGTTCCGTTCCAGCGCGTTCGGCGACGAGAAAGACCGGGTGGTCCAGCGCGAGAACGGCCAGTACACCTATTTCGCTTCGGACATCGCTTATCACCTGAGCAAATTCGAGCGCGGCTACGATCGGGTGATCGACGTATGGGGCGCCGACCATCACGGCTATATCCCGCGCGTCAAGGGCGCGCTGGCGGCGCTCGGCCTCAATCCCGAGCGCCTCACCATCGTGCTGGTGCAGTTCGCCGTGCTCTACCGCAACGGCCAGAAGGTTTCCATGTCCACCCGTGCCGGGGAGTTCGTCACCCTGCGCGAACTGCGGCGGGAAGTCGGCAACGATGCGGCGCGCTTCTTCTACGTGCTGCGCAAGAGCGACCAGCACCTTGATTTCGACCTCGATCTCGCCAAGTCGCAAAGCAACGAGAATCCCGTTTACTACGTCCAGTACGCGCACGCGCGGGTGTGCAGCCTGTTCGAGCAGTGGGGCGGCGACGCGACCCGTCTCGCCGATGTCGATACGTCCACTCTCGTCTCGGAGCAGGAACTGGCGCTGGTGGCGCGCCTCATGGAATACCCGGAGGCCATGGAGAGCGCGGCGTGTGACTTGTCGCCGCATGTCATCGCGTTTTACCTGCGGGAGCTCGCCGCCGGATTCCATAGCTACTACAATTCGACGCGCATGCTGGTGGAGGAAGAAGGCATCAAGCTCGCGCGACTGGCGCTCGCTGCCGCAGTACGGCAGGTGCTGCGCAACGGGCTGGCGCTACTGGGTGTGTCCGCGCCGGAGAAAATGTAAGATACCCGCATGTCCAAGGACTACAAGCGCCCTGAACCAAAATCCCGCAGCGGCGGAAGCTCCCTGCTGGTCGGCATCCTGATCGGTCTCATGCTGGGTCTCGGCATCGCGCTGGCGGTGGCGTGGTACATCAACAAGATGCCCAGCCCGTTCCTGAACCGCACCCCCCCCAAGGGCGAGCCCGCCAAGGGAGCGCAGGCCCCCGCGCCGGTGAAAAGCGAGGGCAATGCGGCCAAGTCTGCCGAGAGCAAGCCGCGCTTCGACTTCTACAAGATCCTGCCCGGTAACGAGGAACCCGCCACTGACCAGCAAATGCGGGATGCCCAGAAGAAGTCAACCGCGGCGGCCAGGGAAACGTTTTACCTCCAGGCGGGTGCATTCCAGGGCGCGCCGGACGCGGATAACCTCAAGGCACGGCTCGCGCTGCTCGGGGTCGAGGCGACGATACAGACCACCACTCTCCCGGATAAGGGCGTATGGCACCGGGTGCGGGTCGGGCCCTACACCAGCGTCGAGTCGCTCAACCGCACGCGCGACACCCTGAAGCAGAACGGCGTCGAGACCGCTTTGATCAAGGTGCGCGAGTAGCAACTTATTATTTTTCGGAGACACCATGAATTTCACCCCATCCTGCCTGCGACTTGCGGTGTTGCTGCTGGCGTTTGCCATCAGTGCCGCCGCTTCAGCGCAGATCACGCCCGGCAAGGACTACCGGGTCATCAACCCGCCCCAGCCCACCGACAGCGGCAAGCGGGTCGAAGTGCTGGAGTTTTTCTGGTATGGCTGCCCCCATTGCAACGCCCTGCAGCCCCCGCTCAGGGTCTGGCTGCGGCAGAAGCCGGCGGATGTCGACTTCAAGCGCGTGCCGGCGGTATTCGACAATTCGTGGGTCCCGCTGACCTGGGCTTACTACGCGCTCGACGCCATGGGCGTCGTCGACAAGCTGCACTACGACTTGTTCACAGCCATCCACGAGCAGAAGCTGCGGCTGTCGGACACGGCGGTGCTGTTCGACTGGGTGGCCAAGCACGGCGTCGACCGTCAGAAATTTATTGATACCTACAATTCCTTCGGCGTGAAGAACCGCGGGGCGCGCTCGATCGAAATGACGCGCAATTACGACATCCCGGGAACCCCCGCGCTGACCGTGGACGGCAAGTACCTGGTGGCGCCCTCGATGATCCTCAAGCCCGACAACACCGTCGATTACGAGCGCTATTTCCAGGTGGTCAACCAGGTGATCGCCATGGCGCGCAAGGAGCGCGCCGGCAAGTAGGCGCGTCCGTGATGAGGAGGAGCCGGCTTGTTTCTCTCGCGTACTGCTTGCTGCCGTTGCTGGCCGTCGCTGGACTCGCTGTCCCCGCACAGGCGCAGGAAGTACGCTCGCGGCAGAACATCGACTATCGCCTGATCCCCCCGCAGCCGGTCGAGACCGGCGAGCGCATCGAGGTCATTGATTTCTTCTGGTACGGCTGCCCGTACTGCTACGAGTTGCAGCCGGCCCTGAATGCCTGGGACAAACGCAAAACCGCCGACGTGGTCTTGCGACGGGTTCCGGCCATCCTGAGGGATTCCTGGGCGGCGCATGCGCGCATCTACTACACGCTCGAGTTGCTGGGGGAAGTCGGACGGCTGCACCAGAAGGTTTATGACGGCTACCACGTCGAGGAGCTCTCGATGAGCAGGCCCGACGTGATGGAGCAATGGGCGGTGAGGAACGGCATCGAGCGCCGGCGGTGGCTCGACGCCTACCATTCTCCCGAAGTCGATGCCAGAATTGCCCGCGCGAACGAGCTTTCCGCGCGCTACGAAGTCCAGGGCACGCCCTCCCTCGTGGTCGACGGGCGCTACCTCACCTCGAGCAGCATGACGCCTTCGGTAATCGGCGTGATCCCGGTGGTTGAGGACCTGGTGCGGCTGGCCCGGCAGCGGCGCGGCGAGAAATAAACCCGCCGCTCGCGCTTATTCGACGGTCACCGACTTGGCCAGATTCCGCGGCTTGTCCACATCGTTGCCGCGCTCGAGCGCCGCATGATAGGCCAGTAACTGCAAGGGCAATACGTGCAGGATCGGTGATAGCGTCCCGGCGTGGTCCGGCATGCGAATGACGTGCAATCCCTCCGCCGGCCTCATGCGGGTATCCTGGTCGGCCAGCACGTAGAGCTCCCCCCCGCGCGCGCGCACTTCCTGGAGGTTCGATTTCAGCTTCTCCAGCAGCGCGTCATTGGGGGCGATCGCCACCACCGGCATGGATTTGTCCACGAGCGCGAGCGGACCGTGCTTTAATTCACCGGAGGCATAGGCCTCGGCATGGACGTACGAGATTTCCTTGAGTTTGAGCGCGCCTTCCATTGCGATCGGCCAGTGTATGCCGCGGCCCAGAAAGAGCGCGTGAGGGTGGGCTGCGAACTTCTCCGCCCACATCTTCACCTGCGGCTCGACGTGCAGCACTTTCTGCATCGCAGCCGGTAAATGGCGCAGCGCCTGTAACAGCTCCGTTTCCTGCGCTGGAGCGAGCTTGCCGCGCAGTTTCGCAACCACCATGACGAGGAGCACCAGTGCGGTCAATTGCGTGGTGAACGCCTTGGTCGAGGCAACCCCGATCTCCGGGCCGGCGCGCGTCAGAAAGCGCAGGCTCGCGGCGCGAACCAGTGAGCTCTCCGGCACGTTGCAGATCGCCAGCGTCGCGCCGTAGCCAAGCGACTTGGCGTGTTCCAGGGCGGCCAGGGTATCCGCTGTCTCTCCGGACTGCGAGATCACCAGAAACAGCCCGCCGGGGTCGGGCATGCTGTCGCGATAGCGATATTCGCTCGCGATCTCCACCTGCGCCGGGATGCGCGCGATGGCCTCGAACCAGTAGCGCGCCACCAGCCCCGCGTGAAAGCTGGTGCCGCAGGCGGCGATGTGAACCGAGGTAATTCTCCGCAGGATCGCTTCCGCTTCCGCGCCGAAGATTTGCGGCGCTACCGATTGGGCATTGGTCACCCATTCCAGGGTGTTCGCAACCGCGATCGGCTGCTCGAAGATTTCCTTCTGCATGTAGTGTTGATACTCGCCCAGCTCGACGGATGCGGCCGAAATTTCACTGACGCGCTCCGGCCGGATCGCCTCGCGTCCGCCGCGATCCACGATTCTCACGCGCTCGCGCCGTACTTCCGCGCAGTCGCCATCGTCGAGATAGACCACACGGCGCGTGACCTGGATCAGCGCCGAAACATCGCTCGCGGCGAAGTTTTCGCCTTCGCCCAGCCCGAGCAGCAAGGGGGCGCCCATGCGCGCGACCACCAGTATTCCCGGTTCCGCCTCGCTGATCACTGCAATGGCGTAGGCGCCGACCAGGTCGGCAATCGATTTACGTACCGATTCGAACAGCTTTGCCCCGCCGCGCAGATTGGCATGGACGAGGTGGGCGATGACCTCGGTGTCCGTGTCCGAAGCGAATACATAGCCCTGCGCCGTGAGCCGCGCGCGCACGGCTTCGTGGTTCTCGATAATGCCGTTGTGTACCACCGCGACGCCGCCGGAGGCGTGGGGATGCGCGTTGCGCTCCGAGGGCACGCCGTGGGTTGCCCAGCGGGTGTGGGCGATGCCGATCTCGCCGTTGATTCCCTGTGCCGTGGCGAGCTTCTCGAGTGCCGCGACGCGGCCGGTGCTGCGCACCCGTTGCATCGAACCGTTCAGCACCGCCACGCCCGCAGAGTCATAGCCGCGATACTCCAGGCGCTTCAACCCCTCGATCAGGATGGGCACGATGTTGCGTTTAGCAACCGCCCCTACGATGCCGCACATAATTTCAGGGATGAGGGATGAGGGATGAGGGATGCATGACAGGAAAAGCCAAGGCGCCCGGCCACGCTCTCCCACCCGGGAATAATGCCAAGGATTGCACTTCTTTGCGCTTCATTCTTCAGCCTTGGCTTTTTTCCGGGGGCGCTTCCAGTCCGGCCGGTGCTGCTGGGTTTTCTCGTTGATCACGAGGCCGCCCGGTGGAGTGTCTTTCCACACCGTCGTGCCGGCCCCTACCGTGATCCCTTTCGCAACCGTGACCGGCGCGACCAGCTGGACGTCGGAGCCGATATGTACGTCGTCCTCGATTACGGTCTGGTGCTTGTTAGCGCCGTCGTAGTTGCAGGTGATGGTGCCGGCGCCGATGTTGACATCGCGCCCAATGGTGGTGTCACCAATATAGGCGAGATGATTCGCCTTGGAGCGTGCGCCGACTTCAGATTGTTTCAGCTCAACGAAGTTGCCGACGTGCACCTCCTCGGCCAAGCGGACCCCCGGACGGAAACGCGCGTAGGGCCCAATGCGGCAATTAGCGCCAATCCTGGCCGCATCGATATAGGTAAACGGCTCTATGCGCGTGCCCGCGCCAACCTCCGTATTCCTGATGATGCAATTGGCGCCGATCTCAACCTGGTCGGCGAGTTTTACATCCCCTTCGAATACACAATTCACGTCGATGCGCACGTCGGCGCCGCAGGCAAGACTGCCGCGAACATCGATGCGCGCCGGGTCGGCAAGCGTGACCCCGGCCTCCATCAACTGCGTCGCATGCTGCCACTGGTGCGTGCGCTCGAGCTGTGCGAGTTGCTGCTTGCTGTTCACCCCGAGGATTTCCCAGGCGGCGCGCGCCTTGACGCTGGCCACCGCCACCCGGTCGGCCAGCGCCAGCGGCACGACGTCGGTCAAATAGTATTCGCGCTGCGAGTTGCGGTTGTTGAGCCTGGGCATCCAGTCCCGCAGATGCGCGGTGGGCAGCGCCATGATGCCCGAATTGATCTCGCGAATCTTGCGCTGCTCGGCGCTGGCGTCCTTTTCCTCCACGATTGCGGTGATCGAACCGCGGCGGTTGCGCACGATGCGGCCGTAACCGGTGGGGTCATCGAGTTCCGCGGTCAGCAGGGTAAGCCGGTCACCGCCGCCCGCAATCATCGCCGCCAGCGTCTCCTCGCCGGTAAGTGGCACGTCCCCGTACAGCACCAGCGTGATACCGCCGGAGCCCAGGTGTGGCAAAGCCTGAGTCAGCGCATGGCCCGTCCCGAGTTGGGGCTGCTGTTTGACGAAAACCAGGTCGTTCGCCTTGAGCGCCTGTGGCACCTGCTCGCCGCCATGCCCGTAGACCACGCAAATACCAGCGGGCTTGAGCGCGCGCGCGGCGGTAATGACATGTGCGATCAGCGGGCGACCTGCCAGGGCATGCAGCACTTTGGGCAGGCGCGAGTGCATGCGCTTGCCCTGTCCGGCGGCGAGGATTACCACATTGAGTCCGGAAGGCATGGAGAAATTATCGCACAAACATCGGGTTACCGCCGTTGCGGGCGTGGGTAGTCAGCCGCTCCCACGCGCGACTTTTCCCCTCTCTCAGGAAGCGGGGGGAGGGGTGAGGGTCGAACCGCGCTGGATTAGATGGCGCGCTACGGCTTCGCATTGATCGCGGGAGAGCTGCAGGCCGGCCTTGGTGCGGCGCCACAACACGTCGTCTGCCGTCACCGCCCATTCGCGCTCGACCAGATAGTCAACCTCACGCGCGTAAAGTTCAGCGCCAAAATATTCTCCAAGGTCCGCCGTCGAGGCGGCGTTGCCGAGCACATCGTACGCCAGTGCGCCGTGACGCCGCGCGAGCGTTTGCAGCAATTGCTGCGGCAGCTTGGGATAACGCTGCGTCAAGTGTTGCTCGAATCGCAAGAAGTCACCCCCTGGAATGGCGCTGCCGGGAAGGGGCGTGCTCGCGCTCCAGGCCGGGCCCATGGCGGGAAACCAGGGCGCCAGTTTCTCGAGCGCATGCTCGGCGAGCCGGCGGTAGGTGGTGATCTTCCCGCCAAACACCGACAACACCGGCGCGCTGCCCTGGTCGCTGTCCAACCGCAATACGTAGTCTCGCGTCACCGCCGAGGGGTCGGTCGTGCCGTCGTCATAAAGCGGGCGCACGCCGGCGTAGCGCCATACGATTTCGGCCGGCTTGACCGGGCGCGCCAGATAACGGCTGGCTGCGCGGCACAAGTAATCCGCTTCCTCCGCGCTCGCCTCGGGGCGGGACGGATCGCCTGCGTACGCAACGTCGGTCGTGCCGATCAGCGTGAAGCTGCCTTCGTACGGGATCATGAACACCACGCGCCGGTCCTCGTTCTGCAGGATGAAGGCGTGCTCGCCTTCGTAGAGGCGGGGCACCACGATGTGGCTGCCTTTGACGAGGCGCACGTTGTCGCGCGAGGGCTGGTGCAAGCGCTCGTTCAACACCGATTTCACCCACGGGCCCGCGGCGTTGACGACCGCTCGCGCCGCCACTTCCCGCTCTCCGGCGCCGCTCTGCAGTCGCGCCAACCAGCCGCTGCCTTCCCGCTTCGCCGCCACGCATTCGGTGCGCGTTCCGAGTTTCGCGCCGCGGGCCGTAGCGTCGCGCAGATTCGCCACCACCAGCCGGGCATCGTCCACACAGCAGTCGGAATAGATGAAGCCATGCCTGAATTCGGGCTTCAAGCCGCAAGCATAAGGCGGGCGATCGAGCGCCACCGCGTGCGATCCTGGCAGCCGGGTCCTGCGCCCGAGGTGGTCGTACAGGAAAAGGCCGGTGCGGATCATCCAGCGCGGCCGCAGCTGTGGCACATGCGGCATGATGAAGCGCGCCGGCCGCACGAGGTGGGCGGCAATGCGCAGCAGCACCTCGCGCTCGGCGAGCGCTTCCGCCACCAGTCGAAATTCATACTGCTCGAGATAGCGCAACCCGCCGTGGATCAGCTTGCTGCTCGCTGAACTGGTGTGCGCGCCGACATCGTCCTTCTCCACGAGCAGCACGGAGAGGCCGCGCCCGGCGGCGTCGCGGGCGATTCCGGCGCCGTTGATGCCGCCGCCGATGACCAGGAGATCGCAGGTATCCATGAAAGAGAAAGGGCTGCCGTTGCATTACCCACTAGATAGAGCCCCTTCCGCGAGTTGAACGGCGCCTCGGTCCATTCGAACTCGCGGAGGTAAACCGGCGCCAAACGGCGACCGGCTTTATGCGGCCTCCGACAAGCTAGCGGCAAGCTATCAGAAACATCTGTCGGCCGCCTGCGCGTCTCCGGGGTCAGATCCCCAACTAAAGTTGGGGCCCCTCTTCCGCCCTTCGACGCGCTACTTCTTCCGCAGCTTCCTAATCGCGGCGAGCTGCGCAGCGAGCATCGCCACTTCGCCTTCGACCACCGCGATCTCCTGCTTGTCCTTTGCGGTGCGCCGCGCTTCCTCGGCGCGCTTGAGCGCCTCGTGGGCCTTGGCCTCGTCGAGGTCGTGGCCGCGGATCGCGGTATCGGCAAGCACCGTCACCCCCTTGGGCTGCACCTCGAGGATGCCGCCGGCAACGAATATCAACTGTTCTTCGCCGCCGCCGGCCGGCTGGATACGCACTGCGCCAGGCTTGATGCGGGTGATGAGAGGCGCATGACGCGGGTAGATGCCGAGCTCGCCCGCCTCGCCTGGCAGCACCACGAACTCCGCCTCGCCCGAGTAGATCGATTCCTCGGCGCTGACGACGTCAATGTGCATGGTGGCGGCGGCCATGGGGGTGTCTCGCTTCCGCGTTACTGGAGGGTTTTCGCTTTTTCAAACGCTTCCTCGATCGGCCCGACCATGTAGAACGCCTGCTCGGGCAGCGCATCGCACTCGCCATCGACGATCATCTTGAAGCCCTTGATGGTGTCCTTGAGCGGGACGTACTTGCCCGGCGTGCCGGTGAAGTTCTGCGCCACGGTGAACGGCTGCGACAGGAAGCGCTGGATCTTGCGCGCGCGGGAAACCGCGAGCTTGTCCTCGGGTGCAAGCTCGTCCATGCCGAGAATCGCAATGATGTCGCGCAGTTCCTTGTAGCGCTGCAGCGTCGCCTGCACTGCCCGCGTGGTGTTGTAGTGGTCTTCGCCGATGGTATTCGGGTCCACCTGGCGCGAGGTGGAGTCAAGCGGGTCCACTGCCGGGTAGATGCCGAGCGATGCGATGTCGCGCGACAGCACGATCGTGGCATCGAGGTGGCCGAAGGTGGTCGCGGGGGAGGGGTCGGTCAGGTCGTCCGCAGGCACGTAAATCGCCTGCACCGAGGTAATCGAACCGGTCTTGGTCGAAGTAATGCGCTCCTGCAGGCGCCCCATCTCCTCGGCGAGCGTCGGCTGGTAGCCCACCGCGGAGGGCATCCGGCCGAGCAGGGCCGAGACCTCGGTGCCCGCGAGCGTGAAGCGGTAAATGTTGTCGACGAAGAACAGGATGTCGCGGCCCTCGTCGCGGAAGCTCTCCGCCATGGTGAGGCCGGTCAACGCCACGCGCAGGCGGTTGCCGGGCGGCTCGTTCATCTGGCCGAACACCATTGCGACCTTGGACTCCGGGAGATTGTCGAGCTTGATGACCTCCGCCTCGATCATCTCGTGGTAGAAGTCGTTGCCCTCGCGCGTCCGCTCGCCGACGCCCGCGAAAACCGACTGGCCGCCGTGCTTCGTGGCAATGTTGTTGATCAGCTCGAGCATGGTCACGGTCTTGCCGACGCCGGCGCCGCCGAAGAGGCCGATCTTGCCGCCCTTGGCGAACGGGCAGATGAGGTCGATCACCTTGATGCCGGTCTCGAGCAGCTCCACCGAAGGGGACAACTCGTCGAACTTGGGCGCGACCTGGTGGATCGAGCGGCGCGCCTCGGTCTTGATCGGACCGCCCTCGTCGATCGGGCGCCCGATTACGTCCATGATGCGCCCGAGCGTGCCCTTGCCGACCGGCACCGAGATCGGCCCGCCCGTGTTCTTTACCTTCATGCCGCGGCGCAGGCCGTCGGCCGAGCCCATCGCGATGCAGCGCACCACGCCATCGCCAAGTTGTTGCTCGACCTCGAAAGTGAGCCCTTTCTCGGCAAGCCCCACCTCCCCGGTATCCTCGAGGAGGAGCGCGTCATAGATCTTGGGCATCGCCTCGCGCGGAAATTCGATATCGGTAACCGCGCCGATGCATTGGACGATGGTGCCTTGTGCTTGTGCCATGTTTTTTCCCTTTACACGGCGGCTGCGCCGCCCACGATCTCAGAAAGCTCTTTGGTGATGCCGGCCTGGCGGTTCTTGTTATAGATCAGCGTCAACTCGTCGATAAGGTTGTCAGCGTTGTCAGAAGCGGCCTTCATCGCCACCATGCGCGCCGATTGCTCGGATGCCATGTTCTCGGCCACGGCCTGGAAGATGATCGCTTCGATGTAGCGCGTCATCACCTGGTCCAGGACCGCCTTGGCTTCCGGCTCGTAGATATAGTCCCAGACCGTTTCGGGAGCGCCCATGCGCTCGCCCGAGAGCGGCAGCAACTGCTCGATCACCGGCTCCTGCTTCATGGTGTTGATGAAGCGGGTGTAGCCGATCATCAGGCGGTCGAAGCGGTCCCGGGTATAGCCATCGAGCATCACCTTGACGGCGCCGATCAGCTTTTCCATGTGGGGGCGGTCGCCGAGCTGGATGGCGTGCGAGACGAGGTTCGCCCCCAGGCGCTGCATGAAACCGAAGCCCTTGTTGCCGAGCGCGCAGACGTCGATCTCTTCGCCCTCGGCCTGCCATGCCTTGTACTGGTTGAGCGCCATCCGCAGGAGGTTGGTGTTGAGGGCCCCGCACAGCCCCTTGTCGGTGGTAATGACGATCAGCCCGACGCGCTTCACCGTGTCGCGATGCACCAGGAAAGGATGGCGGTACTCGGGATTGGCGTGGCTGATGTTCGCAGCGACGTTGCGGATCTTCTCGCCATAGGGGCGCGCCATGCGCATTTGCTCCTGCGCCTTGCGCATCTTCGAGGCGGAGACCATCTCCATTGCCTTGGTGATTTTCCGGGTGTTCTGCACACTGCGGATCTTCACCCTGATTTCTTTAGTGCCTGGCATCGCTTGCTTCCTTGCGCGAATTGAAGGGCACGCAGTGTCCGTTCGAATTCGCGCAGTTAAACCGGCGCCCTGTGTGCGCCGGGTTTAAAGTCTAATAGCTGCCGTTCTTTTTCCAATCCTCGATGGCGGATTTCAGCGACTTCTCGTCATCTCCCGCAAGATCCTTCTTGTCCTCCATGCGCGCGACCAGATCGCCGTACTTGCCCTTCACGTAATCGCGCATCGAGCGCTCGGCGGCGAGCGCTTTCTTCACGTCGACGTCGTCGAAAAAACCGTTGTTCACCGCGAACAGCGTCATCGCCATCTCCCACACCTGCAGCGGGCGGTACTGCGGCTGCTTCATGAGCTCGGTCACCAGGCGGCCGCGCTCCAGCTGCTTGCGCGTCGCCTCGTCGAGGTCGGATGCAAACTGGGCAAACGCCGCGAGCTCGCGGTACTGGGCAAGCGCGAGGCGCACGCCGCCGCCGGTGTCGCGCCGCTTCATGATCTTGGTCTGCGCCGCGCCGCCCACCCGCGACACCGAGATGCCGGCGTTGATGGCAGGCCGGATGCCGGCGTTGAACAAATCCGTTTCCAGGAAGATCTGGCCGTCGGTGATCGAGATCACGTTGGTCGGCACGAACGCCGTGACGTCGCCGGCCTGGGTTTCGATCACCGGCAGGGCGGTGAGTGAACCCGTTTTTCCCTTGACTGCGCCCTTGGTGAATTTTTCGACGTAATCCGGGTTCACGCGCGCGGCGCGCTCGAGCAGCCGCGAGTGCAGGTAGAAGACATCGCCCGGGTAGGCCTCGCGCCCAGGGGGGCGGCGCAGCAGCAGCGACACCTGCCGGTAGGCCCAGGCCTGCTTGGTCAGATCGTCATAAATGATCAATGCATCCTGGCCGCGGTCGCGGAAGTACTCGCCCATGGTGCAGCCGGAATACGGCGCGATATATTGCATCGCCGCCGATTCGGAAGCCGTGGCGGCTACCACAATGGTGTAAGCCATCGCGCCATGCTCCTCGAGCTTGCGCACGACGTTGACAACCGTGGAAGCTTTCTGGCCGATCGCGACGTAAATACAGAAGAGGTCCTTGCCTTTCTGGTTGATGATCGTGTCCACCGCCACCGCCGTCTTGCCGGTCTGGCGGTCGCCGATGATCAGTTCGCGCTGGCCGCGTCCGATCGGCACCATCGAATCGATGGCTTTCAAGCCCGTCTGCACCGGCTGCGAAACCGACTGCCGCGCAATGACGCCGGGGGCCACCTTCTCGATGACATCGGTCAGCTTGGCGTTGATCGGGCCCTTGCCGTCGATCGGAGCGCCGAGGGAGTTGACCACGCGCCCAAGCAGTTCCGGACCGATCGGCACCGAGAGGATCTTGCCGGTGCACTTGACCGTGTCGCCCTCGGTGATGTGCTCGTATTCACCCAGTATCACCGCGCCGACCGAATCGCGCTCGAGGTTAAGCGCCAGGCCGAAGGTGTTCTTCGGAAACTCCAGCATCTCGCCCTGCATCGCGTCCGAGAGGCCGTGGATGCGGCAGATGCCGTCGGTCACCGACACCACGGTGCCCTGCGTGCGCATCTGCACGCCGGCGTCGAGATTCTGGATCCGGCTCTTGATGAGTTCCGAGATTTCGGATGGGTTGAGTTGCATGACTGCTCCTTAAGCTTTCAATGCGTTTTCCAGCGCGGCAAGCTGCGCGCGCGCGGAACCGTCTATGACCTTGTCACCGATCACCACCTTGACGCCGCCGATCAACGCTTTGTCCACGCTGACGCGGGCTTTCACCTTGCGACCGGTCTTATGTTCCAGCCTGGCCACCAGGTCGGCGAGCTGGGCCGGATCCATTTCGAAGGCGGTGTAGACCTCGGCCTCGACCGTGCTCTCGCGTTCGTTCTTCAGTGCCTCGAAATGTGTGCGGATTTCCGTCACCACGTTCAGCCGACCGTTTTCCGCCAGCACGCGCACGAAATTCTCGGCATCGCCGGAGAGCTTGCCGGCGAGGATCGAAATGACCAGCCCGGCGGCCTTGGCATCGGAAAGATTTGGATCGCCAACCGCCGCGCGCACTCGTTCGTCCGCCGCCACGGCGGAAAGATTGGCGAGCGCCACCGACCAGTCGGCGAGCTTGCCCTGGGCGTCGGCGAGCCTGAAAGCCGCTTCCGCGTACGGACGTGCGATGGTGCTGGGCTCGGCCATGTTTCCCTAAAGTTGGCGCTTGATCCCGTCCAGGAGGTCGGCATGCGCTTTCGCGTCGACCTCACGACGAAGAATCTTCTCCGCGCCTGCAACCGCCAGCGCGGCAACGTGCTCCCGCAACTGTTCGCGGGCGCGGGATACTTCCTGCTGTATTTCCGCTTTGGCCGCCACCTTTTCGCGATCCCCTTCCGCTTTGGCCGCGGCCTTGGCTTCTTCGACCACCTGCACGCCGCGTTTCTCAGCCTGCGCGACGATGTCGGCCGCGCGGTTGCGCGCGGCGGCAATATCGTCACTCGCCTGCTTCGAAGACAGCTCGAGCGACTTTTTGCCCTGTTCGGCAGCGGCTAATCCGTCGGCAATGGTTTTCTGCCGGATCTCGATCGCCCGCAGCATGTGCGGCCAGATGAACTTGACCGTGAACCCGATAAAGGCTGCGAAAACGATGGCCTGCGCGAAGAGCGTGAAATTGATGTTCATACGTTCCTCACCAGCGGGAGCTCGAACCGTTAACCCAGCGGCGCGAGCAGCGGGTTGCCGGTGGCGAACCAGAGGGCGAGGCCGACGCCGATGATGAAGGACGCGTCGATCAGGCCGAGCAGCAGGAATACTTTCGCCTGCAGCGAGTTGGTGAGCTCAGGCTGGCGCGCGGCGGCTTCCAGAAACCGACTGCACATGATACCGACGCCGACGCAGGCGCCGAGCGCCCCGAGGCCGATCATGAGGCCGATGCCGATGCCGGTATAAGCCTGGACCATCGCGATGAGTTGAAGTTTTTCCATGGTGTTTTCCTTTCGTGGCGGGAAGTCTGTTGAAGTGAATCTAGTGGTGCTCGTGCGCCATCGAGATATAAACGATGGTCAGCATCATGAACACGTAGGCCTGCAGGGCAACGATCAGGATGTGAAAGATCGCCCATCCCAGCGCCAGCACGGAACCGAATATCGTTCCGACCAGGCCCGTCGCCGCCCACATCCAGAGCAGCAGGAAGATGATCTCGCCGGCGTACATGTTGCCGTAGAGGCGCAGCGAATGCGAAAGTGGCTTGGATAGATATTCGATCATGTTGAACAGGAAATTCGCCGGCCACAGCAAGGGGTTCGAGCCGAAGGGCGAGCAGAACAGCTCGTGGATCCAGCCTTTGAAGCCCTTGGCGGCGATCGAGAAGAAAATCATCAGCAACCAGACCGTGAGCGCCAGCGCGAAAGTGGTGTTGACGTCCGCCGTCGGCACGATGCGGAAACCGTGCTCGGAGATGCCCTGCGTAGCCAGCGCCACGATGTCCACCGGCAGGAAATCCATGGAGTTCATCAGCAGCACCCACACGAACACGGTGAGCGCGGTCGGCGCGACGAACGCGTGGCGATTGCCGTGATGAAAAATGCCCTTGGCCTGCTCGTCAATGAAGTCGAACAACAGCTCGACAAACGCCTGGCGTTTGCCGGGAACGCCGGGCGTCGCGCCGCGCACGACCCACCACAGGAAGCCGAGGCCAATTATCCCGAGCAGGATGGACACGGCGAGCGAATCAAAATGCAGCGTCCAGAAACCGCCGTCGCCGACCTGCTTCGCGCCGTGGGTCAGGTGATGGCCGATATATTCGGTCGGGGTGAGTTCCTTACCGGCAGCCATAGTGAAATCTTGTTGTTGTTCTCAAGCGTCACGCACAAAAAAGGCCATTGAAAAAATCAGCACTGTGGCCGTAAACGTCCCGATGAACACCAGCGCCACAACCTCGCGGTACAGCACGAGCACCAGCGACAGGAGGAGGACGATGAAGCCAATTTTGACGGCTTCGGCACCCAGCGCGCTCAGCAGAACCTCTCCCGCAGACTCCGCTTTGCGATACGAAGCCACGCCTGCCGCCGCCAGTCCGGCGCCCATGCTGACTGCGCCGCCCAGCGCTGCGGACAAGGTGCCGTGAATGCCTTCCCAGACCCCGGCTGCGAGCATCAAGGTGGCAGTAGCCAGCAATTGCCACCCGAGCACGGTTCGTATCGGCTTGCTCAAGTCGGGGAGCATGGTATCGAAAATTTCCGTGCTGCGACAACCTATTAAATTATAGCCTTGGACGAAATTAGGGTCAATATGCTGCACCGCACCAAGTATGGGGTTTCGAGCGACTCATTGACCGAGTTTGCGCAGGAGCAGATCCAATTGCTCCAGCGTCGTGTAGTGAATCACCAGCTTGCCGCTGCCCGGTTTTGACGCGGTTTGTAGGTTCACCGTCGTGCCCAGTCGCTGGCTCCATTCTTCCTCGAGGCGCGCCACATCGCGGTCGGGTCTCGCACGCAAGCCTGCCGGCGTCCGCTTGCCCAGGCCGGCAACTCGTTGCTCGACCTGGCGTACCGAGAGCTGTTTCGCCACCGCCTCGCGCGCGAGCTCGATCTGTTTCAGCGCCGGCAACGCCAGCAATGCCCGTGCATGCCCCATGTCGAGTTTGCCTTCGCGCATCAACTCCTGCACCGGCGGCGCGAGTTCCAGCAACCGCAGCGTATTGGTAATGGCCGTGCGCGAGCGACCCAGCACGGCTGCTGCGTCCGCATGCGTCATGCCGAATTCCTCGATCAGGCGCTTGACACCGGTTGCTTCCTCGAGCGGGTTCAGGTCCTCACGCTGGATATTTTCGATCAACGCCGCGGCGAGCGCCTGCCGGTCGGGCACCTCGCGCACCAGCGCCGGCACGGTAGCAAGACCCGCCATACGGGCGGCACGCCAGCGCCGCTCGCCGGCGACGATCTCGTAGCGGCCCGCGCCGATCGGGCGCGCGAGTATCGGTTGCATCACACCCTGCGATTTGATCGACTCGGCGAGCTCGGCAAGCGCCTCCGGTTCGATGCGTGCGCGCGGCTGATAGCGCCCCGGCTGCAACGCCTCGACCGCAAGCATGGTGAGCATCTCGCCGCCGGGCCCCGGCGCCTCGTCCGAACCCAGCAACGCATCCAGTCCCCGTCCCAATCCCCTCATCTTGGCCATCACTTCGCTCCTCATCCGCTAGGAGTTTGTCGGTCTTGGAACCGACAAATTCCTAACGCAAAACCGCCCGCAACCTACCAACAGTAAATACCTGCGTTCAACTCAGCTCCATACTCCAACGGTGGTCAAGTGGAGATCATCAATTCTGCTTACTTCCTGATCCTCGGGCGGTATTGCCTTTAGCAGCCTGTCGAGAACCCTAGTCCGACAGGCTGCTAGCACGGTTCAGCATTTCGCCCGCAAGCGCGAGATAGGCCTGCGCGCCCTTGGACGTCTGGTCGAATTTCAGCGCAGGCACGCCATGACTGGGGGCCTCCGCCAGACGCACGTTGCGCGGTATGACAGTGCGGTAGACCTTGTCCCCAAAATGTTCAAGCAATTGATTCGACACCTGCTGCGCCAGCATATTGCGCGGGTCGTACATGGTGCGCAGCAGCCCCTCGATTTCCAGCCCCGGATTCAGGTGCGCGCGCACTTTCTTGATGGTCTGCACGAGATCGCTCAAGCCTTCCAGCGCGTAATACTCGCATTGCATCGGGATCATCACCGCCTGCGCGGCGGTCAACCCGTTGACCGTGAGAAGATTCAACGCCGGCGGGCAATCAATCAGGATGAAATCGTATTCCTCCGCCACCGTTGCAAGAGCATCTTTCAACTGCGTCTCGCGGTGCTCCATTTCCACCAGTTCAACCTCCGCACCGGCGAGCTCACGGTTGGCGGGCACCAGGTCGTAACCGCCGTGTTCCGAGCGCACCCGCACTTCGGTGATGCGCCGGGTGCCGAGCAGCACTTGGTAGACCGTGGCGGCCAGGGTGCGCTTGTCCACGCCGCTGCCCATGGTGGCGTTGCCCTGGGGATCGAGATCCACCAGCAATATCCGCCGGTGCGCAGCAGCGAGGCTGGCGGCAAGATTAACGCTGGTCGTGGTCTTGCCGACTCCGCCCTTCTGATTGGTAATGGCGAGGATGCGGGTCATGATCATTCCCGCTCGAAGAGCAACAGCTGGCGTTGGGCGCGCAACCCGGGCACCGTCAGTGAAATCGCCTGTTGCAAACGCCATCCGTGCGGCAACCGGGAAATTTCTTCGTGCGGATAGATGCCCTTCATTGCCGCCAGGCAGCCGCCCGGCGCGACATGCCACCCCGCCAGAGTGACGAATTCGGCGAGGTTCGAAAAAGCGCGCGAGATCACCATTTCAAATTCCCGCCCGGGGCGCCAGGTTTCCACCCGCTCGCACGTCACGGCAACATTGTCGAGTTTCAGCTCGGACTTCGCCTGCTGGAGAAACGCCGTTTTCTTGTGGCTCGATTCGAGCAGCGTCACCCGGATGCGCGGCACGGCGAGTGCCAGCGGGATGCCGGGCAGTCCCGCGCCGCTGCCAACGTCGAGGACAGTGTTGGCCTTCACATGCGGCACGATCGCGAGGCAATCGAGCAAGTGATGACTCACCATCTTGGAGGCTTCGCGTAGCGCGGTCAGGTTGTAGATCCGGTTCCATTTTTGCAGCAGCGCCAGATAATTCAGCAGCCGCTGCTGGGCCTGCGGCGGCAGGGTGAGATTCAATTGGGCAACGCCTTCGGCGAGCTGCGCCGCGAGGCTCATATCACGCCGTTTTCCCTGCGGAACGCTGCCCTGCGTCGAGATGGGTCGGACTATCGGAGTGAGCACTCGCTAACTTGCGCTTCAGGTGCACCAGCAGCACCGAAATGGCTGCGGGCGTCATGCCCGAGATGCGCGCGGCCTGGCCGAGCGTTTCGGGGCAGTGCTGATTGAGTTTTTGCTGTGCTTCGACCGAAAGCCCGCGCACTTCACGATAGTCGATGACTTCCGGTAACCGCAGGTTCTCGTAGTATTCGTGGCGCGCGATCTCCTCGCTCTGGCGCTCGATGTAGCCCTGATACTTCGCCTGGATTTCGACCTGCTCGGCAACCTGTGGATCATCGACGCCAGGCCCGGCGCCAGGCAGCGTCATCAGCGGCGTATAGCTCACATTCGGGCGGCGCAACAAGTCAATTAGTGAGTGCTCACGTTCAAGCGGTTGGCCGATAATCGATACCATCGCTTCAGGCGCCAGCACTCGCGGATTGATCCAGGTGCTTTTCAGTCGCTCCTGTTCGCGCGCGATGGCTTCGCGCTTGCGCGAAAAAGCTGCCCAGCGCGCCTCGCTCACCGCACCCAGCCGATAGCCGGCTTCGGTCAGCCGCAGGTCGGCGTTGTCCTCGCGCAAGGACAAGCGATACTCGGCGCGGCTGGTAAACATCCGGTAGGGCTCGGAAACGCCGCGCGTGATGAGATCGTCGACCAGCACGCCCAGGTAGGCTTCGTTGCGCAGGGGGCACCAGGGCTCGCGCGCTTTCGCACACTGCGCGGCGTTGATGCCGGCGAGCAAACCCTGCGCCGCGGCTTCTTCGTATCCGGTGGTGCCATTAATCTGCCCGGCGAAAAAGAGCCCCGCAATCGCCCGGGTCTCGAGCGAGCGTTTCAGGCCGCGCGGATCAAAGTAATCGTATTCGATGGCGTATCCGGGCCGCGTGATGTGCGCTTTTTCCAATCCCTTGATCGAGCGGACCAGGTCGTGCTGGGCGTCGTAGGGCAGGCTGGTCGAGATGCCGTTGGGATAGAACTCGGCTACCGTGAGCCCTTCCGGCTCCAGGAAAATCTGGTGCGAGGTCTTCGCCGCAAAGCGCGTTATCTTGTCCTCGATTGAAGGACAGTAGCGCGGGCCCACGCCTTCGATGACTCCGGTGTAGAGCGGCGAGCGATCGAGCGCGCCGCGGATGATGTCATGCGTGTGCGCGTTGGTGTGCGTGATCCAGCACGGCAGTTGCGGCGGGTGCTGCTCGCGCCGACCGAGAAAAGAAAACACCGGCGTCGGCGCATCGCCCGGTTGTTCCGTCATCACCGAAAAATCGATGCTGCGCCCGTCGAGGCGCGGCGGCGTGCCGGTCTTCAGGCGGCCTACCGGGAGCTTCAATTCGCGCAATCGCTGCGCCAGCGTCAGCGCCGGCGGATCTCCCGCGCGTCCTGCCTGGTAGCTTTTCAGTCCGACGTGGATCAATCCGGCGAGAAAGGTACCGGTCGTCAGCACCACCGCGCGCGCGGAGAACTTCAGCCCGATCTGCGTCACGACACCGACCACCCGGTCGCCATCGAGCAGCAGATCATCCACCGCTTGCTGGAAAATGCGCAACCGCGGCTGGTTCTCGAGCCGCCCGCGTATCGCCTTCCGGTAGAGCACGCGGTCCGCCTGGGCTCGCGTTGCGCGCACGGCCGGTCCCTTGCGCGAGTTGAGGATGCGAAATTGAATGCCCGCCTCGTCCGTTGCGGCGGCCATCGCACCGTCCAGCGCATCGATCTCCCTGACGAGATGGCCTTTGCCGATGCCCCCAATCGATGGGTTACATGACATCTGACCCAGGGTTTCGATGCTGTGAGTCAGGAGAAGCGTCTCGCAACCCATGCGCGCTGCGACCAGCGCGGCCTCGCTCCCGGCATGACCTCCGCCAACTACTATAACATCATATTTATCAATAGGTTGCATTATTTCAACCGGGCCGAGTCTGCGCGCGGGCAATGATACCGTAAATTAATGGCTGGCATAACCTATTGCAGGAAGGTTTCACGTGGAACTCATTGTTGCTGCATTGCAACATACCATGTTGGGCTATGTTCCACGTGAAACCTTCTGCAGCTCTATCACTTCCCAATGCAGAACCGGCCGAATATTTCTCCCAGCAGGTCATCTGAGGTGAAATCACCCGTGATAGCGCCCAATGCTTCCTGGGCTAACCTTAGCTCTTCAGCGAATAGCTCCAGATGACGCCCCTGCCGGGTGGCCCTTTCCAGGTGCGCTCGCGCCTCCTCCAGGGCCCGGATATGGCGCTCACGGGCCATAAACAGCCCCTCTCCACCCTGCCAGCCTATTGCCTCAAGCAATGACTTCCTCAGGCCATCTATGCCAGCACCGGTTTTGGCTGAGAGCCATACCCGGCTCCTGCCGTCTCGCCTTCCGTGTGCGGCGGATCCTTCAAGCAGATCAATCTTGTTCATGACCCTGATACAAGGCAAAGTCGAAGGGAGTTTCTTGAGGATCTCCCGGTCGGCATCGCGTTCGCCTTGGGTCGCATCGATCAACAACAGCAGCAAGTCAGCCTTCTCGATTGCCGCCCAGGTACGCTCGACACCCATGCGTTCGACCGGATCGCTTGCATCTCGCAGGCCGGCCGTATCGATGATGTGGACAGGGATACCCTCTACGTTGATGCTCTGGCGGATAACGTCACGCGTGGTACCTGGAATCTCGGTCACGATGGCGAGATCTTCTCCTGCCAGTTGGTTCAGCAGGCTCGACTTGCCGACATTGGTCTGGCCTGCCAGCACCACTTGTATTCCCTCCCGCAACAGGCTGCCCTGCTGTGATGCAGAGGATAAATCCCTCAGCCCGGCTTGAATGAGAGCGAGCTTGTTTTCCCCGTCTATCTGTTTCAGGGACTCGATCTCCTCGTCAGGAAAATCCAGCGTCGCCTCAACCAGCGCACGCAGCTCGACCAGGCTGCGCACGAGCGCTTCGACCTTCCGCGAAAACGCGCCTTGCAAGGAACGCATTGCGCTGCGGGCTGCCTCGGCCGTTGCGGCGCTGATCAGGTCGGCGACGCTTTCGGCCTGCGCCAGATCGAGCTTGTCATTGAGAAAAGCTCGCTGAGTGAATTCGCCAGGCTGTGCCGGCCGCGCACCCAACTCGAGGCAGCGCTTGAGCAGCTGCCGCAATACGATCGGTCCCCCGTGCCCCTGCAGTTCCAGCACATCTTCACCGGTATAGGAATGCGGGCCCGGGAAAAAAAGTGCGATGCCTCGATCGATGTCCTCGCCGTGTGCATCGAGGAACGCGGTCAGCACGGCATATCGCGGCGGCAAGGTCTTGCCAACAAGTCCCATGATGAGGGGACTGAGTCGCGGACCGCTCACCCGCACCACGCCGATACCGCCCAGCCCGGTCGCGGTCGCGACGGCAGCGATGGTGTCGGTCTCGCTCATCATCGTGCAATGGCCCGGTAATGGGCCGTGGATGGCCCGGCAAACGTCAGTGCTTTTTGGCCGCTGCCTGGTGCTCAAGCGAACGCGTGATTTGCCATTGTTGCGCGATCGACAGCACGTTGTTCACCAGCCAGTACAACACCAGTCCGGCGGGAAAGAAGAAGAAGAAGACACTAAACACGAGCGGCATGATCTTCATCACCTTGGCCTGCACCGGATCCGGCGGCTCCGGGTTAAGCATCGTTTGGATCCACATCGTAATCGCCATGAGGATCGGCAGGATGTACCACGGGTCCGGTGCGGCAAGGTCGTTTATCCACAGCATGAAAGGCGCGTGACGGAGTTCGACGCTGGCCAGAAGAACCCAATAAAGTGCAATAAAAACAGGTATTTGCACTAATATAGGCATGCAACCACCCAAGGGGTTTATCTTCTCTGTCTTATAGAGCTCCATCATGGCTTGCTGCAAGCGCTGCCGGTCGTCGCCATACTGGTCTTTCAACCGCTGCAGCTTTGGCGCCAGCACCCGCATCTTGGCCATCGAGCGATAGCTCGCCGCCGACAGCGGATAGAACAGCAGCTTGATCAGGACCGTCAGCAGGATGATGGCAATGCCCCAGTTGCCCGCCCATTGGTAGAGCCAGGACAGCACCCAGAACAGCGGCACCGCAATAACCGTCAACCAGCCGTAATCAATCGTGAGATCGAGGCCGGGCGCAATCTTCTCCAGCTTCTCCTGCTCCTGGGGCCCGGCATAAAGTGGAACGGTGACCGTTACCGTGGCGCCGGCAGCGGCCGCGCCGACCGGCACGATCACGCCTGCCGCATACAGGTTTTCATCGAGACGACGCGTGTAGAACTCGCGGGGTGTGGCGTTTTTCGGCAGCCAGGCGCTGAAGAAATAATGCTGGAGCACCGAGATCCAGCCATCGTTGCTGTTCTTCGGGTACGGCACCTTCGACTTGGCGACTTCCTCGAACGTGAGTTTCTGAAACTTTTCCTTCTCGGTGTAGACCGCCATCCCGGTAAACGTCGGCAGCATCGCCGAGTCCCCGGCGGGTGGCTTGGCGTCGCGCACGATCTGGAAGTAAGCATAGGGCTGAATTGCAACCGCACTCTGGTTGACGATCTCGTAACCGACGTCGATCAGGTAGCTTCCCCGGCGAAAACGATAAGTCTTGTTGACTTGCACGCCATCGCTCGCAGGCGCGCTCAGGCGGATTTCCAGGCCGTCCTGTCCGTCGGCCAGCTGGTAGCTCCTGCTGCTTGCCTGGTAGGTCGTCTGGTGGTTGGGCAGCCCGTTGCCGATCAACCCCGACTGCGCGATATAGGTGCGTTCGGGGGACATCTCGAACAACACGAAGTCCTTGCTGTGATCGAGCGTGTCGCGATGCTGCTTGAACTGCAAGCGCCGCAGGTCGCCGCCCTGCGTGCTGATCTGAGCAATGACGAGATCCGTCTCGACCTGTATCGTGGCGCCAGCCTCGGCTGCGCGCTGCTGCGGCACCGCCGCCTGCGGTACGGCAAGCTTGTCGCTCGGGACCGGCAATGGAGCGGTGGATGGCGTTGCCTTTGCCGCCTTCTCCCCCTGGACCGCCGCGGTGGGTAGCGGTTGCTGATCGCGCTGCCAGGCATCCAGCAGCAGGAACACCGAGAAGGAGAAAACGAAAAAAAGTATGAGGCGTTGCGAATCCATACGGTATTTTGCCGGAAGGTATGCCGTCCTAGCCCTGTGACCGGGCGCCAAGCTCTTCCAGCAACCTGGCGATCTCCACTCCCGCCTCCACGTTGAAACCCCGGGACGGGCAACGGCGCAACTCTACCAACACATCCATGCCTCCCAGGCGCAGGCGCTGCTTGCGGAAAGCCTCCCGCACCAGGCGCTTGGCGCGATTGCGATCCACCGCGCGCGGCGCCACCCGCTTGCTGGCAATGATGCCAATGCGCGCCAAGGATAAGCCGTTAGGTCTGGCAAACACAGTGAAATGGCGACGTCTTGCAGCGGCGCCCGAGGCCAGCGCGGCCGTGTAATCCTCACGCCGCAGCAGCCGCGCGCTACGCGGCAGCGTGGCCGAGGCCCCTGCGCTCAGACGCTCAACCGAGCGCGCCCCTTGGCACGACGGGCGCGCAATACCGCACGCCCACCGCGGGTCCGCTTGCGCACGAGAAAGCCATGAGTGCGCTTGCGGCGAGTCACCGATGGCTGATAGGTTCGTTTCATTCTGGTATGTCCGGCTGCTGAAAAGCGCGCTATTACAACCTTTAACTCTCGGTCGTGTCAACCTATTCTTGCGCTTCAAGTCCGCTTCGCGGCGGTCAGGTTTCTGTGGTTGACAGCCCCCAAAAAGGATAAAATCTCTGGCTGAAAACTCTCCTTCGTCCGGGTCCGAATTCCAACTCCAACGCGACGCCGATGAACAGCTTCTGGCGCTTTTGTCTGGCCCGCTTCGAGAAGGAGCTGCCGCCACAGCAATTCCAAACCTGGATCAAACCATTGCGGTTTCAGGCCGACGGCAACCGCCTTATCCTGGTGGCGCCGAACCGCTTCGTCCTGCAGTGGATTCGCGACAAGTTCCTCCCACGTATCGAGTCGCTTGCCCTCGAACAGTTAAAGCGTAGCGTCGAGGTGGTCCTGACGCTTGCCGAAAAGAAGGAGCACAGCACAGCGCCGCCCGCACCCCCCGCTCTCCAGGTCTCAAAAGACCGGGGGGCCAAACCCAGCAGCCGCGAGGTATCCCGCCTCAATCCGACGTTCGCTTTCGACACCTTCGTCACCGGCAAGGCCAACGAGCTGGCGCGCGCCGCCGCGGCCCAGGTGGCGGAGCGCCCGGGCGCGGCTTACAACCCTCTTTTCATCTACGGTGGGGTGGGGCTGGGCAAGACGCACCTCATACAGGCCATCGGCAACCGCCTGCGCGAGCAATCGCCCGAAACCAAGATCCGTTATATCCACGCCGAGCAATACGTCTCGGACGTGGTGCGCGCCTACCAGCACAAGGCCTTCGACGACTTCAAGCGCTATTACCATTCCCTGGATCTGCTGTTGATTGACGACATTCAGTTCTTCAGCGGCAAGAGCCGCACCCAGGAAGAATTCTTCTACGCGTTCAACGCGCTGATCGAGGCACACAAGCAGGTGGTGATCACCTGTGACACCTATCCCAAGGAAATCGCCGGGATCGAAAACCGCCTCATCTCCCGGTTCGGCTGGGGCCTGACCGTCGCCGTCGAGCCCCCCGAGCTGGAAATGCGCGTCGCCATCCTGCTGAAGAAGGCGGAGGCAGACGGCGTCCGGCTGGACGAGACGGTGGCCTTCTTTCTCGCCAAGCACATTCAGTCCAACGTGCGCGAGCTGGAAGGCGGGTTGAAGCGCGTGCTCGCCTACTCGCGTTTTTCCGGCAGAGAGCTGACAGCCGAGCTATGCCGGGAAGCGCTGCGCGACTTGCTGGCCATCCAGCATCGGCAGGTCTCCATCGAGAACATCCAGAAAACCGTCGCGGATTACTACAAGATCAAGGTCTCCGAGATGTATTCGAAGAAGCGCAGCCGCAACGTTGCCCGCCCGCGCCAGATGGCCATGGCGCTCGCCAAGGAACTGACCCAACTCAGCCTGCCGGACATCGGGGACGCCTTCGGCGGCCGCGATCATACGACCGTGCTGCACGCCTGCCGCAAGATCGCGCTGCTCAAATCCACTAATAGCGAGTTCACCCGGGATTTCAACTCGCTCATCAACGTGTTGAGAAGTTGATCGATCCTGTGTGCTTTGTGGATATCCGCCACCTTTCGGCTGCCCGTGGTTTTTATCCACAAATCACCCACGCTTATAAACGGCATTTGCACAACCTTCTCCTTCCCGCAGCGGCGCGCCGGCTCTGGCCTGAAGCAACTTGCCCACAGCTTGGGGTCGGCTCTATTAGTCTTATTACTTTTAATTTAAATACTATTCTATGAAGCTCGTGCAACTTGAACGCGATGTATTGTTGAAGCCCCTGCAGGCAGTAACCGGCATCGTCGAGAAACGCCATACGCTGCCGATCCTGTCGAATGTCCTGGTCGAGCGCAAACAGAACCGCCTGCTGTTTGTGGCAACCGACCTGGAGATCCAGGTGGCAACCAGCACGGAGACCGGCAAAGCAGGAGACGAGGACGCGAGCCTGACCGTATCGGCCCGCAAATTGCAGGACATTTTGCGTTCGTTACCCGAGGCCACCGAAGCCACGCTGGATGTCCAGAACAACCGCTTGCAGGTACGGGCAGGCAAGAGCCGTTTCAACCTGCAAACGTTGCCGGCTGCGGATTTTCCTGCCATGGCGGAACCGGGGACGGCGCAAGCCAAAGTCACGATGCCGCAAAAGGCGCTGCGCGAGTTGCTGCTGCTGGTGCAGTACGCCATGGCGCAGCAGGACATACGCTATTACCTGAACGGCTTGTTGCTGGTCCTGGATGGCGGGCAGGTCAAGGTCATTGCCACGGACGGCCACCGCTTGAGTTATGCCGCGAGGCCCCTGGGCCAACAGCAGGAAAAACGCGAGGTCATTTTGCCGCGCAAGGCGGTGCTGGAGCTCGGCAGGTTGCTGGGAGACGCAGAAGATGCGGTCAGCATTGAGTTATTCGCCAGCCTCGTGCGTTTTTCCTTCGGCAGCATCGTGCTCACCACCAAAATCATCGACGGCAAGTTTCCTGACTACACGCGCGTGGTGCCGACGAATTACCAAAGGCGTTTTTCCATCAAGCGCCAGGAGCTGCTGCAGTCGTTGCAACGCGCGGCGATCCTGTCGAACGAGAAATTCCGCGGCGTGCGGTGGGTCGTGGCGCCCAACAGTTTGCGCATCTCTTGCACCAACAACGAGCAGGAGGAGGCCCAGGAGGAGTTGGAGATCGTCTATGGCGGCGACGCGCTCGATATTGGTTTCAACATCACCTATTTGCTGGACGTGTTGAACAATGTGCATAGCGACAGTGTCGAATGCTCATTCGGAGACGCCAACAGCAGCATGCTGGTAACCGTGGCGGATATTCCCGAGTTTCGCTACGTGGTCATGCCGATGCGGATCTAGGGGAGCGCGGCGCCACTGTGCGTCGCCCCCTGGGGATTCCGCAGCAGAAGGCAACGGCATCCCGGGATCGACGCGGCACAAGTTCCCCAAAGGAAGACTGAATGGCAGCACCGGCAAGCGAAAAAGAGCAATCACGATCGCCCGATGTCTACGATGCCAGCAGCATCAAGGTGCTGAAGGGCCTTGAAGCCGTGCGCAAGCGCCCCGGCATGTACATCGGCGACACCAGCGATGGCACCGGCTTGCACCACATGGTGTTCGAGGTGGTGGATAACGCGGTGGACGAAGCGCTTGCCGGCTATTGCAACGAGATCACGGTCACCATACACACCGACAACTCGGTCAGCGTGATCGACAACGGGCGCGGCATCCCGACCGAGTTGCACCACGGCGACGAGGAAGGGCGCTCGAGCGCGGAAGTGGTGATGACCGAGCTGCACGCCGGCGGCAAGTTCGACAATAACTCCTACAAGGTAGCCGGCGGCCTCCACGGCGTCGGGGTCTCGGTGGTGAATGCGCTGTCGGAATGGCTGCGCCTGTCGATCCGCCGCAACGGCCAGGTGCATCAGATGGAGTTCCGACTGGGTGTGCCGGTGGCGCCACTCAAGAGCGCAGGCAAGAGCGAGAAGCGCGGCACCGAGGTGCACTTCCTGCCTGCGAAGGAACTCTTCGGCAACGTCGATTACCACTACGAGATACTGGCGAAACGCCTGCGCGAACTGGCGTTCCTCAACAGCGGGCTCGATATCCTGCTGGTCGACCAGCGCACCGGAAAGGAGGAGAAGTTCTCCTTCACCGGCGGAGTCAAGGGCTTTGTCGAGTACATGAACCGCACCAAGAACGTGTTGCATCAGAACGTCTTCTACGCGAAAGCCGAGAAGGAAGGCATCGTGGTGGAGGTGGCGATGCAGTGGAACGACTCCTACCAGGAGTCGATGCAGTGCTTCACCAACAACATTCCCCAGCGCGACGGCGGAACCCACCTCACCGGGCTGCGCGGCGCGATGACGCGAACGCTGAACCAGTACATCGAGACCAGCAAGCTCGCCGAGAAAGCCAAGATTGAAACCACCGGCGACGACATGAAGGAGGGACTGACGGCGGTGCTGTCGGTGAAAGTGCCGGAGCCCAAGTTTTCGTCCCAGACCAAGGACAAGCTGGTTTCTTCCGAGGTGCGGCCGGTGGTGGATGAAATCGTCGCACAAAAGCTCGGCGAGTTCCTGCTCGAAAAACCGGGCGATGCGCGCGTAATCTGCTCCAAGATCATCGATGCAGCGAGGGCGCGCGAGGCCGCGCGCAAAGCCCGCGAGTTGACGCGGCGCAAGGGCGTGCTCGATTCCTTCGGCCTCACGGGCAAGCTCGCCGATTGCCAGGAGCGAGACCCCGCCCTGTGCGAGCTCTACATCGTGGAGGGCGACTCCGCCGGCGGCTCGGCCAAGCAGGGCCGCGACCGCAAGTTCCAGGCGATCCTGCCCCTCAAGGGCAAGATCCTGAACGTCGAGAAGGCGCGCATCGACAAGGTGCTTTCGTCGCAAGAAATCATCACTCTCATCAGCGTGCTCGGGACCGGGATCGGTGAGGAATACGCGCCGGAGAAGTTGCGCTACCACCGCATCATCATCATGACCGACGCCGACGTGGACGGGTCGCATATTCGCACGCTGCTGCTGACGTTTTTCTTCCGCCAGATGCGGCAACTGATCGAGGACGGGCGAATCTACATCGCCCAGCCCCCTCTGTTCAAGGTAAAGCACGGAAAAAACGAGCGCTATCTCAAGGACGAGCACGAGTTGAAGCAGCAACTGCTCAAGCTCGCGCTTTCCGAAGCAGAGCTCCACACCGCGACCAAGGGCGGGACCTTGACCACGGAAGCGCTCGAGAAGGTTGCGAACGAGTACCTCCTCGCGGAAGCGGTGATCGAGCGGGCAAGCCGGCTGATCGACGAGGATGTATTGCACGCGCTGTTGCGCCAGCCGGTTCAGCTTGATCTGGCCGATGAGCAGAGCGCGCAACAGAGCGCTAAGGAACTTGCCGCCCTTCTGCTCCCCTTGGGCATGAAAGTGGCGGTCCGCTACGAGGAAAAAACCGAGCGCCACGCCCTGGCGGTCAGCCGCACGCAGCATGGCGTGGTGCACCAGAACGTGATTGACGCCGATTTCGTGCAAAGCGGCGACTACGAGCAGATTCGCAGGACTTCCCAGGTGCTGCATGGGTTGCTCGGCGAGGGCGCCTACGTGAAGCGCGGGAACGAGCAGCAGCCGGTGAAGGAATTCCGCGAAGCCATTGATTGGCTGCTCGGGGAAGTCCAGCGCGGGGTGAGCGTCCAGCGCTACAAAGGCCTGGGCGAGATGAACCCGGAGCAGTTATGGGAGACCACGATGGATCCCAATTCGCGGCGACTCCTCAAGACGAGAATCGAGGATGCCATCCACGCCGGGGAGATCTTCTCGACCCTGATGGGCGATGAAGTCGAGCCGCGCCGTGAGTTTATCGAGATCAACGCCCTCGGCGTCCGTAACCTCGACATCTGAATAAACGCGGCCTTTCGCCGCGTTTATTTGGCTGCAATTCTCACCGCGACAATGGGGTCGGGGTGGCGATTTGCAGTACGGGGCGGCCCATCTGCGGGAGGGCTATTACCTAAAATTCATGTTAAGGATTTTGCCGGGTTCTTGGCCGCCAAAATCCTCAGGCGGCTTTGCGCTTGGCTTTGGTTGCGGGCTTGGCCACGGGCTTGGCGCCCGCGGACTTAACCGGCGCCTTTGCCTTCCTGGCGGGCGCTGCGGTGGCAGCGACAGGTGCAGGTTCCTTGCGTGTCGCTTTCGCCAGCGGCGGCGCACCCGGCTTTTCGACTTTCGGTTTGCGTGCCTCGAATTCGAAACCGACCCTGCCCTCGGCCGTCTTGGCCAGGTAGGCCTTGAACGGCCGCCCCTTCTTCGAGATGAAGCGCGTAAAAAGATCGGTGCGGCCGGAGGTCAGCAGCTTCTGCATCTGAGCGGGTTCAATGGGTTGCTGCAGGATCATCTTGCCTGAGCGGAAATCACAGGCACGCTCCGCGCCGACCGCCTTCTCGCAGACGTACACCGTGCGGTACTCGAACACACGCGCGCTGCACTTGGGGCAGGGTCCCAGGCTTTCCTGGTTGCTGAAATCGGGCGGATTGGCTGCTTCCTCCTCGAGGCGGGCCTGCCCGAAGTCGAACTCGATCTTGAGGTCGTTGGACAGCCGGATGCCTGCTGAAAAAGGCTTGCCCATGCGGCTGCGGAAGCCGTTGAGAGGCCCGATAAAGCGTTTCTGGAACAGCTCGGCGATTTCCTCCGGCGACCATTCGCGGCCCGACAGGACGACCCACAGCGAGAAATCGCATTTCTGGCACTGGAATTTTCGGTAATTTTCCTGCACCACACCGCCACATTTGGGACAGGGCGCTTCCACGGTGGCGTAGGCCTCGTTGGGGATATCTCCGTTCCTGACACGCTCCACGAGATCGCGGGTCACCTGCTCGATGTGTTCCATGAATACGTCGCGCTTGAGTTCGCCGGCTTCTATCTGCTTCAGCTTGTACTCCCAGTCGCCCGTCAGTTCCGGCGATGTAATCTCGTTGACGCCGAAGTGATGCAGGGCGAGGAGCAGTCGGAATGCCTTCCAGGTAGGCTTCAGCTCCCGCCCTTCGCGGTGGACGTAAGCCTCCCGGATCAGCCCTTCGATGACGGCAGCGCGGGTAGCCGCCGTGCCCAGGCCCTTTGCCTCCATGGCGGCGCGCAGCTCGTCGTCCTCGACCAGCTTGCCGGCGCCTTCCATGGCGGAGAGCAGCGTCGCCTCCGAGTAGCGCGCCGGCGGCTTGGTCTGGTTGCCAACAGCGTTGATCTCGAGCACATCGACTTGCTCCCCGGCGGAGATGGGGGGCAGCGTCTGGGATTCATCCTGCGCCGAGCGGCCGTAGACCGCGAGCCAGCCGGGGGTTTGCAGAATGCGGCCCTCGGTCTTGAAGCGATGCTCACCGACCTCGGTGATGCGCGTCGTCTGCAGGTACTCGGCTGCCGGATGGAACACGGCGAGAAAACGCCGCACCACGAGATCATAGAGTTTTTGCTCGGGCTCGCTCAGGTGCTTGGGTGCCTGCAGCGTGGGAATGATCGCGAAATGGTCGCTGATCTTCGAGTTATCGAACACGCGCTTGTTGGGCCGGACCCAGCCATTCTTCAGGATGGCCTTGGCAAACGGGGCGTATTCCCGCTGATCGCTCAGCATGCCCATCGCTTTCTTTACGGTGGCGAGGTAATCCTCCGGCAGTGCGCGCGAATCGGTCCGCGGGTAGGTCAGGACCTTGTGTCTTTCATAAAGCACCTGCGCCAGCCCGAGCGTGTTTCTGGCCGAAAAGCCGAAGCGGCCGTTGGCCTCGCGCTGCAGGCTCGTCAAATCGAACAGCAGCGGCGAGATCTGGGTGGCAGGCTTGGTTTCCTCGTTAACCGTGCCGGTCTTGCCGCGGCAGAAAGCCGTGATGGCCTCGGCCTCAGCCGCGCTCCACTGGCGCTCGGCCCTGCGCTCGGCATCGTCATCCTTCTTGAAAACGGGATCGAACCAGCGGCCGGGGTACTCTCCCGCCTTGGCGCCGAATTTCGCATGCACTTCCCAGTAATCACGCGACTTGAAAGCCCGGATGCGTTCCTCGCGCTCGACCAGAATGGCGAGGGTCGGTGTTTGCACGCGTCCTACCGTGGTGAGGTAGAACCCGCCTTCCTTGGAGTTGAAGGCGGTCATGGCGCGCGTGCCATTGATGCCGACTAGCCAGTCAGCCTCGGAGCGGCATTTCGCGGCATCGGCCAGCGGCAGCAATTCGCGGTCGGGGCGCAGGCCCTCGAAACCCTCGCGGACCGAGGCCGGCGTCATCGATTGCAACCACAAACGCTGGATGGGTTTCTTTGCCTTCGCGTGCTGCACGATGTAGCGGAAGATCAGTTCGCCTTCGCGGCCGGCGTCGCAGGCATTGATGAGCCCCGTCACGTCCTTGCGCTTGATCAGGCGCAGCAGCACATTCAAGCGACTTTCGCTTCTCTCGATCGGCGCGAGCGCGAAATGCGGCGGGATCACGGGCAGGTGCGCGAACGACCATTTGCCGCGCTTGACGTCGTGCTCCGGCGGCACGGTCAGCTCGAGCAGGTGGCCAACCGCGGATGAGAGCACGTAGTCCCGGCTCTCGAAATAATCGCCGTGACGCGTGAAACCGCCAAGCGCACGCGCGATGTCGGCTGCGACAGAAGGCTTCTCGGCGATGATCAGTTGTTTTCCCATGCGGGCGTCGAATTGGGTGGCGTGGCAAAAATAGCGCCAGATGATAAGTACAAAAAACTGTCCAGGCAAGCACCGCGCCGCGCGGGGAGCCCGAAAACACTAGCGATGCATGCGCTGATACCGGCCGCCCGGGAGCGTCGCCACGTGGCCGTCGAGCTCGAGTTGCGTGAGAATCGCGGCGGTCTCGGCGGCGGACAGGCCGCAGCGCGCGGCGAGCAGATCTGCGCCGCAGGGATCGTGGCCCAGCGCATCGAGGAGCCCGCGTGAACGCGGATCGGCAAGGGTGCCGTTCTCAGCGGGCGAGAGTGCTGGGGTGGGCAGTTGCAACTCCTCCAGGACATCGCGGGCGCTCTCCACGAGCTTAGCGCCCTGCTTGATCAGCGCATGACAGCCTTTGGCGAGCGGCGAGTGAATCGAGCCGGGGATGGCGAAGACTTCCCTGCCCTGCTCGGCGGCGAGCCGCGCTGTAATGAGCGATCCGCTTTCCGCCGCCGCTTCCACCACCAGGCAACCCAGCGCCAGGCCGCAGATCAGCCGGTTGCGGCGCGGAAAGTTGCCGGCCATCGGGCGCGTGCCAAGTGGAAATTCGGACACCAGCGCACCGCGGGCTGCGAGTTCGTGCGCCAAGGCCCGATTGCGCGCCGGATAAACGATGTCGGCGCCGGTGCCGAGAACGGCCACGCTGCTCGAGTCGCCGGCCAGTCCGCCGCGGTGCGCCGCGGCATCGATGCCGAGCGCAAGCCCGCTTACCACGGTCAAGCCGGCGTCGGAAAACGTCCGGGAGAAGCTTTCGGCATTGGCCTGGCCCTGCGCGGTTGCGTGACGGCTGCCGACAACGGCGAGCGCCGGGCGCGAGAGCAGGTCGACGCGCCCTTTAACGTAGAGCAGCAGAGGTGGATCAGGGATCTGCAGAAGCTGCCTGGGGTAGCTGGCATCTGCCAAAGTCACGAGGTGATTAGCGGGTTGTTCCAGCCAGGCGGTAGTAGCAGTAATGGCTTCATCTGCGCCGCCCGCCTTGATCGCAGCGGCCACCACTTCCCCGACCTGGCGTGCGAGCGCAGCGCGGCTCGCGGCGAGAGCCTTCTCAGGCCCGCCAAAGGCAGTCAAAAGCCGGCGCTGGCCCTCGCTACCCAGGCCCGGGACAAGACTCAACCTGAGCCAGGCGGTAAGGTCCTGGTCGAACGGCATGTTGACGGTGGCGAGAAGGCAACGCGCCGCCTTGCATCGCGGCAGGGTGACGGGCGGGAGGCGGCCCTCCCGCAGGAATCAGGGATTGATGACGACGTCGTTGACGGCCACCGGGCGCGACGCCTGCATCACCAGGCCGAACGCGGCGCGGTCGAAGGTGCGAAACACCATCACGAGCCCGTAGCGCTCGTCCGGAAGCTGGGAAATTTCGTCTACGCGAATCGGCTTCCCGCCCTCGTAGATCGGCGCATCGCGCGGAGTCAATTGCTCGTTGTAGTAAGTCCGGGGCCGGTCGCTGCCAGCAAGGCCTTCACGACCATAGAGCGCGGACATGCGCAATTCATATTGTACGGTGCTCTGGCTGCGGAATATCGCCAGCACGTGCCCCACCTCGAGGCCATCCTTCGAGCCGCGGGACAAAGCAACGATGCCGGTCGGCCCGGTTTCACCGAGGTTGCCGTAGGTCGATACGATGCGGCCACGCACCGATTTCGTGGGTGCGCGCGGCACGTAGGAAAAAGTGGGAAGTTCCTGGGCGGCGGGCAGCAGGCGGTCGCCAACATAAATCTCCTGCACCGACTTGGTGATTGCAATGGTGCTTTGATCGCCGAACCTGAGCACCCGGGCTTCGCCGAGATAGATCGCCAGGTAACCGAGAATCTCGTTGGTATCCGGGTCTATCAACGCATCGCCGCGGCGGAACAGTTGCCACACCGCGCCCTTGTCCCGGGTGATGCCCGTGACGTAGGCCACGTCGCCGGCGCCGAGCGCCACGCGATTTTCCTGGGGGGCCAGTATCACCGGTGTGTCGTCGAGTTCAGTCGGGCCAACCACCAGCGGGCGGGACAGGAAGGGCTCGATCACCGATGGCGGAATCGTCGGCACCGCGGCATCCTTGAGCATTTCGACCCGCGTCCTGGGCGAAAGCTTGACGGTGCGGCTGCTCTCGATCAACCGCAGTTGCGCTTGCTGGCCGGAGCGGTCGAGCACGACCACGTCACCCGGGTAAATGCGGTGTGGATTCTTGATCTGCTCCTGGTTCATCTTCCACACTTCGGGCCATTTCCACGGATCCTTGAGGAACCGCCCGGAGATGGACCACAGGGTGTCGCCGGTGACGACAGTGTAACGATCCGGGGCGTCTTCCTTCAGGGCTCCCGCGTCGGCCGCGAGCGCTGGCAGGAACGGAGTCATCATTAAAATCAGGGATATAATTGACTTACGCATGGCACGCCCCCAATCGGTAGAGACTAAGAAGCGCAGCCCTTGCAACGGAGCTGCGCCCGAGATATTGGTTTAAATTCTGCATCTAGCTGATTAAATTAGCAAGCTTTTCTATGTCTGTAATGCCCATTTTGTACTACCCGGACCCGAGGCTGAACAAAGTCGCGGCCCGGGTCGAGCGCATTGACGATGAAATCCGCCAATTAATCAAGGATATGTCTGAGACTATGTATGCTGCGCCCGGGGTTGGCCTGGCCGCAACACAGGTAGACGTGCATTTGCGAGTCATTGTGATCGATATCTCGGAAAATCGCAGCCAGTTGCGGGTGTTCGTCAACCCGGAATTGCTATCCGCCAGCGGCATTGCCGACCGCGAGGAAGGCTGCCTGTCGGTGCCGGAAGTGTATGAAAAAGTGCAGCGCGCCGAGCGCGTAACGGTGCGCGCGATGGACGCCGAAGGGCGGCCCTATACCCTCGAGGCGGAAGGGCTGCTCGCAGTGTGCATCCAGCATGAAATGGATCACCTCGAGGGCAAAGTCTTTGTCGAGAAGCTCTCCCGCCTCAAGCAAAACCGCCTGCGTGCCCGTTTGAAGAAGCAGGAACGGCGCCCGGGCGAGGCGGAAGCCCGGCGGCCGGTGTTCTGATAGCCGCCGGCATTTTGTGGCGCCGTCCGCCGTGCGTCACCGGGTGAGCGAAGCAGCCCGGCCTCATTATTCAGCAGCCTATCCATGAAATTCCCCAGGCTCCAGCCAGGGCGGCCGCGATGAAGCTCGTCTTCGCCGGCACACCCGAGTTTGCCGCAGTTTCGCTGGAAGCTTTGCTTGCCGCGAGGCACGAAGTCACGCTCGTTCTCACCCAGCCGGACCGGCCGGCCGGCCGCGGCTTGAGACCCCACCACTCTGCGGTGAAACGGCTCGCGCTGGAGCGCGGCCTCCCCCTGCTGCAGCCTTCCACTCTCAAGGATTCAGCAGCGCAGAGCGCTATCGCAGCAGCCCGTCCCGAAGCGCTGGTGGTGGCCGCTTATGGGCTGATGCTCCCGTCCCCGCTCATTACGCTGCCGGCGCGCGGTTGCATCAACGTGCACGCATCGCTGCTCCCGCGCTGGCGTGGCGCCGCACCGATCCAGCACGCGCTGCTCGCTGGAGACGTCGAAACCGGCGTGACCATCATGCAAATGGACGAGAACCTCGATACCGGGCCGATATTGCTGCAGCGTGCGCTCGCGATCGTGCCGCAGGACACGGCTGGCACGCTGCATGACAAGCTCGCCACGCTGGGCGCGAAATTGCTGCTCGAGGCGTTGGCCGCGAATCCCGTGCCGAGCGCGCAGGATTCCAGGGCCGCTACTTACGCGCAGCGCATAGCCAAAGGCGATGCGGATATCGATTGGCGCAAGCCGGCAGCGGAAATCGAGCGCCAGATTCGCGCTTTCGATCCGGTGCCGGGCGCTCAGACCCGGTTTGCAGATACCGCGCTCAAGATCTGGCATGCCCGGGTGGTCACGGCAACACCCGGTGCGCCGGGCACGGTGATCGCGGCGGAAGCGGGCGGCGTCGTGGTGGCTTGCGGCAAGGATGCGCTGCGTATCACCGAGCTGCAGCGCGCGGGCGGCAGGCGGCTTGCGGCGCAGGACTTCCTGTCCGGATTCAAGCTGGCGCGCGGGACGCGCTTCAGTTCCGCTCATGGTTGAGGTGCAAAGGCTGGCGGCCGCCATCATCGCGGGCGTGCTCGCCGGACGCAGCCTGGATGCCGAGTTTGCAGCAGCCTGGCACCGGCATGGGCAACTCGACGCACGCAGCCGCGCGGCGGTGCAGGATCTTGCCTACGGCACCCTGCGATTTCTCGGCCGGATCGAAGCGCTGCTCGATGCCCTGCTGGAGAAGCCGCTCAAGGATGCGCGGTTGCGGCCCTTGCTGCTGGTCGCGCTCTACCAGCTCGAGCGTACGCGCGCCGCCCCGCATGCCGTCGTGGATCATGCCGTGCGTGCCTGCAAGGCGCTCGGACTGACTTCCGCGCAAGGGCTGGCCAACGCGGTGCTGCGTAATTTTCTTCGCCAGCGGATTGCCTTGGACGCCCGCATCCAGAGAAGCGAGATCGCGCGCCATTCCCATCCGCAATGGTGGATCGACAAACTGCGCGCTCAGTATCCGGCGCGCTACGCAGCCGCGCTCGATGCGGACAATACCCATCCCCCCCTCGCGCTGCGCGTGAACCGCAGGCGTTCGAGCGTGGCGGAATATTTGAGTCTGCTCGCGAATCACGGGATCACGGGCGAGGCCTGCGGCGAGGCGGCGGTGTTGCTGGAAAAAGCCGTGCCTGCCGAGCGCATTCCCGGGCTCGCTGAAGGGCTGGTGTCGGTGCAGGACGCAGCCGCGCAACTGGCCGCGCCGCTACTCGACATCCACGACGGCATGCGCGTGCTCGACGCCTGCGCGGCGCCCGGCGGCAAGACGGGCCACGTGCTGGAACTGGCCGAAGCGACGCTGACCGCGCTCGACAGCGACGAAGGTCGGCTGGCGCGGGTGCGCGCGAATCTGGGACGGCTGGGATTTGCGGCGCGCGTGATCTGCGGAGATGCGCGCGAGCCGGCGTCATGGTGGGACGGAGCGCTGTTCGAGCGCATCCTCGCCGACGTTCCTTGCAGCGCTTCGGGCGTCGCACGGCGGCATCCCGACATCAAGTGGTTGCGGCGCGAAACGGATATCGCGCAGTTCGCGCGCATGCAGGCCAGCATGCTCGATGCATTGTGGCAGACCCTCGCCAGTGGTGGTAAATTGCTATACGCGACCTGCTCCGTGTTCCGCGAGGAAAACAGCGATCAGGTGGCGCAGTTTCTGGAGCGCCATCAGGACGCGACGCGCATCATTCTTCCCGCGGTCGACAACGACATACAATTGCCAGCGGGCCAACTGCTCCCGGACGAACGCCATGACGGCTTCTTCTACGCGCTCCTGCAGAAGGCATAGCTGGCTTGTTGGCGCGCTGGCGGCGCTCCTCCTCGGCTTCACCGCCGCGGCGCCGGCCCGGGCCGACGGCATCGAGGTCCGGAAAGCGGCTCTGGTCGCGGCCGACGAGGGTTATTTTCTCGAGGCCGAGTTCGAGATCGCGCTCACCCATACCCTGGAAGACGCGCTCAACAAGGGAGTGCCGCTCTATTTCACGCTCGAGTTCGAGTTGATCCGTCCGCGCTGGTACTGGTTGAACGAGAAAATCGTCAGCAAGCGGCAACAGTATCGCCTGGGCTATAACGCCTACACGCGCCAGTATCGTGTCGGCATCGGTTCGCTCTATCAGAATTTCGCCACGCAGTCCGATGCGCTCGCTTTCATGAGCCAGGTGCGGCTGCGCGACATCATCGAACCCGGCGCGCTCACCAAGGGCACGAGTTACACTGCTTCGCTGCGCATGCGCCTGGACTCCTCGCAGTTGCCGCGCCCGTTCCAGGTGAGCGCGGTGGGATCGCGCGAGTGGAGCGTTTCCTCCGATTGGCATCGCTGGACGGTATCGCCATGAGCACCGCCGCTGCGCCAGCCAAGCCCACGCTGTCCGCCGCCGTGGTGCGCTACGTGCTGATCCTGTGCGTGAGCCTGGTCGCGGTGGCATTGTTTCTGCTCGCCGCTTCGAGCGCCGACCCGGCCTCGTTTGCGGAGCGCTATCCGCTGCTGCTGGCTTTAAACGGCGCGGTGGCGCTGCTGCTGACCGCGCTCGTCGCCTATCAGTTCATCACCCTTCGTCGCAAGCTCAAGGCCGGCGTGTTCGGCGCGAAATTGACGCTGCGCCTGGTGCTGATGTTCGCATTGATGGCAGTGCTGCCGGGCGCACTCATCTACGGCATGTCGGTCCAGTTCCTGGCGCGCTCGATCGAGTCCTGGTTCGAGGTGCGCGTGGACAAGGCGCTCGAAGGCGGGATCAATCTCGGTCGCAACGTACTCGAAAGCGCGCTGAAGGACTTGACGGCCAAGGCCAACGACATGTCGGACCTGCTCGCGGCGCGACCGACCGCCGAGCACTCGTCCGCGCTGAACATGCTGCGGGAACAGGCCGGCGTGCAGGAAGCGACGCTCTTCAGCGAGCGCGGGCGCGTGCTCGTCTTCTCCGGCAGCGAGCGGGTGGGGTTGCTGCCCGAACTTCCCGGCGCTGCCGCGTTGCAGCAGATACGGGCGCGCAAACCCTACAGCGCGGTCGAATCGCTTCCCGACAAGGGGCTCTACCTGCGAACCCTGGTGCTGGTGCCGGCGCCCGTGACCAGCCTCACCGAAGAATTGCGCGTGCTGCAGTTGCTGCAGCCGGTGCCCAAGCAGCTCGCGCAGGACGCCGAGACGGTGCAATCCGGCTATCGCGAGTATCAGGAGCTGACCTTGTCGCGGCGGGGGTTGAAGCGCCTCTACGGCGTCACGCTCACGTTAACGCTGCTGCTCGCGCTGCTGTCGGCGGTGGCTCTCGCGTTCGTGCTCTCGGACCGCTTGTCAGCGCCCATCGGCGCGCTGGTGGAAGGCACGCGGGCGGTGGCGGGCGGGGACTTCAGCCAGCGCGCGGCGGTGGTCTCGAACGACGAGATCGGCGTGCTTACCCAGTCCTTCAACCGGATGACGATGCAGCTGGCGGAAGCGCGCGCGCAGGCCGAGCGCCATCAGGCGGCGCTCACCCAGGCCAAGGCCTACCTCGAGAGCCTGCTTGCCAACCTGTCCGCCGGCGTGCTGGCGTTCGACGAAGAGCTGAATCTCCGCGCCGCCAATCACAGCGCAGGCACGATACTCAACATCGATTTCACGCCGTTGCTCGGCACGGCGGCGGCGCGCTGGCCGGCGGCGGCTCCCGGTGTCGCGGAGCTGGGACAGGAAATTACGGCGGCGTTCGGGCGCGTCGACCGAAACGAGTGGGAACAGCAGGTCGAGCGCACGGTGCAGGGCAGGACCCAGCTGCTGCTGCTGCGCGGCACCCGTCTGCCGCGGGACGCCGAAGGCGGCAGCGTCGTGGTGTTCGACGACATCACGCACCTCGCGGAGGCGCAGCGCACGGCGGCGTGGGCCGAGGTCGCGCGGCGTCTCGCGCACGAGATTCGCAACCCGTTGACCCCGATTCAACTCTCCGCGGAACGGCTGCAGGTGAAACTCGCCGGCAAGCTCGCGGATGCCGACGCCGAGGTGCTGACGCGCTCGACGCAGACCATCGTCAACCAGGTCGCGGCGCTGAAGAACATGGTGGACGCCTTCAGCCAGTACGCGCGCACGCCCGAGCCCTCGATGCGCGAGCTCGATCTGAACGAGCTGACGCGCGAAGTACTCACGCTCTACGAGGCCTCGCTGGGTAGGGCCGTGCGGCTCGATCTCACTGCGGCGTTGCCGCAGGTGGTGGGCGATGCGGCGCAACTGCGACAGGTCATTCATAACCTGATGCAGAACGCCCAGGATGCGCTGGCCGATACCACGGAGCCGCACATCACCATCGCGAGCAGCGCCGAGGCGGGCATGGTGCGGCTCACGGTCGCTGACAACGGCTGCGGCTTTCCCGAGAACGTGATCCGGCGGGCATTCGAACCCTATGTCACCACCAAGCCCAGGGGCACCGGGCTCGGGCTCGCGATCGTCAAGAAGATCGTCGAGGAGCATGGCGGCACGGCGACCCTTGCCAACGTAGCGCCACGCGGCGCGCGCGTCACCATTCAGCTGCCGGCAGCAGCGCAGGACATCGCGCGCCGTCCTGCGGCGCGGGTGCAGGTGTAAAATCAGCATGCGAACTCTCCGCTTATGCATCACATCCTGGTCGTAGACGACGAAATCGGCATTCGTGAATTGCTCTCGGAGATCCTCTCCGACGAGGGCTATCAGGTGCGCCTCGCGGAAAACGCCGCCGCCGCGCGCACTTTCCGCGGCCAGGCGCGGCCCGATCTCGTGTTGCTCGACATCTGGATGCCGGACACCGATGGCATCACGCTGTTGAGGGAATGGGCCACCGCCGGGCTGCTCACCATGCCGGTGGTGATGATGTCGGGTCACGGCACCATCGACACCGCGGTCGAAGCGACTCGCATCGGCGCCTACGATTTCCTCGAGAAGCCGATCGCGCTGCAGAAGCTCCTTGCCACCGTCGGGCGCGCATTGAAGCAGGGCGGCGAGCAGGCGCAATCGGCGCTGTCGCTGGCGAGCCTGGGACGCGCGCCGCTGGTGATGGAGTTGAAGCAGCGCCTCGAGCGGGTCATGGCGCTGCGCACGCCGCTGCTCCTCACCGGCGAGCCCGGCTGCGGCCTGGAGCTCGCCGCGCGCTTCCTGCACCAGCGCAACACGCCGTGGGTCTCGCCGGACAGCCATTCCGCCCTGGTCGAGGCGCCGCTCGATCTTCTCGGCCAGGCGCGAGAGGGGACGCTATTCCTGCGCGAGGTCGCGGACCTCACCCGGATCGAGCAGAAAGGGCTGCTCCTCGCGGTCACCAAGCTCGAGCGCTACAACGTGCGGCTGATCAGCGGCGCAAGCGCCGACCTGGCGGAGCGGGTGGCGCAGGGAGCATTCGACAGCCGGCTCTACAGCCTGCTGGCGGCGACCACGATCCGGGTGCCGAGCCTGCGCGAGCACCGCGAAGACGTGCCCGACATCGCCAACCTGACGCTCTCGCGCATGGTGGAAGCGAAGGAGACGCCACCGCGCCAGTTCACCACCGCGGCGTTGAATGTGCTGCGTAATTACGACTGGCCGGGCAATCTCGCGCAGCTCGAGAGCGTGGTGCGCACGCTGGCGCTGACCTGCCCCGCCGAGCAGATCCCGGTGGAAGAGGTCAACCGCGCGCTGCCACAGCCGAACGCGGCCCAGCCGGCCACCCACAATCTCTCCCTCGACCTGCCGCTGCGCGACGCCCGCGACGCTTTCGAGCGCGCCTATTTCGAGCATCACATCGCGCGCGAAGGGGGTAACATCAGCCGCGTGGCGGAGGCCGTCGGGCTCGAGCGCACGCACCTCTACCGCAAGCTGAAGCAGCTCGGCATCCGGCTCTCCCGCAAGACCGAAAACGACGAACCGCAGTAAATACCCACGGCCGCCGCACCGCAGTTCGTTGCGCCCGTTTATAATTGGCGCACTTTCCGCCCCTCGCAAGGAACCCCCGAAATGAACGCCCGTGTCGAGCTGGCCAACGCGATACGCGCGTTGGCGATGGATGCTGTACAACAGGCAAACTCCGGACACCCCGGCATGCCGATGGGCATGGCGGAGATCGCGGAAGTGCTGTGGAACGACCATCTCCGGCACAACCCCGTCAATCCCGCCTGGGCCAACCGCGACCGTTTCGTGCTATCCAACGGTCACGGCTCGATGCTGCTCTACGCCGCGCTGCATCTGACGGGCTACGATCTCACGCTCGATGATCTGAAGCGCTTCCGGCAACTGCACTCGAAGACGCCCGGCCACCCGGAGTACGGCTGTGCGCCCGGTGTCGAGACCACCACCGGACCACTCGGCCAGGGCATCGCCAACGCGGTGGGCATGGCGCTTGCGGAACGACTGCTCGCCGCCGAGTTCAACCGGCCCGGGCTCGAGATCGTCGATCACCATACCTACGTCTTCCTGGGCGACGGCTGCCTGATGGAAGGCGTCTCGCACGAGGCGTGCTCCCTCGCCGGCACGCTCGCGCTCGGCAAGCTGATCGCGATCTACGACGACAACGGCATCTCGATCGATTCCGAGAAGGGCAACATCCGCCAGTGGTACACCGATGACGTGAAGCGCCGCTTCGAAGGCTACGGCTGGCAGGTGATCCCCAACGTGGATGGCCACGACGTCGAGGCGGTCAACCGGGCGCTGAAGAAGGGGAAGCGCGAGAAATCGCGCCCGACGCTGATTTGCGCGAAGACTGTGATCGCCAAGGGCGCGCCCACCAAGGCCAACACCGGCGCCGCGCACGGCGCGCCGCTGGGCGAGAAGGAGGTCGCCGCCACCCGCGAGGCGATCGGCTGGAACCACCCGCCGTTCGAGATCCCCAAGTCGGTATACGATGGCTGGGACGCGAAGCGGCGCGGCGCCAGCGCCGAGAGGCGCTGGAAAAAACTGTTTGCCGCCTACGAGGCCCAGTATCCGCAGGAAGCCGCGACCTTCCGCCGCCGCATGGCGGGGGAGCTGCCAGCTGATTTCACCGCGCGCGCGGATGCGCTCCTGAAGGAAGCCGATGCGAAGGCCGAAACCCTTGCGACGCGCAAGGCCTCGCAGAACGCGCTCGAAGCGCTCGCGTCATGGCTGCCGGAACTCCTCGGCGGCTCGGCCGATCTCGCCGGCTCCAACCTGACGATGGTGAAAAGCTCCAAGGTGATCGGGCCGGAAGGTGGCGGCAATTACGTGTTCTACGGCGTGCGCGAGTTCGGCATGTGCGCGGTGATGAACGGCCTCGCGCTGCACGGCGGCTTCATCCCCTACGGCGGCACCTTCCTGGTGTTCTCCGACTACGCGCGCAATGCGCTGCGCCTGGCGGCGTTGATGAAACAGCGCGTGATCTACGTCTTCACGCACGATTCGATCGGTCTCGGCGAGGACGGGCCCACGCACCAGCCGGTCGAGCAGGTGGCGAGCCTGCGGCTGATGCCCGGCATGGACGTCTGGCGGCCCTGCGACACGCTGGAGACGGCAGCCGCGTGGACGGCCGCAATCGGGCGCAGGGATGGGCCGACCAGCCTCGTTCTCACGCGCCAGAACCTGCCCTTCGTGAAGCGTGGAGCCGAACAGGTTTCCGCCATTGCGCGCGGCGGCTACGTGATTTCCGAGGCGGCGGGCGGGACCGCGCGCGCGATCGTGATCGCCACCGGTTCCGAAACGGGCATCGCGCTGGAAGCGCAGAAACTGCTGGCGGACGAGGGCATCGCGGTGCGCGTCGTGTCCATGCCATCGACCAGCGTGTTCGACCGCCAGGACGCCGCCTACCGCGCAGCCGTGCTGACGCGGGGCGTGCCGCGCGTGGCAGTGGAAGCGGGTGTCACCGACTACTGGCGAAAATACGTGGGCCTGGAAGGCGCGGTCGTGGGCATCGACCGCTTCGGCGAATCGGCGCCCGGTGGAGAACTCTTCAAGCATTTTGGCTTCACGCCGGAGAAGGTCGCGGCGGCGGTCAAAGGGATACTGTAAAAATAATCTGGAGAAGAGGATGACTATCAAGGTCGGCATCAACGGGTTTGGTCGCATCGGTCGCATGGTGTTTCGCGCGGCAATACAGCATTTCCCGGATATCGAGATCGTCGGCATCAACGACCTGCTCGAGCCCGATTACCTGGCTTACATGCTGAAGCACGATTCCGTTCACGGCCGCTTCAAGGGCGATATCGGCGTCGACGGCAACACCCTGCTGGTCAACGGCAAGCGCATCCGGCTGACCCAGGTCAAGGACCCGGCCGAACTCAAGTGGAGCGAAGTGGGCGCGGAAGTGGTGGTGGAATCCACCGGCCTCTTTCTCGATAAAGCCTCGTGCCAGAAGCACATCGCGGCAGGCGCGAAGAAAGTCATCATGTCGGCGCCGTCGAAGGACGATACACCGATGTTCGTCTTCGGCGTGAATGACAAGACCTACGCCGGGCAGGCGATTATCTCCAACGCATCCTGCACCACCAACTGCCTCGCCCCGGTGGCGAAAGTGCTGAACGACAAGTGGGGCATCAAGCGCGGCCTGATGACGACGGTGCATGCCGCAACGGCGACGCAGAAAACCGTCGACGGCCCCTCCGGCAAGGACTGGCGCGGCGGGCGCGGCATACTCGAGAACATTATTCCCTCGTCCACGGGCGCGGCGAAAGCGGTGGGCGTGGTGATTCCGGAACTCAACAAGAAGCTGACCGGAATGGCGTTCCGCGTTCCGACCTCGGATGTCTCGGTCGTCGACCTGACGGTTGAACTCGGCAAGCCCGCCACCTACCAGGAAATCTGCGCCGAGATGAAGGCGCAGTCCGCCGGCGCATTGAAAGGCATACTCGGTTACACCGAAGAGAAGGTCGTTTCCACCGATTTCCGGGACGAAATCTGCACCTCGGTGTTCGACGCAGAAGCCGGCATTGCGCTCGATTCCACCTTCGTCAAAGTCGTCGCGTGGTACGACAACGAGTGGGGATATTCGTGCAAGGTGCTGGAAATGGTCCGGGTCGCGGCGAAGAAATGACGTATCTGCGCCTGACTGACCTGCCGCTCGCCGGCAAACGCGTATTCATCCGCGCCGATCTCAACGTTCCGCAGGACGACGCCGGCAACATCACCGAGGACACGCGCATCCGCGCTTCCCTTCCCGGCATCGAGCACGCGCTGAAGAACGGCGCCGCGGTGATGGTGACCTCGCACCTGGGGCGCCCCACCGAAGGCAAGCTGGAGCCCGGAGATTCGCTCGCGCCGATCGCAAAGCGCCTCGCAGAGATGCTCGGCCGCCCGGTACCGCTGGTGGCGAACTGGGTGGACGGCAAATTCGAGGTGAAGCCGGGCGAAGTGGTGATGCTGGAGAACTGCCGGGTCAACAAGGGAGAGAAGAAAAACGACGACGCGCTCGCCCGCAGGATGGCGGCTCTGTGCGACATCTATGTCAACGACGCATTCGGCACCGCGCATCGCGCCGAGGCAACCACTCACGGATTGGCGAAGTTCGCACCGGTTGCCTGCGCCGGCCCGCTGATGGCGGCCGAGCTCGACGCGCTGGGGCACGCGCTCCACAATCCCGCGCGGCCGCTGGTGGCGATCGTCGCCGGCTCCAAGGTTTCCACCAAGCTCACCATCCTGAAGTCCCTCGCCGCGAAGGTGGACCAGCTGATCGTCGGCGGCGGCATCGCCAATACCTTCATGCTCGCCGCGGGGATGCGCATCGGCAAATCGCTCGCCGAGCCGGCGCTGGTGGACGAAGCGCACGCCATCATCGACATGATGAAGGCGCGCGGCGCGCAGGTCCCGCTGCCGGTGGACGTGGTGGTGGCCAACGATCTTTCCGTGCTGGCGCGCGCGAACCGCGTCGCTGCCACCGAAGTCCGGCCCGACGACATGATCCTCGACATCGGCCCGCAAACCGCGCAGGCGCTGGCCGGCCTGATCGCGACAGCGGGCACCATCGTCTGGAACGGCCCGGTCGGCGTGTTCGAGTTTGACCAGTTCGCCGGGGGCACGAAAACCATCGCCCTGGCCATCGCAGCCTCAAAGGCGTTTTCCATTGCCGGCGGCGGCGACACGCTGGCCGCGGTGGCGAAATACGGCATCGCCGACAGGATTTCCTACATCTCCACCGGCGGCGGCGCGTTCCTCGAGTTTCTCGAAGGCAAGAAGCTGCCCGCTGTCGCCGTACTTGAGCAGCGCGCCGCTGGCTAGCGCTGCTGTTCAAGGTTCCATGTTCAAGGTTCAAGGTTAACCGCGCCGCGATAGTCTGTTACGCTTCCAAGTCAGGGGTCCGGAACAGGGAACATAGAGCCTGGAACCTGGACCTGGAACATTGAACTCGGAACAGAATAATGCCGCGCAGGACCAAGATCGTCGCCACGCTCGGACCCGCCTCGAGCGACCCGAAAACGCTCGCGCGCATGATCGAGGCCGGGCTCGACGTGGTGCGCATGAATTTTTCCCACGGCACCGCCGCCGAGCACGCGAAGCGCGTGGCGCTGGTGCGCTCGCTCGCGCGCAAAGCGGGGCGCGCGGTCGGCGTGCTGGTGGATCTGCAGGGCCCGAAGATCCGCATCGGGCGCTTCAGGGACGGCAAGATCTCGCTCGCGGCGGGCGCGAGGTTCGTGCTCGACGCCGAATGCGCGCTGGGCGACCAGCATACGGTCGGACTCGACTACCGGAAGCTGCCCAACGATGTCCGCCCGGGTGACACGCTGCTGCTCGACGACGGGCGCATCGTGCTGGGCGTCTCCTCGGTCAGGGGCTCGCGCATC
>CAZFRR010000084.1:0-6975 GCA_964521405.1 uncultured Streptomycetaceae bacterium | reverse complement strand
CCCACGGCAATCGCCGCCGGTTTGATTCCCATCTGCAACTGGGTCTGGATCATCGTTCGTTCTTCAATACTCAACTGTCTGTAGTTTTTTCCCATGCAACATTCTCTCCGAGAAATGTTGCACTTGGTTTTTGAGCGCGCCAAGATTAGAACCAGCCGTTCAATTCAAGAATCATCTTGGTTTAGTGTCGTGTCCTGTTAATCTTGTTTAATCCTGTTAATCCTGTCTATTTTTTAAGAAATACCATGGACGGCAAGCTGCTCGAGATTCTGGTGTGCCCGCTGTGCAAGGGCCCGCTGCTGTACAAGAAGCCCCAGGCCGAGCTCATCTGCAAGCCCTGCCGCCTCGCCTACCCGGTCAATGACGACATCCCGGTGATGCTCGAGGACGAGGCCAGGAAACTTCCTCCAGAGGAGGAAGTTTGACGCGCGTGACTCGTTTCTCGTTTCTCGTTTCTCGTTTCTGTTGTTCAGAACAAGCCCGAATTGCGGGAATCGGCTAACGAGAGACGAGGAACGAATCACTCCTTTGAAGTTCTCTGTAATCATTCCCGCCCGCTACGCCTCCACGCGCTTTCCCGGCAAGCCGCTCGCGGACGTGCGCGGCAAGCCGATGGTGGTACGCGTGGCGGAGCGCGCCCGCGCCAGCGGCGCCGACGAGGTGCTGGTCGCCACCGATCATGCCGGAATCGCGCGCGCGGCCGAGAAACACGGTTTCGAAGCCGTCATGACTAAGCAGAGCCATGCCTCGGGAACCGACCGTATCGCGGAGGTCGTCGCGAAGCGCCGTTATCCCGGGACCCGCATCGTCGTCAATGTGCAAGGCGACGAGCCGCTGATCGAACCGGCGCTGGTGCGGCGGGTGGCCGTTGACCTCGCCCGTCACAGCGCGGCGGTCATGGCAACCGCTTGTCACCCGATACGCAACGCGCGGGAATTCGGCAACCCCAACGTGGTGAAGGTCGCGCTGGATCGCGAGGGTTATGCGCTGTATTTCAGCCGCGCCCCCATTCCCTGGGCGCGTGATGACTTCAAGCGCGGCCTCTTCCGCCTGCCGCCCGGGCTGCCCGCCTACCGCCACCTCGGCATCTACGCCTATCGCACCGCTTTCCTGCGCGCCTTCACCCGGATGAAACCCGTCGCGATCGAACGCTTCGAGGCGCTCGAGCAGTTGCGCGCGCTCGCCCACGGCTGCCGCATCCACTGCATCGTCACGCGCTTGGCGCCGCATCCCGGCGTGGATACCCCCGCCGACCTGAAGCGGCTCATCCGCGATTATCGATGAGCGCCCGCGGCCGCGTTGTCGCGCTCATGGCATCGGTGATACATTTCGCTGCCAGACGCCGTTGAGAAAATCATGAAAATAATACTGCTCGGCATGCCGGGTGCCGGCAAGGGCACGCAAGCCCAGTTCCTGATCGAAAAATTCAAGATCCCGCAGATCTCGACCGGCGACATGCTGCGCGCGGCGATCAAGAACGCCACGCCGATGGGCAGGGAAGCGAAGCAGCACATGGATCGCGGCGCGCTGGTCCCGGACGGGATCGTGATCGAGCTCGTGAAGCAGCGCGTCCGGGAGCCGGATTGCGCCAGCGGCTTCATCGTCGACGGCTTCCCCCGCACCATTCCCCAGGCCGACGCACTGCGCCACGCCGGGATCGACATCGATTACGTGGTCGAAATCGACGTGAAAGACGACGAGATCCTGCGGCGCATGAGCGGGCGGCGCGTGCATCCCGCCTCCGGCCGCAGCTATCACATCGAGTTCAATCCGCCGAAGGTGCCAGGCAAGGACGACGCCACCGGCGAGGACCTGGTGCAGCGCCCCGATGACAAGGAAGAAACGGTCCGGCAGCGCATCACCATCTACCACGCGCAGACCAAGCCGCTGATCGACTATTACGCGAAGTGGGCGGCCAGCGGTGAAGCGCGGGCCCCGCGCCATATCCGCGTGCAGGGCACCGGCAAGGTCGAGGAATGCCGGCAGCGGTTGTTCGCCGCGCTCGCTGCGAATAAGCCTTGAATGCAACCGCCGATGAACGCGGATACCGACAAGACCTAAGAGCACCACGGCAAGCACTTTCACGCTGGAACAGGTACGGCGCAAGGCCTTCTGTTAATGGTAAAATCCGCGCTTCCTGAAGTTAGCTTCCCCTGCGTGAACTCTGTGGCTGCCTGTTAGTTGTATGACGAAGAAAAACGCCTTTTACGCCCAGTCCGGGGGCGTCACCGCCACCATCAACACCACCGCCTGCGCCGTCATCGAGACCGCGCGCCGGCACGGGGGGAGCATTGGCAAGGTCTATGCCGGGCGTGACGGCATCATCGGCGCGCTGACCGAGGACTTGATCGACACCTCGAAGGAACCGGCGGCGGCGATCCGGGCGTTGCGCCATACCCCCGGCGGAGCCTTCGGCTCCTGCCGCTACAAGCTGAAGGGTCTGGAGGAATCGCGCGCCCAGTACGAGCGGCTGATCGAAGTCTTCAAGGCGCACGACATCGGCTATTTCTTCTACAACGGCGGCAACGATTCCGCGGACACCTCCTACAAGGTGTCGCAGGTCGCGCAAAAGCTGGGCTACCCGCTCGCCTGCATCGGCGTGCCGAAGACCGTGGACAACGATCTCGCGATCACCGACACCTGCCCCGGCTTCGGCTCGGTCGCCAAGTACGTCGCCACCAGCATCCGCGAGGCGGGCTATGACGTCGCCTCCATGGCCCGCACCTCGACCCGCGTCTTCATACTCGAGGTAATGGGACGGCACGCGGGCTGGATCACGGCGGCCTGCGGGCTCGCCCAGGAGAAGGAAGGCGAAGCGCCCCATATCCTGCTGTTCCCGGAAATCCCCTTCGACCAGGATCGCTTCCTCGCCAAGGTGGACGAGAGCGTGCGGCAATACGGCTACTGCGCCGTCGGCGTCTCCGAGGGCGTGCGCTGGCCCGACGGCAAGTTCCTGTCCGAGTCCGGGCTGCGCGACGCGTTCGGCCATGCCCAGCTGGGCGGCGTTGCGCCGCTGCTGGCGCAGCTGGTCAAGGACAAGCTCAAGCACAAATACCACTGGGCGGTGGCCGACTACCTGCAGCGCTCGGCCCGCCACATCGCCTCGAAGACCGACGTCCTGCAGTCCTACGCGGTGGGCAAGGCCGCCGTGGAGCTGGCGGTGAAGGGGGCGAGCGGCGTCATGCCGGTCATCGTCAGGAAATCGAGCAAGCCGTACCGCTGGATGATCGGCGTGGCGCAACTGAAGGACGTCGCCAACGCGGAGAAGATGATGCCGCGCGATTTCATCACCGCGGACGGCTTTCACATCACGGCGAAATGCCGCGACTACCTGGCCCCGCTGGTGCAGGGCGAGGACTACCCGCCGTACCGCAACGGGCTGCCGGACTACGTGAAGCTGAAGAACATCGCGGTGCCGAAGAAGCTCGCTGCTTTCAAGATCTGAATTGAAACCGCAGATAAACGCAGATAAACGCAGATACAATCGATAGACAAGAAGCACAACCACCCGAATTGCAGGACTCTGGCCGGAATTGTCCGGCGAGTCTTTTGAAGGCTGCATGTTCTGTTCGTATTTTTATATTCATCTGCGTTTATCTGCGGCTGAATAACGTTTTATCAAAGGGAGTCGTCATGTCATACGGATTGTTGTTCGCTCTGATCTGCTCGATCATCGCGCTCGTCTACGGCGCCGCCTCGATCCGGTGGATCCTCGCCCAGCCCGCGGGCAACGCGCGCATGCAGGAGATCGCCGCCGCCATCCAGCAGGGCGCGGGCGCCTACCTGAACCGCCAGTACAAGACGATAGCCATCGTCGGGATCATCCTGTTCGTGATCATCGGCGTGGTGCTCAAGTCCTGGTCGACAGCCATCGGTTTCGCGGTCGGCGCGTTGCTCTCCGGCCTCACCGGCTACATCGGCATGAACGTCTCGGTGCGCGCCAACGTGCGCACGGCGGAAGCGGCGCGCAAGGGCCTGAACGAAGCGCTCACCATCGCCTTCCGCGGCGGCGCCATCACCGGCATGCTGGTGGTGGGCCTGGGGCTGCTCGGCGTGACCGGTTTCTTCTGGATCCTGCATGAATCGGCGCCGCACGGCGCCTCGATCAAGGACATCCTGCATCCGCTGATCGGGCTCGCCTTCGGCGGCTCGCTGATCTCGATCTTCGCGCGTCTCGGCGGCGGCATCTTCACCAAGGGCGCGGACGTTGGCGCCGATCTGGTGGGCAAGGTGGAAGCCGGCATTCCCGAAGACGATCCGCGCAACCCGGCCGTCATCGCCGACAACGTGGGCGACAACGTCGGCGACTGCGCCGGCATGGCGGCGGACCTCTTTGAAACCTACGCCGTGACCATCATCGCCACCATGCTGCTGGGAGCGCTGCTCCTCTCCAAGCCGGAGATCGCGCCGCTCGCGGTCGCCTACCCGCTGGCGCTGGGCGGCGTCTCCATCATCGCCTCTATCATCGGCTGCTACTTCGTAAAAGCCCGGCCCGGCGGCAAGATCATGAATGCGCTGTACCGGGGCCTCGTCATGTCGGGGGTCATCTCCGCTGCCGGCTTCGCGCTCGTCACCTACTGGATGATGGGCGGGATCGCCGACCAGTACCCTGAACTCACGCCCCTGAAGCTGCTGGGCGCCTCGCTGGTGGGCCTGGTCCTCACCGCCCTCATGGTGGTGATCACCGAGTACTACACCGCCACCGAGTACGCCCCGGTGCGTCACATCGCCGCGGCTTCCACGACCGGCCATGCGACCAACATCATCGCCGGCCTCGGCGTGTCGATGCGCTCGACCGCCTGGCCGGTGATCGCGGTGTGCGCGAGCATCTACGCCGCATATCAGATGGCCGGGCTCTACGGGCTCGCGATCGCCGCCACCGGGATGCTCTCCATGACCGGCATCATCGTCGCGCTCGATGCCTACGGGCCGATCACCGACAACGCGGGCGGCATCGCCGAGATGGCGAACCTGCCCAAGGAAGTGCGCGCCATCACCGACCCGCTCGACGCCGTGGGCAACACCACCAAGGCGGTGACCAAGGGCTACGCGATCGGCTCGGCGGGCCTCGCCGCGCTGGTGCTGTTCGCCGACTACACGCACGCCCTCGAGGCCGCGGGCAAGGCGGTGGATTTCAGCCTCTCGGATCCCGCGGTGGTGATCGGACTTTTCATCGGCGGCCTGGTGCCCTACCTCTTCGGCGCCATGGCAATGGAAGCCGTGGGCCGCGCTGCCGGCTCGGTGGTGGTGGAAGTGCGCCGGCAGTTCAAGGAGATCAAGGGCATCATGGAAGGCACGGCCAAGCCCGATTACTCGCGCGCGGTGGACATGCTCACCCGCTCCGCCATCAAGGAGATGATGATCCCGTCGCTGCTGCCGGTGCTGGTGCCGGTGGTGGTGGCGTTCGGCATGAACTGGCTGATGGGACCGGGAGCGGGCGTGAAGGCGCTGGGCGGCGTGCTGATGGGCACGATCGTGACCGGCCTCTTTGTCGCGATCTCGATGACGACCGGCGGCGGCGCATGGGATAACGCCAAGAAGTACATCGAGGACGGCAACCACGGCGGCAAGGGCTCCGATGCGCACAAGGCGGCGGTGACCGGCGACACCGTGGGCGACCCCTACAAGGACACCGCCGGCCCGGCGGTGAACCCGCTCATCAAGATCATCAACATCGTGGCGCTGCTGATCGTGCCGCTGTTGTAGAAGATCATTTACCGCAGAGACGCGGAGAGAAGCAAGAAATTAATTTAACCGCCAAGCCCGCCAAGAGCGCCAAGCAATCGAGAATGGAACCGCTGCCATGCAGGGATAGAACAAGAGCGACGGCACTGACTCGCTTCTCTCCGCGGGCTCAGTGGTTCGATTGTTGTGTCAGTTTTCTTGGCGGCCTTGGCGGTTCAATTGTTGTTTTTTCTCTGCGCCCCGGCGGTTTGATTCAGCAATGAAATACTTTTTCGAAGACCGCAAGGTCGTCTGCAAGGGCGACCACTGGATCGCACCGAACGCCACCGTCATCGGCTCGGTGATCCTGGAGCCGAACGTCAGCGTGTGGTTCGGCTGCGTCGTGCGCGGCGACAACGACACCATCACCCTCGGCGAGAACTCCCAGCTGCAGGACGGCTGCGTCGTGCACGTGGACGCCGGTTTCCCGGTAACCCTGGGTAAGGGAGTCAGTGTGGGTCACCTGTCGATGCTGCACGGCTGCACCATCGGCGACGGCAGCCTGATCGGCATCAAGAGCGTGATCCTGAACGGCGCGAAAATCGGGAGAAACTGCCTGATCGGCGCCAATTCGCTGATCGCCGAGAGGAAGGAGATCCCGGATGGCTCGCTGGTGATGGGCTCCCCTGGCAAGATCGTGCGGAGCCTCTCCCCCGAGGAAATTCAGAACATCAATTCATTCGCCGATCACTACGTGCAGCAATTCAAGCGCTATCAGAAATCCTTCAGACCCGACAGCGCTTGAATCGAAAGGATGAGGGAATCAACCACCCCCTCCCTTTCCTCCCCCTGAGGGGGAGGGCCAGGGTGGGGGTGCTTCTCAGGCTCCCAGGGAACCGACTGGAAGATGAACAAATACGGATTCAAGATCAGGACCCGCAGCGGCAGCATGGTGGAAAACCTGCTGGTGCTGGCGAACGACCGCGCCGAAGCCGAGCGCAAGATCGGGCAGATTTACCGCGATTGCGAGATCCTGGATTGCCAGGAGGTCACGCCGACCCTGAAGAAGGAAGGCCTCGACTTCGAGGACGTGATCTCTCTCATCAACAAGCAGGAGAAAGACGGCGGTTAGCGATTGGCATTTAGCGTTTGGCGTTTAGCTCTTAGAGGGGGCGGTTTCAATGACCAAGTGCAAAAAGCGCAGCGTGATGCTGCTTAAAATCGAAAGCGTCCGGGGTGAACAACTCAGCGGGACACCGGAAACCCATCGACTTGCGTGGTCTGGTGTTCAATTGCCATGCAATGGCATCC